>NZ_JBIKHV010000169.1:0-3271 GCF_044361985.1 Limnohabitans sp. | reverse complement strand
TGCGCGACAGGCTGTAACCCCGGTGCGACAGGCCGCCCGGCAAGTAGGGCCCCAACAAGCCGTAAAAAATCGCTGCAATCGCCAGCAGCGGCAAGAAGATGCCCATGGTGCGCCGCGTGGCCTCGATCACCATGGCAATCGCAATCACGCCCATCATCAGGTCCAGCGGTGTGTGCTGGCCGGGGCGATCGATGTAGATGTGCTGAAAAAACACCAGCAAGTACAGCGAAAAGCCCGAAGCCAGCGCCGCAAACACCCAGTCACGCCACGGAATGTGGGTGTGGCTGCCGTCAAAATGCTTGAACGGCAAGGACAAACCTGCCAAGGCCACCAGCACCGCCAGGAAGGTGTAGCGCATGGCGTCGGGGATGGGCTCGGTGATCTTGTCCAGCAAGCTCCAGCCCATGAACAGGTAAAAGCCCACCAGCCCGATGGACACGGTCCATTCCCAATGGCCGGGCAGGCGTTTTTGACGTGGAAACACCAGAAAACACAAGCCCAACACCACGGCCAGGTGAATGGCGCGGTGGGCGATTTCGTTTTCAAGGCCAAAACCAGCGGTGTAAAAGTGCCAGGCCGACAGGCCGGCACACAAGACCATCACCACTTTGGCGCTCCAGCCGGCCAAGCGGCGGAAACTCGATTCGGGGTCAAACTGCTCGATCAGGCGGTCGACTTCTTGCTGTTTGGCACTCATGGGTTTTCCATCATGGCAAAGGGCAATTTTCAGCCCGCATTTCAATTGATTTGGGGCTCAGCTGGCCCAGTAAAACTTCACGTCCGTCTGCCAGCACCAGCCGCATCGACTGGGCGGGCAAAGGCAAGACCACCAAAGGCTCGACCAGCCTGTCGAGCAGCAAACGCCAGCCTGCACCATCGCGCAACAAGCGCTCGCCCGGCCCAGCTGCCGATGGCAGGCCATAGCCTTCACCTTCAAAGCGTTCTTCGACCAAGTAAGCGCGCCAGCCCTGCGTGCTGTGCCGCCAAACATAGCGGTCCAGCACGGGCGTGCCCAGCACCGAGTGGGTGAACCCCACATCAGCAGCGGGGTGTGCCGGGTTCAAGGGCAAGCGGGTCAAGGCACGGCCGCTGCGGTGTTCGCTCAGCACCAGCTCGCAAGCCATTGCGACCCCAGGTGCAGCCAATGCGCAGGCCACCAGCGCCCACGCCACCAGGGCGAGGCGCTTGGGGTCTGTCACTTAGCGATGCCCTTTTCCTTGAAGTAACGCAAGGCACCGGGATGCAGGGGCACACTGGCCACGGATGTGGCCGTGTTCAGGTTGATATTTTTGCCCTGCACATGCACCTGGCCCATGATGGCAGTGTTCTCATACAGCGCCTTGGTCACTTCGTAGGCCACGTTCTCGGGCACGCCATCGTGTGTAGCCCAGATGGCCATCACCGCCAGCGTGGGCACGGCAGCGGTTTGGCCTTTGTAGGTGTTGGCGGGCAATTGCACCTGAGTGTAGTAAGGCTGCTCCTTGAGCAAGGTGGCCACTTCGGGGCCGGACAGCGGGATGATCTTCAGCGCATGGCTTTGCGCGAAATCGGTCACGGCCGCCACGGGCACACCGCCCGTGATCAAGGTGGCGTGCAAGTTGCCGTCCTTGATCTTGTCCACCGCCTGCGTGAACGAGGAGCTGTCTTCTTTCACATCGGTGCGGGCCATGCCGTGCACCTTGAGCAAATCGGTCACCAACTGGTACTGGCCGGAGCCGGGCGCACCCGAAGAAATGCTTTTGCCCTTGAGGTCCTTGACGCCGTTGATACCCGAGTCGGCGCGGGTGATCAGCTGCACGGTCTCGGGGTACAACGCACCCAGGGCTCGCAGGTTTTTCAGGGGCGCATTGGCAAACTGGGCTTTGCCGTTGTAGGCCGCATCCAGAATGTCGGCCGCCACAAAGGCCGACTCGATGTCCTTGGTGCCCAGCAGTTTGGCGTTGCCCACCGAAGCGCCTGCGGCTTCAGCGGTGGCGGTGATTTTCTTGCCGTCCACGGTGGCTTTGTTGGAAATCAGCTGGGCCAGCATGCCGCCCAGTGGGTAATACGTGCCCCCCGTTCCACCTGTGGCGATGCCAAAGAATACGCGTTGTTGGGCGATGGCGGCACCCGAGAGAACGGCTGCGGAGGCCACCAGGGTCAAGACCAGTCGGCGATTGAGTTTCATCGGTTTTCCTTTGTGAAGAGGGGGTTCGGTCAAAATGTCAGCGAAAGCCTTTTGCAACATGCATCCAGCGCTTTGCAGTTGCACAGTGTGGTGTGGAAAGCCCCACCAGGTCAAGCCTTCGCCAATTCTGATGCTGAGCATCAGAAAAACCAATACAGACCGGCCCTGCCGCGCAAACCTTCGATGAAAAAACGTGCTTCAGACAAAGTGGTCCCCCCCTCCTGGGAACAGCTGGGCAGCTGGGTGGCCTTGGTGGAAACCGGCTCTGTGTCGGCGGCGGCGCTGCGGCTTGGCATTTCCCAGGCGGGCGTGTCCCAACATGTGCGGCAACTGGAGGAGTCGCTGGGTGCCTCACTGCTCGACCGGGCCACGCGGCCAGCCCACCCAACGGCGTCTGGTCAGCGCCTGTATGAGCAGGCGCGTGACCTGCTCTCGCGGGCCAGCCACATGACCGAGACGGTGCGTGCCCTGAGCCGCAGCAAAAGGAGCTTGTTGCGGCTCGGGTGCGTGGACTCCTTTGCCGCCACGATTGGCCCGCAAATGGTGCGGGGCTTGGCCGGTCGTGTGCAGCGGTTGCGCCTGGTGTCGGGCATCAACCCGGGCCTGGCCAAGCAGTTTGACAACCACCAGCTGGACGTGCTGATCACCACCGACGATCCCAAACCCGCCGCCGGGCGTGAATACTTGGCCTTGTTTTCAGAACAGTTCTTGCTGGCCGTGCCCGCGGACTTCCCGCTGCCGCCTCTGGCGTCCTTGCACCAGCTCAGTGGTTTGCGGCCCTTCATGCATTACAGCACCCGCTCCAAAATGGGGGCGTTGGTCGATGCCTACCTGGCCCGCCACGACCCCGAAATCGAGCAGGTGTTTGAATTTGACGCGACCGACCCCTTGCTGAGCTTGGTGCGCGAAGATTTGGGCATTGCCCTCACAACCCCTTTGTGCCTGTGGCAGTCGCGCTACCACGCCATGCACCTGAAGTGTGTGCCCCTGACGGCTTTGCGGCATCAGGGCCAGGCCTACCCGCCCCTGCAACGCACCTTCTACATGGTGTACCGGCCCGACGAATTGGGGCCTTTGGCCCAGGACATTGCGGCCATGGTGCGG
>NZ_JBIKHV010000028.1:0-28216 GCF_044361985.1 Limnohabitans sp. | reverse complement strand
CGGGTCCTGGCATTTTGACAGGGCCTGCACGGGCAAAATAGACGCTTGCATTTGAAAGACCTGACGCAATGACACCCCTTGTTTCGCCCGATTGGCAAGCCGTGACCACTGAGCCCGATGGCCTGAGCGAGTCGCCATTTTGGCATTCTGGCGAATCGCGTCTTTATTGGGTTGATATTCCTGCCCGGCGCATTGGGCGGGTGGCGGTGCTGGGTCTGCAGGCACAAGGTGAGGTCGAATACTGGCCCTTGGCGCAAGAGCCTGGCTGCATTGCGCCTGTGCAAGGTGGCGGTCTGGTCATGGCTTTGCGCGATGGGATTTATCTGGCACGCACTTGGCATGGCGATTTGCAACAGCTCACCGTTGCGCCCTACGACAGCACGCGATTGCGCTTCAACGATGGCCGATGCGATCCACAAGGCCACTTCTGGGCTGGCACGCTGTACGAGCCCAAAGACCAGCCGCTGGGTGTGCTCTACAGGCTGAATGGGCACGGGCTGCACCGCATGCTGCACGGCGTGACCACCGCCAATGGTCTGGCCTGGTCACCCGATGGTCGAACCCTGTACTGGGCCGACACCGCCGCGCACCGTGTGCGGGCGTTTGACGTTGACCCGGTCAGCGGCCAATTGTCAGGCGAGCGATTGTTTCACCAGATGACGCCCAAACCAACGGGCTGGGCCTGGGGCGATGCAGCCCCCTATGGCGGCCGCCCCGACGGTGCGGCGGTGGATGCCGAAGGCGCTTACTGGTCCGCCCAATACGAAGGTCAGCGGCTGCTGCGCCTGTCGTCTGCGGGTGAAGTACTGGCCGAAGTGAAAACGCCAGTGCCCTGCCCGACCATGCCCTGCTTTGGCGGACCCGACCTGAAAACCCTGTTCATCACCACATCTCGCCAGGGCCGCAGCGCCGCAGAGTTGGCGCAGTACCCTCAGGCGGGTTGTATTTTTGCGCTTCGGGTGGCCGTGCCCGGGCTGGCGGTGAATTATTTCCACGGCTGAGCGCCCTCCAATTTCCAGCAAGCCTTTCATTCAAAAAATTCACACTGCGGCCACAGGCTGGGAGTTACCATCCTTTTCATGGACGCTGAACTCAATTTCCTCATCGACGCCGTACGCGCTGCTGCTGGCCAGGGGCGCACTTTGCGCCTGCGTGGTGGTGGCACCAAAGACTTCTGGGGCCATAGCCTCACGGGTGAGGTGCTGGACACCCGCGGCTATCGCGGCATCGTGAGCTATGAGCCCAGTGAGCTGGTGGTGACTGTGCGATGCGGCACGCCACTGGCCGAGCTGGAATCTGCGTTGGCTGAAAAAGGCCAGTGCCTGGCGTTTGAACCGCCGCATTTTGGCGAAGGTGCGACCGTGGGCGGCATGGTGGCCGCGGGCCTGAGCGGTCCGGCCCGCGCTACGGTCGGCGCAGTGCGTGACTATGTGCTGGGTGCGCGCTTCATCAACGGTCTGGGCGAGCACCTCACGTTTGGTGGCCAGGTCATGAAGAACGTGGCCGGTTACGACGTCAGCCGCCTGATGGCGGGCAGCTGGGGCACGCTGGGCCTGATCACCGAGGTCAGCCTGAAGGTCTTGCCCGTGGCCCCGGCCGAGGCGAGCTTGATGATCGTGGGTTTGGCCCAAGGCCCGGCGCTCGACTTGTTGCACCGTTGGGGGGGGCAGCCCTTGCCCCTGAATGCCAGTGCCTGGGTGCGCGACACCATGGCCCAGCCGGTGGCCGACTATTTGTTTGTGCGCCTGCGTGGCGCCGTGGCGGCGGTGCAGTCGGCCAAGGTCAAGATGAGCGCCGATGCTCTGGCGCTGGGCGCGCAGGTGCAGCAGATGGACAAGGCAGAAGCCGTGCAAGATTGGCGCGCCAGCGCTGATCAAAGCTTGGCCTTTTTTGAAGCCCCTAGCCCCGATGTTTGCTTGTGGCGTTTGTCGCTGCCGCAAACCGCACCGGTGCTGGATTTACCCTACCCTTTCTACACAGAGTGGCAAGGGGCACAGCGCTGGCTTTGGGCGCCCTCGTCTGCGGCGGTGGCCTTGCGTGAGCTGGCGCAATCGGTGGGGGGACACGCCACTTTGTTCCGCGCCAGCGCAGCCCATGCCTCACTCGACAAGGCCGCCGGTGTGAGCACCCCGCTTGATGCGGTACAGCAACGCATTCAACAACAACTGCAGCAACAGTTCGACCCCAAAGGCGTTTTCGCCACCGGCCGACTGCAACCCATCTGATCCGGGACGACCACCATGCAAACCAAGCTCGCCCCCGAATACCAAAACACCCCTGAAGGCCTGGAGGCAGAAGCCATTTTGCGCAAGTGTGTGCACTGTGGCTTTTGTACGGCCACCTGCCCCACCTACCAACTTTTGGGGGACGAGCTGGATGGCCCGCGTGGCCGCATCTACTTGATCAAGCAGGTGCTGGAAGGTGAAACACCCACGCGCAAAACACAAATGCACCTGGACCGTTGCCTGACCTGCCGCAACTGCGAAAGCACCTGTCCCAGCGGCGTGCAATATGGCCACTTGGTCGACATCGGCCGCAAGCTGGTGGACGCCAAAGTCGAGCGCCCGGCCAGTGAAAAACTGTTGCGCTGGGCCCTCAAAGAAGGCCTGCCTTCGCCCCTGTTTGCCCCGGCCATGAAGATGGGCCAGATGGTGCGCGGCCTGCTGCCCGCCACTCTGAAGGCCAAAGTGCCTGCACCACAAAACGCCGGTGCCTGGCCCACCGCGCAACACGCCCGCAAGGTGCTGATGCTGGCCGGGTGCGTGCAGCCGAGCATGAGCCCCAACATCAACACCGCCACCGCCCGCGTGCTCGATGCTTGCGGCATCCAAACCGTGACCGCGCCCAAGGCCGGGTGCTGCGGCGCGCTCAAGTTCCACCTGAATGACCATGAAGGCGGCAAAGACCACATGCGCGCCAACATCGACGCCTGGTGGCCACTGGTGGAAAGTGGCGAAGTCGAGGCGATCGTGATGAATGCCTCCGGTTGCGGGGTGATGGTCAAAGACTACGGCCATGCGCTGAAAGACGACCTGGCTTACGCCGACAAGGCCGCACGCATCGGCGCCTTGACCCGCGACCTGAGCGAGTTGCTGCCTGAGCTGGTGCCGCTGCTCCAAGCCAAGATCAAGCCCGAAGCCCTTCAAGCTGCAGGCCTGCAGGCCTATCACCCGCCTTGCACGCTGCAACATGGCCAGCAGCTCAAAGGGGGCGTTGAAAAGCATTTGGGCGATCTGGGTTTTCAGATCAAGGTCACCGCCAACGAGTCGCACCTGTGCTGCGGCTCAGCGGGCACTTACAGCGTGCTCAACCCGGCGCTGTCCAAACAGCTGCGCGACCGCAAGTTGGGCCACTTGAACGCATTGGAACCCCAGGGCGTTTTAAGCGCCAACATCGGCTGCATCACCCACCTTCAAAGCGGCAGCGGCCTGCCGGTTCGGCATTGGGTGGAGTTGCTGGACGAGGCGATCAGCACGGACTGATCACACGGCGGTGCATCACCCGCCTGAAATTCCGCGCCGGGATCCCAAACCTGACAAAAAAGGGCAGGCAGGGTCCTCAGCCAGCGCGCAACAGCAGCATCAACTTCTCCATCAATTCCACCAGCCCGATCGCCTGCGTGCCCTAGCGCATCGGAAAGCCGTTACTCAGGGTGGGTGTCGTAGAGCGGTTGATGTCGATGGCCATCCAGGGCTGCCGCAGGCGGCGCACCAGTTGCAGGTCCAGCAAGTCGTTGCAGTGCGCTACCGCTGGGCTGCACACGCCCAAGCCGCTGGCCACGCGGGGTTCGCTGACCAGCATCGTCAGCCACCCCAAAGTCCTTTTGCCCATCTGGCAAGGCCTGTGTCAGGAGGCGCCGAAATGCCCGCAGGGGTAGTATCAATACTGGATGGCAGACTGCGCGTGTTAAGCGCAAACAAAGGACAAGACGATGGCGATACCTTGGTTGATGGCGCTCAAAGTAATTCCCTGGGGCGATGTGATCGAACACGCCCCCACGGTGCTCAAAGCCGCGCGCAAGTTGATGGAGCGTCAGCCGCCTCAGTCTCCAGGCCAAGCAGGCACCCCTGCCACGGCAACCCCGGTGAGCACCGTGCCAAGTTTGGGCGAACTCAAAAATGCCCTGATTGCCGCGCAAGGCCAGATTGACCTCCAGGCCCAAACCCAGCGCGAGCTGACCGAAACCCTGGCCGAGTTGGCTGAACAAAATGCCCGGCTGGTCAGCGCCGTCGATGTGCTGCAGCTGCGCACCCGGCTGCTGATGTGGGGTGCTGCGGCCCTGTTGGTGTGGCTGGTGGGGCTGACCTGGTGGGTTTGAGCCGAGCAGTCTGAGTGGGCTTGGGGCCGATGACACAGACCCGTTGGCAAGTCTTTCAGACCAATGCGCAGGGTGCTGAGCCAGTCGCTTGCTATCAAACCACCATCAATTTGCCATCAAAACACCATTAAGTTGCCGCCAAAGCGGCCTCAATGTCCTTGGCCATCTTCTCCGGTGCATCTTGCGGTGCGTAGCGCTTGATCACGCGCCCGTCCTTGCCGACCAGAAATTTGGTGAAGTTCCACTTGATGGCCTTGCTGCCCAGAATGCCAGGGGCTTCGGCGGTCAGCCATTGGTACAGCGGGTGGGCGTGTTCACCGTTGACCTTGATCTTGCTCATCATCTGAAAGCTCACGCCGTAGTTTTTCTGGCAAAAGTTGGCAATCTGGGCGTCATCGCCTGGGTCCTGGCTGGCGAATTGGTTGCAGGGAAAGCCCAGAACCGCCAAGCCTTTGTCGCCGTAGGTTTTGTGCAGCTTTTCCAGCCCGGCGAATTGGGGCGTGAAGCCGCAGGCACTGGCGGTGTTGACGATCAGCATCACCTGACCTTTGAATCGGGACAAGCCCACGGGCTGGTTGTCAATGCCAAGGGCTTCCAAGTCATACAGGCTCATGGGGTGCTTTCAGAGGTTGTGGTGTCTGGCGTGCATCATGCCAGCTGGGTCATTCAGTCGGCCTTGTGGCCTGGCCCGACCACCGACAGCAAAGCTGCCAGCAAGATCAAGGCCCCACCCAGCAGGGTGCGGCTTTCCCAAGCTGATGCGCCCAGCAGGACCGAGGACACACTGGCAAACAGCACTTCGGACAGCATGACAAGGGCTGTGGTGTGGGCCGCCAAACGGGCGGCGCCGTATTGCAGCGCCAGGTTGCCAAACAAAAAGGAGATGCCGAGCAAGGCCACCAGCGGCACCCAGGCCCAGGTGGGCGCCTGGCCAACGGCCACAACGCCGGTCGCCAGGCCCGCCATGGCGGCCAATGTGGCCATCACGGCGCCGCCTCCAAACATGGCCAGCGTGCGCGATGAACTGGGCGTGTCCTTGAGCTTGAGCAGCAATGCGTTGGTGATGGCGAACGTCAGGCCGCCCGTGAGAGCCAACACATCGGCCAGGCTTTCGGGCACGGGCCAAGGCGTCTCTGGGGTTTTGAGCACGATGAACAATCCGGCCAGCGCCAGCAGCAAGCGCAGTAAGGCCATGCCCGTGGGCTTTTCGCCCAGCAGCCACCAAGCCACCAGCACCGACCAAGCGGGCATCAAATAAAACAGCAGCACCACCCGCACCACGTCGCCCACCGTCACGGCCCAGTTGAAACCTACATTGGTCAGGCCCGAGGCCAACAGCAACAGCCACAGCCCGGGGTGGCCGCGCCAGCTTAGCAACTGCCCGCTGCGCCAAAGCCACAAGCTGATGGACACAAATACAAAGCCATAGACCAGCGCCGTGGCCCACAACGGGTGCAGGCCTTGGGCTTCGAGTTGTTTGAAGGGCCACCAGCACACGCCCCAGACAAAAGCGTTCAGCAGCAGCCCGGCCACGGCCAGACTTTTAGGGGATGACGGGCCCATGAAAGAGGGTGTCAGGACGGATCGCCTGGTGTGTCAGAAGCTTTGCTGCTTTGGCGCTTGCGCCACCAGCGCCAGCCCAGCCAGACCACGCCCAATCCCAGCAGGGCAAAAATGCCGTGCTGAAACTGGCGCAGCACGGCAAACATCCAGTCCCAATTTTGCGCGCCAAAGTAACCCAAGTACACCCAGATGGGCACGCTGATCAAGGCGGCAAAGCCGTCCATCAAGAACCAAGTGGCAAAGCTCACGCGGTGGCTCATGCCTGCCGAAAAGAAGACCGGGGTGCGCAGGCCGGGTAAAAAACGGGCCACAAACATGACCCATTTGCCGTACTTGTGAAAAGCGTCTTGTGCGCTGGCAAAGCGCTCGGGGGTCAGGATTTTGCGGAACCCGGGCAATTTGGAAATCCGCTGGCCGTAGAGCCGACCCAGGGTGAACATCAGGCCATCGCCAATCAAGACGCCCGCCATGCCTACGGCAAACATGGTGTGCACATCGGCGTGACCCAGCCCGGCGATTACGCCACCCGTGACAAGGGTCACGTCTTCGGGAATAGGCACGCCAAAACCACAAACCAAGAGCATCACGAACACAGCCAAGTAGCCGTATTCGGTGAAGATGGGCATCAGAAATTGAAAAACTTCCATGGATTACAGGGTTCAGCCAGCGCCTGAACGGTTCAGGCGGAATGCGCGGGGTTGACAAGCAGCGGATCAGTGTAAAGCATTTGCATGGCCCTTCCCGGGTGGGGTCTGGGCGGGTTTCCCCCTGTGGTCCTAGGGGTGAGCAGGGTCTGTTTTTCAGTTTGGACACAGGCCGACTGACTTGTTTTCGTCATGGCCGCGTCATGGGCGTTTCATGGCTGGTTTTTAAGATGAGCCCAACTTAAACCCAAGCAGGACCCTGTCATGAATGCCTCATTTCCTCGCCACTTGAACGCCGCTGTCGCCACGATTTTGCTGGTCACAGCCTCTGCCTGGGCGGTGCCCGCTGCCGCGCAAACCGCGTTTTCTGCCAACTTGGCCGGACACGCCGTGTTGCCCGCTTTGAGCCTGATCCCTGCACCCCAGGACGCCCCGGCGGACTTGCGGGTCAGCGGCAAATTCACCACTGGCCAGAGTGTCGACAAGATCGGCTACATCGACCTGGTGTTGCTGGAAGCGGGCGATTTTCTGAAAGCCCGCTGACAAGTGGGGCGGGCCATGGGTTCTGCCTGGACTGAATGCTTTGGGCGCGGATGAAGCTGGCATACTTCATCGGCCCTTTTGGCCCACTTTCCCATGCCACGTCCGATACAAGCCACCATCCACACCCAAGCCCTGCGCCACAACCTGGCCCGTGCCCGCCAGGCGGCGCCCGATGCGCAGGCCTGGGCGGTGGTCAAGGCCAATGCCTACGGGCACGGCATAGAGCGGGTGTTTGAGGGCTTGCGTGGCGCCGATGGTTTTGCTCTGCTCGATCTGGCCGAGGCAGAGCGGGTTCGGGCACTGGGCTGGCGTGGACCGATTTTGTTGCTCGAAGGTGCTTTTGAGGCCCGGGATCTTGAGCTGTGTTCGAGGTTGCACCTGTGGCACACCGTGCATTGCGATGAGCAGATCGACATGCTGGCCTTGCACAAGACGCACGAACCCCACCGGGTGTTTCTCAAGATGAATTCGGGCATGAACCGCTTGGGCTTTGCGCCCCAGCGTTACCGATCGGCCTGGACGCGCCTGAACGCCTTGCCACAGGTGGACGAAATTTCGCTCATGACCCATTTCAGCGATGCCGATGGCGTCAAAGGCATTGCCGAACAAATGGCCCGCTTTGAAGAAGCCAGCCGTGACCTGCCTGGCGAACGCTCCTTGAGCAACAGCGCCGCCACCTTGCGCCACGCTCAGAACGGCTCGGTCAAGGCTGACTGGATTCGCCCGGGCATCGCCGTGTACGGCAGCTCGCCTGACTTTCCCGAACACAGCGCTGAACACTGGCAGTTGCAACCCGCCATGAGTCTGAACGCCAAAATCATCGCCGTGCAGCCTCTGCAAGCCGGTGACAGCGTAGGCTATGGCTCAAGCTTTGTGGCTGACACCCCCATTCGGATCGGCGTGGTGGCCTGCGGTTATGCCGATGGCTACCCGCGCACCTGCCCAACGGGGACGCCCGTGCTGGTCGATGGCCTGAGGAGCCGCACCGTGGGGCGCGTCAGCATGGACATGCTGACGGTGGACCTGACAGGCCTGCCCAATGCTGGGGTGGGCAGCAGCGTCACACTTTGGGGGCGAGCGGCCAACGCCGCCGTGCTCAGCATCGACGAGGTGGCGCAGGCCGCAGGCACGGTGGGTTACGAGTTGATGTGCGCGCTGGCCCAACGTGTGCCTGTGGTGGTCGAAGAATGATCAGGCGACAAGTGCAAAACAGATTTTTGCGCCAGCATGCTACCCGTGTGACAAGCTGATCTTCCAGACGGGCCCACAATGGCTTCCCATGCTCCACCGCGCCCCGCTTCACCGATTTGACCAACGCGCCTTGGCCGTTGCCCTGGTTCTGGTTGTGATCTGGGGTGGTAATTTCACTTTGCAGAAGTATTTGTTCGGACTGATTTCGCCGGGCGGATTTCTCTGGGCCCGCTACCTGATCATGCCGGTGTGCGCGCTTTTTCTCATGCGTTGGCGTTTTGGGCGTTGGTTGCCGCCATTGCCCCGCAAGGACTGGATGCACATGGCCTGGGTCGGCTTCATTGGCCACTCCGTGCATGTGGGGCTAGTGACTTACGGAATTCACTGGTCCACGGCATTTTCGAGTTCGGTCATCCTGGCTTGCGGGCCGATTTTTACCCTGCTGATCTTGCGGCTGCAGGGCCTCGAGCGACTGAGCCTGCCGCAAATGGCCGGGGTGTCCCTGGCTTTTGGCGGGGTCCTGATGTTCTTGTCCGACAAGTTGTTGGGCGGTAATTGGCAGGCCGGCGGCGGCGATTTGGTTTTGTTGGTCGCAGCAGGCCTCTTTTCGTATTACACCGTGGCGGTCAAGCCCTTGATGGAGCGGCATGGCCCTGTGCTGACCATGGGTTATGCCACTTTGCTGGGCGGTATGCCGGTGATGCTGATGTCACTGCCTGCCGGCCTGGTGGCACCGTGGTCGGTGCTTGATTTTTGGGCTTGGGTGGGCTTGTTCTGGTCGATCATGGTGTCGGCCTTTGCTGGCTGGCTGGCCTGGGGCTGGATCAATACCGTGCGCGGCGTTGCCCGCACGGCGCCCCTGATGTATTTGATGCCGCCGATGGCCGGCTTGTTTGCCTGGGCTTTGTCGGGGGAGCAATACACCTTGATCAAAATCGCCGGTGCAGGTGTCACCTTGTTGGGTGTGGCGTTGGCGCAGTACGCCGGACAAATCAAGTGGCGATGGCGTTAAGGCTTGTTCAGCGCAGCCAGGTGTCGTAAGCGGTTTTGCAGATCAGCGCCAGTACCACCAGGATGAACACCTGGCGCACAAAGCCTGAGCCGTGCTTGAGCGCCAGGCGGGTGCCGATCAGGCTGCCCACGATGTTGGACACGGCCATGGCCAGCGCCAGATGCCACCACACATGGCCTTGTATGGCGAACAGCACCAGCGCAGAAAAATTGGTGGCCACATTGATGAGCTTGGCCGAGGCCGATGCATTCAAGAAGTCATAGCCCAGCAGCCGCACATAGGCAAACACCAGAAAACTGCCGGTGCCCGGACCAAAAAAGCCGTCGTAAAACCCGATCACCAGCCCGATGCCCGCGGCGATCCAGGCCTCTTGCTTGCCCGCAAAACGTGGCGCATGGCTGTGCCCCATTTCTTTTTTGGCCAAGGTGTAGACCAGCAGCAAGGCCAGCATGAAGGGCAAGGCTTTGCGAAACAAGGAAGGATCGACCTGAGTGACCGCCCAGGCCCCCACCAAGGAACCCAGCAAGCCGGCCCCTGCTGCGGGCAGCAAAGAACGCCAGGGCATGACCACCTTGCGGCTGTATTGCACGGTGGCAAAGGCCGTGCCCCAGATCGAGGCACTTTTGTTGGTGCCGAACAAGGTGGCCGGTGGGGCGCCCGGGAAAGTGGCAAACAGCACGGGCAGCAAAATCAGGCCGCCGCCGCCCACAATCGCGTCCACCAGCCCTGCCAGCAGCGAGGCCAGCGAAACAATCAGTAATTCCATGCGGGGGATTGTGGCACTGCGGCTTGGCCAGCCAGGCAAAAAAAAGCGCCGCTTGCGCGACGCTTGGAAAAGTACACCTCGTTCGGATGTTGCTTGCTGTTCGAGTTTTCAGGCTTCAGTTGTCTCCTCGGCCCTCGGGATGCAAGTACTGCTTTGCATCGAGTGGTAGCAATGTAAGTGACCGGGAGGGCCAATTTGCTCAGGGATTTCCCGACAATCGGGAAATCCCTGAGGCGGCATCTGCAGGCAGGGCTGCACATGATCTCAAGCCTTGACGGCATTCAAACCGTGACCCGGCGCGCGCTGTCTTCAGCGATCCATTGCGCGGCTTTTTCCGCAATCATCAGCGTCGGACTGTTGGTGTTGCCGCTGGTGATGGTGGGCATCACGCCCGCATCGACCACGCGCAGGCCCGTCACGCCCCGCACCTGCAAGCGTGAATTGACCACCGCCATCGGGTCATCGTCACGCCCCATGCGGGTGGTGCCCACCGGGTGAAAGATGGTGCTGGCAATGTCACCGGCCAGTTTGGCGAGTTCTGCGTCAGTTTGGTACTGCACCCCGGGCTTGAACTCCTCGGGTGTAAACGGTGCCATGGCCGCTTGCGCCATGATGCGGCGTGTCACCCGCAGACTGTCGGCCGCCACCTTGCGGTCTTCGTCGGTGGCCAGGTAGTTGGGGGCAATGGCCGGGGGCTGGTTGAAGTCCGGGCTGGTGATGTGCACCGTGCCACGGCTGGTCGGGTTCAAGTTGCACACGCTGGCCGTGATGGCCGGGAAGCTGTGCAGCGGCTCGCCAAAGGCGTCCAGGCTCAGCGGTTGCACGTGGTATTCCAGATTGGCGTGGGCCTGCGATGGGTCGCTCTTGGTGAACGCGCCCAATTGGCTGGGGGCCATGCTCATGGGGCCAGTGCGCTTGAGTGCGTACTCCATGCCGATCATGGCTTTGCCCCACCAATTGTTGGCCAGGGTGTTGAGGGTTTTGGCCCCCTTGACCTTGTAGACCGAGCGAATTTGCAAATGGTCTTGCAAATTGGCGCCTACACCGGGCAAGTCGTGTGCGACGGCAACGCCTTTGTCCTTCAGTAAAGCCGCTGGACCGATGCCAGAAAGCTGCAAAATCTGCGCCGAGCCGATGCTGCCCGCACTCAGGATCACCTCTTGTGTGGCTTTGACCTCGACCATCTCCTCGCCCGTCCAGACCCGCGCGCCAGTGCAGCGTTGCTCGCCATTGGCTTGGGTTTCCAGTGTCAACTGGCTCACCTGGGCTTTGTTCCAAAGCTCAAAATTGGGGCGTGAATAGCAGGTGGGGCGCAAAAAAGCCTTGGCCGTGTTCCAGCGCCAGCCCTTGCGCTGGTTCACATCAAAATAGGCCACGCCTTCGTTGTCGCCCCGGTTGAAATCGTCGGTGGCCGGAATGCCGGCCTGCTGAGCCGCTTGTGAAAAAGCGTCCAGTACATCCCAGCGCAGCCGCTGCTTTTCGATGCGCCATTCACCGCCGGTGTTGCGCCCGCGCAAGGTGTGCAGGTAGCCGCCTTTGGGCAGGTTGGTGGGCGCCAGTAACTCGGACTTGGCCCCTTTGGCCCCATGAAATTCGTTGGCGCCGTTGTAGTGGTCTTCGTGCAACTTGAAGTAGGGCAGCGTTTGGTCCCAGCGCCACGCATCGTCACCCGTCCACTGCGCCCATTGGTCGTAATCACGCGATTGGCCGCGCATGTAGATCATGCCGTTGATGCTGCTGCACCCGCCCAGCACCTTGCCACGTGGGTAGCGCAGGCTGCGGCCATTCAAACCCAGGGCGGGTTCGGTCTCGTACATCCAGTCGGTGCGCGGGTTGCCGATGCAATACAGGTAGCCCACGGGAATATGAATCCAGTGGTAATCGTCCTTTTTGCCGGCCTCGATCAGCAACACGCGTTTGCTGGCGTCGGCGCTCAAGCGGTTGGCCAGCAGGCACCCCGCCGTGCCGCCGCCGATGATGATGTAGTCGAAGGTGTTGTCGTTCATGTTGTTCTCTCCAGCCTCGGATTGTGACGGCACCGTCCCAACCCGCATTTCTCAGGCGCAGCGGCTGTGCTCCGATCTGACGGATTAAATCCAACATGTGCAGCGAGGGCGACGGGCCGGGGCCGTCGGGCCGATTTGCTGGCGCGAAGCGACTGATGAGGCCCAGCGGCCCCGGCCAGTCGCCCTCGCGGGAATAACAGCAAGCTGATTGATGCCGTGCTTACTTGGCCGTCGGCATCACAAACTCGGCACCTTTGCCAATGCTCTCGGGCCAACGCTGCATGATGGATTTTTGTTTCGTGTAAAAACGCACGCCCTCTTCGCCATAGGCGTGCATGTCGCCAAACAGCGAACGTTTCCAGCCGCCAAAGCCGTGCCAGGCCATGGGCACCGGGATCGGCACGTTGATGCCGACCATGCCCACCTGAATGCGGCGAGAAAACTCGCGCGCCACGTTGCCGTCGCGGGTGAAGCAGCTCACGCCGTTGCCGAACTCGTGGTCGTTGATGATCTGCACCGCGGTGCCAAAGTCGGGCACACGCACGCAAGACAGCACGGGGCCAAAAATCTCTTCCTTGTAGATCTTCATGTCGGTGGTCACGTGGTCAAACAGCGTGCCGCCCATCCAAAAACCCTGCTCGCAACCGGCACCGGCTTTGGCGCCATCAAACTCGCGGCCATCGACCAGCAACTTGGCGCCTTCGGCCACACCCACATCGATATAGCCCTTGATGCGCTGACGCGCCGCGTCGGTCACGATGGGGCCCATTTCAGCCGCCAGGTTTTCGCCATTGAGGACTTGCAGCGCCTGGGTGCGCTCAATGAGCTTGGGCAAGATCTTGTCAGCCACATCGCCCACCAGAACGGCCACCGAAATCGCCATGCAGCGCTCGCCCGCCGAGCCGTAGCCTGCGCCAATCAGCGCGTCCACGGTCTGCTCGATGTCGGCATCGGGCATGACGACCAAGTGGTTTTTCGCGCCGCCCAGGGCCTGTACGCGCTTGCCGTGGTGCGCACCGGTTTCGTAGATGTAGTTGGCAATCGGTGTGGAGCCGACAAAGCTGATGGCTTTCACATCGGGGTGGACCAACAGCGCGTCCACGGCTTCCTTGTCGCCTTGCACCACGTTGAACACGCCATCGGGCAAGCCGGCTTTTTTCAGCAACGCAGCCATGAACAGGGCGGGAGTCGGGTCGGTTGGGCTGGGTTTCAAGATGAAGGTGTTGCCCGCCGCAATGGCGACCGGGAACATCCACATGGGCACCATCACCGGGAAGTTGAAAGGCGTGATGCCCGCCACCACACCCAGCGGCTGGCGCAGCGTCCAGTTGTCGATGCCGGTGGAGACCTGATCGGTGAAGTCGCCCTTGAGCAGCTGCGGGATGCCGGTGGCAAATTCCACGATGTCGATGCCGCGCGAGACTTCGCCCTGCGCGTCGGTGAACACTTTGCCGTGCTCGGCGGTGATCATGTGGGCCAGCTCGTCCTTGTGCAGGTTAAGCAACTCCAGAAACTTGAACATCACGCGGGCGCGGCGCAGCGGCGGCGTGTCGGCCCAGGCCGGGAAGGCGGCTTGCGCCGCGGCCACGGCCTTGGCCACTTCGGCACTGTTGGCCAGGGCCACGCTGCCGGTCACGGCGCCGGTGGCGGGATTGGTCACAGGCTGGCTGCGGCCCGACGCGCCTTGGGCGACCTGACCGTTGATGTAATGGCCGATGTTCGTGATGCTCATGGGGGACTCCTTGTGGCTTGCGCCAGTGACTCGTGGATTTGTCTTTTGCAGTTGCCCACAGGGTGGGGCGCCTGCATTGCGTATTGCAGTGTAGGCACCCCCGCCAGCCACCGCAAGGGTCAAAGCCTGAACTGATTGTTCAAAATAGTGAACAATGTCCAGATGGAAGAGCAAAAAATCAACACCCTCTGGACCCACCTGCACTGGCTGAGCGTACTGGCCCAGCAAGGCAGCTACACGGCCGCCGCTGCCCGCCTGGGCGTGAGCAAGGCTGCCATGAGCCAGCGCATCGCCGAGCTGGAGCGGGCTGCCAAAGTCACTCTGGTGCAACGCACCACCCGCAGCCTGCGCCTGACCGAAGCTGGGCAAAGGCTGGTGGATGACACCCGGGCTTCGTTCGAGCAGATTGCGCAAAGCTTTGCCCAGGTGCGCGATCTGGCTGAGCAACCCGGTGGCTTGATCCGGGTGACCGCACCCGTGGCACTGGCCAGGCAGCAACTGGTGCCTTTGCTGGCTGATTTTTTGAAAGACTTTCCGGAGGTGCGCATCGAGCTGGACATGTCCGACCGCCTGAGTGCGCTGGCCACCGAAGGCTACGACCTGGCCATCCGCCACACGGCCCGCCCGCCCGACACCCATGTGGCCTGGGCGCTGTGCGATACCGAGTCGGTGCTGGTGGCCACGCGGGCCTACTTGCGCAAGCAGGGCGAGCCGCAAGCGCCGCTCGATCTGCAGGCACACAACTGCCTGCATTACCCCCGCTCGAACGACACCCCGGCCTGGGCGTTCGAGCCGCGCCAGCCTTCAGACGGTGGCGAGCGCATCACCGTGCCTGTGACGGGCAACTTTGCCGCCAACAACAGCGAAGCCTTGCGCGAAGCCGCCCTCACAGGCGCCGGCATCGCCCTCATGCCCGACTTCAGCGCCCAAGCGGCTTTGCGCCAGGGCAAACTGGTGCGCGTGTTGCCGGGCTGGAAACCCGTGGGGGCATTTGCCGAAACCATCTACGCCATCCGCCCCTATGCGCCGCATGTGCCGCGTGCGGTGACGGCGCTGGTGGGGCATTTAAAGAAGGGGCTGGCAGCTGGGTTTAGGGTTTGAAATCAGCATCAAAGCTTCTTTGTGCATGATTCGATGGGTCCTTGAGCGCACTTAGATCCCCCGCGCCAGCACTGGAAACAGCTTGTGCAGCCCATCCGCCATCACTTCGACCGCCAGCGCCGCCAGGATCAAACCCATCAGCCGGGTCATGACATTGATACCGGTTTTGCCCAAAATGCGGGCGATGGGCGTCGCCAGAGAAAAGCACAAGGCGGTGGCCAAGGCGATGACCACGCCGTAGCCGACCAAGGTGCCCAGTTGGGCGAAGTTCTTGGCTTTTTCGGCATAAATCACCACGGTGGACATGGTGGCCGGACCCGTCAAAAGGGGGATGGTCAATGGCACCACAGCGATGCTGGCGCCGATGGCGGCCTTGGCTTCTGCGTCGTGCACCTCGTCGGCATTGGCGCGGGCTTCGGCGGGTTGGGCGTTCAGCATCGACAAGGCGGCAGTCAGCAGCAACATGCCGCCACCGACCTGAAAACTGGCCAGCGAAATGCCGAAGAACTCCAGAATTTGCAGGCCCAGCAAGGCGCTGGCCGCAATCACCACAAAGGCACTGAAAGACGATACCCAGATGGTCCGCTTGCGTTGCGCTGGCGTGAACCCCTGGGTGTAATGGATGAAAAACGGCACGATGGCCAGGGGGTTGACGATGGCCAGCAGGGTGATGAGTGGTTTGAAGTCCATCAGCGCATTGTGCCGCGTCTCCTCAAAGGGGTGCTGCGGGAGTTCGCCGTCTGAACATGCCCCAGCCTTCCATGTGCAGCACTTTGTCGCCGTGCTGGTTGAACATTTCCCAGAGGGTGCGCGTCATGCCCACATCGGGCCGCTTGCCCATGGGTTTGGTTTCCAGAACGGTCGATTGCAGGCGCAGGGTGTCGCCCGGGTAGACGGGTTTTTGCCAGCGGATGTTTTCCAGACCTGGCGATCCCAGGCTGGAGGTTTCGTGCAGATGGTTGGTCACCATCAGCCGCATGGCCATGGCACAGGTGTGCCAGCCACTGGCCGAGAGGGCGCCAAACACCGAGGCTTTGGCCGCTTCGTCATCCAGGTGAAAAGGCTGTGGGTCAAACTGGCTGGCAAAGGCGATGGTCTCTTCGCGCGTGGGTGTGATGGTGCCCAGATCGTGCACTTGGCCTGCCGCCATGTCTTCCCAGTAGTACTTGATGGGGGTTGGGGTGTGTGCCATCAACGACCTCCCGAGATGTCCAGAAAACTCATGGTGGTGTAACTGGCACCGTCCGACAGCAACCAGACAATGCCCTCGGCCACTTCTTCGGCGGTGCCGCCGCGTTGCGCCGGCACCAGGTGTTGCAGGTCTTTCACGCGGTTGGGCAAGCCGCCTGAGGCATGGATTTCGGTTTCAATCAAGCCCGGGCGAACGGCGTTGACCCGGACGCCTTCGGCCGCCACTTCTTTGGCCAGGCCAATGGTGAAGGCGTCGATCGCGCCCTTGGCGGCGGCATAGTCCACGTATTGGCCCGGCGCTCCCAGCCTGGCGGCGGCACTCGACACGTTGACGATGCTACCGCCTTCGCCGCCGTGGCGAGTGCTCATGCGGCGCACGGCTTCGCGGGCGCAGATTAGGCTGCCGATCACATTGATGTCGAACATGCGTTTCCAGCGGGCCACGCTCATTTCATCCACACGGGCCGCGACGTCGACCACGCCCGCGTTGTTGACCAGGCCCGAGAGTCGCCCCAGTTTGGCGTCGATGTGCTCAAACATGCGCAGCACCTGGGCCTCGTCGGCCACATCGGCCTGAACCGACATGGCCTGTCCGCCTGATGCGCGGATCTGGCGCACGACCTCGTCGGCCGCCAGAGAGTTGGCGGTGTAGTTGACCGCCACAGACCAGCCCTTTTGGGCGGCCAAAAGAGCGGTGGCTGCACCAATCCCCCGGCTGCCACCGGTCACCAACAAGACCTTGTTCATCGTGTGTCTCCTGCAAAAATAGAGCATGCGGCGTTAGCCGCTGTTTGATAGCAAGATTACACAACACACAAGGAGACGCCATGGGTCGCACAGTGGACTATTACTTCGCCCCGCAAAGCCCCTGGGCTTATCTGGGCCACCAGAGACTGGCCGATATCGTGCAGCGCACCGGGGCCGCAGTGCGCGTGATGCCGATCGACTTGGGCGGCAAGGTGTTCCCGATCTCGGGGGGCTTGCCCTTGGGTCAGCGGGCACCACAACGACAGGCTTACCGCCTGGTCGAGCTGCAGCGTTTCAGCCAGCACCTGAACGTGCCTTTGAATCTAAAGCCCCAATACTTTCCGGTGGGCGGTGATGATGCAGCACGCCTGATCATTGCGGCCGATCTGGCATTGGGCAGTGCGGGTGCGATGGCCATAGCAGGCGCCATTTTGACGGCCTGCTGGGCACAAGAACGCAACATGGCCGATGACAAGGTTTTGGCCGACTTGCTCCAAGAGCAGAACCTGCCGGCCAGCCTGCTGGCGCAATCGCACAGCCAGGCAGTGCAGGAGCGTTACGAGGCCTGCACCCAGGCCGCGATTGACGCAGGGGTATTCGGCGCACCGAGCTACGTGCTCGATGGCGAAGTTTTTTGGGGCCAGGACCGACTCGACTTTGTTGAGCGTGCGCTGGCGCGCTGATTTGTATGGAACTTTTCGGAGAAAAAAATGGGAACCACGATTGAACTGAAAGCGGCCGATGGCAGCTTGGTGCCGGCCTACGAAGCGCGCCCTGCAGGCACCCCCAAGGGCGCTGTGGTGGTGATCCAAGAGATTTTTGGCGTGAACAGCCACATCCGTGCTGTGGCCGACGGCTATGCCGCCGAGGGTTACCTGGCCGTGGCGCCCGCCATGTTTCACCGCGTCAAGCCGGCGGTTGAGTTGGGATATGCCGAGGCCGACATGGGTGAAGGCTTTGGCTACAAAACGGCGGCCGAGGCGTTGCCTGCGCCGGGAGTGATGCAAGACATTCAGGCTGCGATCGACCACGCGGCCAAGGCGTCAGGGGGCAAGGTGGGGGTGGTGGGTTACTGCTGGGGCGGCTTGCTGACCTGGCGCGCCGCCTGCACTTTGAAGGGCCTGAGTGCAGCGGTGCCGTACTACGGCGGCGGTGTGACCAGCCCGGCTGAAACGGCTTGCCAGCCCGCAGTGCCTGTGTTGGCGCATTTCGCGGAGGAAGACACATGGATTCCTATGGACACGGTGCACGCCTTTCAAAAGGCGCACCCTGAAGTGCAGGTGTACACCTACGCGGCACACCATGGTTTCAACTGCGACCAGCGGGGTTCTTGGCACGCGCCGTCGGCGCAACTGGCTCGAGAACGCAGCTTGGCGTTTTTCAAGCAACAGCTGGGCTGATCAATCCCCCGTGCGCGCCAAGTAGCGTTTGCGCCAGAACACCAGCCCCATCGATGTGGCGACCAGGCACATGCCCCCCAGCGTCCACCAAAAACCGCTGACTTGATGCAGCCAGGGCATGAATTCGAAGTTCATGCCGAATATGGCCGCAATCAGGTTCAGGGGCAAGAAAATGGCGGTCAACGCCGTCAGGGTGCGCATGATGTCGTTGGTGCGATTGCTCTGCACGTTGAAGTGCATTTGCACGGCCGTTTCGGTGTTGTGCTCCAGTCGGCGCACGTGTTGCACCACCCGCTCGATGTGCTCCAGCACATCGCGGCTGCGGATTTTGAGCAGCTCATGCTCTCGCAATGCAGCGCTGTCTTTGCCAATGCCCCAGTTGTCCAGTGACTCGGTCCAGGTCTGTACGGCGGTGCGTTGGTCATCGCACAAGGCTTCCAGCTGGTGCAGTGCCAAACGGGCTTGCAGCAAGGCATCCCAGCGGTTGAACCGGGTGCGCGGGTTGAGCAACTCGGCTTGCCAATGGTCGAGTTGGCGGCTCAATTCACGGCGCAAATCGAGGTAGCTGTCCACCATCTGGCTGATGATGCGCAGCATCATGTCGGCTGGGCTGGCGGGCACACCCCGTGCGCCGGCCGAACGCAGGTCGGCTCCTTCGGTGGCTTGTGCAGCAGGCAGCGTGCTGGCCAGCAACCGACTTGCGTACGCTTCGCGAACGGCACAGTCGGCGGGGTGGACGCTCAGGAGAACCCGATCAAACACCGCGAACCCCACCGGGCTGGTGTCCATGCGGTGCAGCACGGGCGGGCCGGGGCGTTTGCCCTGAAGCCTCAAGGCGCCGGAGGCCTTGGCTGGGGCGCTGTCGCTGCGCTGGGCCAGTCGCCTGAACACCATCAGGTCGTAGTGTGAGCTGTAGTCGAAGCGGGAGGGCAAGTGGGCGTTCAGCAGGTCTGAAACGTGCAGGTCCACCAAGGGCTGGCCCGTGAGCTGCTCCAGGGTTTTTTGCACCAACGCCAGTTCTGCCTGAAAGTGTTCGCGCGAACAGGCCATCCACACGTAACCGTTTTCTGGCAACGCCTGCGGCAGCGCTAAACTGGCCTGAACCTGGTTGCCCTTGACCGTGAAGACCCGCATCCAGGGCTCAGCTTTGGCGAATCAAGCGTGCGGCGTCGCGGGCAAAGTAGGTCAGCACACCGTCTGCCCCGGCGCGCTTGAAGGCCAGCAGGCTTTCCATCATGACCAAGTCGTGGTCGAGCCAGCCATTTTGTGCGGCCGCCTTGAGCATGGCGTACTCGCCCGACACCTGGTAGGCAAAGGTGGGCACCTTGAACTCGTCTTTGACACGCCGCACGATGTCCAGATAAGGCATGCCGGGTTTGACCATGACCATGTCGGCGCCTTCCGCCAGGTCCATGGCGACTTCGCGCAGGGCTTCGTCGCTGTTGCCGGGGTCCATCTGGTAGACCTTTTTGTTGCTCTTGCCCAGATTGCCCGCCGAGCCCACAGCGTCACGGAAGGGGCCGTAAAAGGCGCTGGCGTACTTGGCGCTGTAAGCCATGATGCGGGTGTGGATCAGGCCACGCGCTTCGAGCGCCTGACGGATGGCACCGATGCGCCCATCCATCATGTCACTGGGTGCCACCATGTCCACACCGGCTTCGGCTTGGGTCAAGGCTTGCTGCACCAGCACGGCAGTGGTTTCGTCATTCAGGATGTAACCCGTCTCATCAAGCAAACCGTCCTGGCCGTGGCTGGTGAAGGGGTCCAGGGCCACATCGGTCATCACCCCCAGCTCTGGAAAGCGGGTTTTCAGCGCGCGCACCACCCGAGGCACCAGGCCCTCGGGGTTCATGGCTTCCTTGCCCGTGGGGTCTTTGAGTGACGGGTCGATCACCGGAAACAGCGCCATGACGGGGATGCCGAGCTTCACGCAGTCTTCGGCCACAGGCAGCAGCAGGTCCAGCGACAAACGCTCGACACCCGGCATGGAGCCCACTTGCTGGCGCTGGTTTTGGCCGTCCAGCACGAACACGGGGTAAATCAGGTCGTGCGGCGTGACCTGGTTTTCGCGCACCAGATTGCGTGTGAATTCGTCACGGCGCAGGCGCCGTGGGCGGCTTGAGGGGAAGGGGGCAACAGGGTTCATGCGGAAAATTGTGCCTGAAGTCTGGCCCCAGCCCCCAAAAAGACTGTCCGCAAAGTGTCTTGGTGTGGCGCGCTGCCGATAACCAACAAAAACCACATAAAAGATGAAATTGAACTTGTTAATGGTTTTGTTATTTGATAAATTGACCGTGGGCAGCTTGCTGCCTCCCGCTTTTCCTCCCTGAGCGGGGCCTTGAAGCGTTGACGCGGAAGGGCTTACCACCCTCAGCCTATGGCTGGGGGTTTTTTTTGCCTGGGCAAGCGGTGGGTGCTTGCCCAGCGATCTCTGACTACACTTGAGTCATGCTCTGGATCAAAGCCCTTCACATTGTTTTCATTGCCAGCTGGTTTGCTGGGCTGTTTTATTTGCCGCGTATTTTTGTCAATCTGGCCATGGTGGCGCCGGGTTCGGTGGCAGAGCGGGAGCGCTTGCTGCTGATGTCGCGCAAGCTCTACCGGTTCATGACCATCCTGGCCATTCCCGCCTTGTTGCTGGGCCTGTGGCTTTGGCTTCACGTCGGCATTGGCCAAGGCCAAGGCTGGATGCACGCCAAATTGCTGATCGTGCTGGCCTTGCTGGGGTATCACCACAGCTGCGGGGTGTTGTTGCGCAAGTTTGAAAAGGGCCAGATGCAGCGCAGCCACGTCTGGTTTCGCTGGTTCAACGAAGCGCCGGTGCTGATGATGCTGGTGACCGTCATCTTGGTGGTGGTCAAGCCGTTTTAAGGGGCTGACATGCGCACAATCCACTTGCGCAAAACGGCCGCATGGCCTTTGGTGTGGATTTACGCCCTCCTGATCGTCTACGCCAGCTTGTACCCCTTTGACAACTGGCGCATTCAAGGCATTGCACCCTGGGCTTTTCTGACAGCCCCCTTGCCACGCTATTGGACGGGCTTTGACGTTTGGTCCAACGTGGTGGGGTACGCACCCTTCGGGTTTTTGCTGACTTTGGCGCTGCACCGCACCCGGCGGCGATGGCCCGCGATTGCCTTGACCACCTTGGCGGCGGCGGTGCTGTCCATGTCGATGGAGTCGATGCAAATGTTTTTGCCCGTGCGCGTGCCCTCCAATGTGGATGCAGCGCTCAATATTTTTGGGGCTTTCACTGGGGCTGTCAGCGCTCGCGCTTTGGAGCGGGTGGGTCTGCTGGACCGCTGGAGCCGTTTCCGTGACCGCTGGTTTGTGTCCGATGCCAGTGGCGCACTGGCTTTGCTCGCCGTATGGCCTTTTGCGCTGCTGTTCCCGGTGCCTGTGACCTTTGGTCTTGGGCAGGTGTTGGAGCGGCTGGAGGCCGGGTTGGCCCATGTGCTGGCAGATTCCCCCTTGCTGGAATGGTTGCCTTTGCGCGAGGTCGAGTTGCAGCCCTTGCTGCCCGTGAGCGAAATCCTGTGTGTGGCCATCGGCTTGTTGATGCCCTGCTTGCTGGCTTTCGGGGCCTTGCGTCTGTGGGGCCAGCGCATCGTTGTGGCGGCGCTGTTGGTGTTGATGGGGTTCACGGTCAGCGCTTTGTCGGCTGCGCTCACCTATGGCCCGGTCCACGCCTGGGATTGGGTCAGTAGCGAGGTGCTGGCGGGCTTGGTGGTGGCGATCTTGGGCATGGCGGCGATGTCGTTTTGCACGGCGCGGGTCTGCTGGGTGCTGGCCCTGGCCGCTTTGGTGTGGCAACTCAGCTTGCTCAACAACGCATCGGCCGATGCTTACTTTGCCTTGACCTTGCAAACCTGGGAGCAGGGCAGATTCATCCGTTTTCATGGCCTCATCCAGTGGCTGGGGTGGTTGTGGCCTTACGCCTTGCTCGCTTATTTGGTGAGCCGCTTGTCATCGCCTGGCCATGCGGCGGATGTGTGATCAGGTCCCAGCCTAAAATTCGACCATGACCAACGAAAACTCCAGCCCTTACTTCAAGCGGCACATCTTTTTTTGCCTGAACGAGCGCAAAAACAACGAGGCCTGCTGTGCCCAGCAAGGCGCCCAAGACGCTTTTGACCATTGCAAAAAACGCGTCAAGGACTTGGGTCTGTCGGGGCCTGGCCAGGTACGCGTCAACAAGTCGGGTTGCCTGGACCGTTGTGCCGGCGGTCCCGTGGCTGTCGTCTACCCCGAGGGTGTTTGGTACAGCTACGTGGACCAGGCGGATATTGACGAGATTGTCGAGTCGCACTTGAAGAATGGCCAGGTCGTTGAACGACTGGTCACCCCAGAGCACCTGGGGCGCTGATGAATTCAGCCACCCAAGCCATGCGCTTGCAAGGGGCAGACGGCGCCATTGAGGCCCTGTGCGACACCCCTGAAAACGGCGCTTTTCAAGGTACGGCGGTCATCGCGCATCCCCACCCCTTGTTCGGTGGAACCATGCAAAACAAGGTGGTGCAAACCTTGGCCAGGGCGTTTGTGCAGTGCGGCTGGCAGGCCGTGCGCTTCAACTTTCGGGGCGTGGGCGCCAGCGCGGGCACTTACGACGAAGGCCGTGGTGAGGCGGCAGACATGCTGGCCGTGATCCGGCAGGTGGCCCCAGAGGGGCCCTTGGCCCTGGCCGGGTTTTCTTTTGGGGCGTTTGTCACCAGCCAGGCGGCTCAGACCTTAGCGCCCGAGCGCCTCGTTGACAAACTGGTGCTGGTGGGCACCGCAGCTTCGCGTTTTGAGGTGGCGCCGGTCCCGCCCGAGTTGCATGCACAAACTTTGGTTTTGCATGGTGAACAAGACGACACCGTGCCGTTGGCCAGCGTGCTGGATTGGGCCCGGCCCCAATTTTTACCCGTCACGGTGATCCCTGGGGTCGAGCATTTCTTTCACGGACAATTGCCCCTTCTTAGAGCCTTGGTGGTCCGCCACCTGCGTGCCTGAACTTGATGGACGGCGCCCCCCTGACTTGGGGCTGCCAACGACAAAAAGACCTCTACCCATGACCCCATTTGTGAAAAACCTGGTCGCCACCTTGTTGGCGGCCCTCTGTTTCAGTGCCCAGGCACAAATGCCGCAACCGCCTGAAGTGGCGGCCAAGGCTTATTTGCTGATCGATGTCACAGCCAACCAGGTGCTGGCGGCGAAAGACCTGGACATGGCCGTGGAGCCCGCTTCGCTGACCAAGTTGATGACAGCTTATTTGGTGTTTGATGCCCTCAAGTCCCGCAAGATCGACCTCAAACAAACCTTGCCCGTCTCCGAGCGGGCCTGGAAGATGCCGGGTTCACGCATGTTCATTGACCCCAAAATGAGGGTGCCCGTGGAGGACCTGATCAAGGGCATGATTGTGCAGTCGGGCAACGACGCCACGGTGGCGCTGGCCGAGGGCGTGGGCGGCAGTGTCGAGCGCTTTGTACAACTGATGAACGACCAGGCCAAAGTGCTGGGCATGAAGAACTCCAGTTATCGCAACCCGGAGGGGCTGACCGAAGCGGGGCACATCACCACGGCGCGCGATCTGGGTATTTTGGCCACCCGTTTGATGCGCGACTTTCCCGACTATGTCCCCTACTACGCGATCAAGAAATACCGTTACGAGGGCACACCTGCGGCCAATGACAGCAACCGCAATCTCTTGCTGTTTCGCGATCCTTCCGTGGATGGCCTGAAAACCGGGCACACCAACGCTGCCGGGTACTGCTTGGTGGCCACCGCCAAGCGTGAATTTGCCAACATCGGGTCAAGACGTCTCTTGACGGTCGTGCTGGGTGCTGACAGTGAAAACGCCCGTGCCAACGAAGGCCAGAAACTGCTCAATTGGGGCTACACCGCCTTTGATGCGGTCAAACTCTTTGAAGCTGGGCAACCGGTGGTGAGCCCCGCCTTGTGGAAGGGCAAAACCCCTGTTTTGAAGCTGGGATCTTTTCAGCCTTTGATTGTTTCCGTGCCTGCTGGCACCGCCGCCCAGATCAAAACCCGGGTGGCCCGTCCGGACCCCTTGGTGGCACCTTTTAGCAAAGGGCAAGCCGTGGGCACCTTGCAAGTGATGCGCGGGGACCAGCCCTTGTTTGACGTGCCCCTGGTTGTCCTAGAGTCCGTGGAACAAGCCGGCGTGATGGGCCGCGCCTGGGATGCGTTGCGCCTGTGGATCAAGTGAAAATCAGCAGCAAACCGGTATTGATTTCCGGATAAGTTGCCACCAACCCGCTAGGCGGTTATACTGGCGGGCTTTTCCGCTTTTGGGGCGGAGAAGTTTCTTTTGTCAATTTCCAAACGTTTAGGGACGTTTTAAACAATGCCAACCATCAATCAATTGGTGCGTCAGGGGCGCGAGGTCGAAACGACCAAGTCAAAAAGCCCCGCGATGCAAAACTCTCCACAGCGTCGTGGTGTCTGCACCCGTGTGTACACCACAACGCCTAAAAAACCCAACTCCGCCTTGCGTAAAGTTGCCAAAGTGCGCTTGACCAACGGTTTTGAGGTCATCTCCTACATCGGCGGCGAAGGCCACAACCTGCAAGAACACTCTGTGGTTCTGGTGCGCGGTGGTCGTGTCAAAGACTTGCCAGGTGTGCGTTACCACATCGTTCGCGGTTCGCTCGACTTGCAAGGCGTGAAAGACCGCAAGCAGTCTCGCTCCAAGTACGGTGCCAAGAAGCCAAAGGCCAAATAAGCTTTTGTCGGTTTGAATTTTTCGGTGCTGTTTCCTGCGTGGCGCAGTGATTCAGCGAAGTGACCCGAAACCCGGAATTGTCCAGGTGGGTCGAGTAAGTGAATGCTTTGAATGGCATTCGCGGTGTCTGAAAAGATACCAACTGAAGCAATTAAGAGGTGAAATATGCCACGTCGTCGCGAAGTCCCTAAACGTGAAATCCTGCCGGATCCCAAGTTCGGCAACATCGAGTTGTCCAAGTTCATGAACGTGATCATGGAAGGCGGCAAAAAAGCTGTCGCTGAGCGCATCATTTATGGCGCGCTCGAAAATATGGAAAAGAAAACAGGCAAAGACCCTGTGGAACTCTTCTCCATCGCCATCAACAACGTCAAGCCCATGGTGGAAGTGAAATCCCGCCGCGTGGGGGGTGCGAACTACCAGGTGCCTGTTGAAGTGCGCCCTGTTCGCCGTTTGGCCCTGTCGATGCGCTGGATCAAGGAAGCCGCTCGCAAGCGCGGTGAGAAGTCCATGGCCCTGCGTTTGGCCAACGAGTTGCTCGAAGCCAACGAAGGTCGTGGCGGCGCCATGAAAAAGCGCGATGAAGTGCACCGCATGGCTGAAGCCAACAAGGCGTTCTCGCACTTCCGCTTCTGATCCACTTGGGCTTCATAACGAAGTCCGACATCGTCAGAAGCCAGCCCGCTTGCCCTACAAGGGGTGGCGGGCTTTAGTACATCATCATCGGAGAAATTTATGGCTCGCATCACCCCCATCGAGCGTTACCGCAACATTGGTATTTCGGCGCACATCGACGCTGGCAAGACCACAACGACCGAACGTATCCTGTTTTACACCGGCGTGAACCACAAGATTGGTGAAGTGCACGACGGCGCTGCCACCATGGACTGGATGGAGCAAGAGCAAGAGCGTGGCATCACGATCACCTCGGCTGCCACCACCTGTTTCTGGAAGGGCATGGATGGCTCTTTCGAAGACCACCGCATCAACATCATTGACACCCCCGGCCACGTCGACTTCACGATTGAAGTCGAGCGCTCCATGCGTGTCTTGGACGGCGCTTGCATGGTTTACTGTGCTGTGGGTGGCGTGCAGCCCCAGTCTGAAACCGTGTGGCGTCAGGCCAACAAATACAAAGTGCCACGTCTGGCCTTTGTGAACAAGATGGACCGCACCGGTGCCAACTTCTTCAAAGTCGTCGAGCAGATGAAACTGCGCCTGAAGGCCAACCCTGTGCCGATCGTAATCCCAATCGGTGCCGAAGAGCATTTCACCGGTGTGGTCGATCTGCGCAAGATGAAGGCCATCATCTGGGACGAAGCTTCCCAAGGCATGCAGTTCACTTTTGAAGAAATCCCGGCCGACCTGCTCGAGGTGGCCAAAGAGTGGCGCGAGAAGATGGTGGAAGCCGCGGCCGAAGCCTCTGAAGAACTCATGAACAAGTACCTCGAAGAAGGTGACTTGACCGAAGAGGAAATCACGCAAGGCCTGCGCATTCGCACCATCAACAGCGAAATCCAGCCCATGTTGTGCGGTACGGCTTTCAAGAACAAAGGCGTTCAGCGCATGCTGGATGCGGTGATTGAACTGATGCCTTCACCTTTGGATGTGAAAGCCATCAAAGGCTTTGACGAAGACGAAAAAGAAATCATCCGCAAAGCCGATGACGGAGAAAAATTCTCTGCGCTGGCGTTCAAGTTGATGACCGATCCGTTCGTGGGCCAATTGACCTTCGTGCGCGTGTATTCCGGCGTGCTGAAAAAAGGCGACACCGTGTTCAACTCGGTGCGCGGCAAGAAAGAGCGCATTGGCCGTATCGTTCAGATGCACGCCAACAACCGAGAAGAAGTCGATGAAATTCGTGCGGGCGACATCGCTGCTTGCGTGGGCTTGAAAGACGTGACCACAGGTGAGACATTGTGCGATCCAAACGCCATCATCACGCTCGAGCGCATGGTGTTCCCGGACTCCGTGATTCGTCAAGCCGTTGAGCCAAAGACAAAAGCTGACCAGGAAAAAATGGGCATTGCCTTGTCGCGTCTGGCTGCTGAGGATCCATCCTTCCGCGTGCAAACTGACGAAGAATCGGGTCAGACCATCATTGGTGGTCAGGGCGAACTGCACCTGGAAATCATCGTTGACCGCATGAAGCGTGAATTTGGTGTGGAAGCCAACGTGGGCAAGCCTCAAGTGGCTTACCGCGAGACCATCCGCAAGACCGTCGAAGAAGCCGAAGGCAAGTTCGTGCGTCAATCTGGTGGTAAAGGCCAATACGGTCACGTGGTGCTCAAGGTTGAGCCACAAGCGCCAGGCAAAGGTTTTGAGTTCGTCGACGCCATCAAGGGCGGCGTGGTGCCTCGCGAATACATCCCGGCGGTCGAAAAAGGCGTGATCGAAGCTTTGGGCCAAGGCGTGTTGGCGGGCTACCCTGTGGTGGACGTCAAAGTCACACTGCACTTCGGTTCGTACCACGATGTGGACTCCAACGAAATGGCCTTCAAGATGGCCGCCATCTTTGGTTTCAAAGAAGGTTGCCGCAAAGCCCAGCCCGTCATCCTGGAGCCCATGATGGCCGTGGAAGTCGAGACACCCGAAGACTACGCCGGCAACGTGATGGGCGACTTGTCCTCACGCCGCGGCATGGTTCAGGGCATGGACGACATGATCGGTGGCGGCAAAGCCATCAAGGCCGAAGTGCCGTTGTCTGAAATGTTCGGTTACTCGACCACCCTGCGCTCCATGTCGCAAGGTCGTGCCACCTACACGATGGAATTCAAACACTACGCGGAAGCCCCGCGCAACGTGGCTGAAGCCATCGTCGCTTCAAGGGCCAAATAATGACCAGTGTGCCGGACCAAATTCGCCCCAGCGAATTTGCTCGGGCACCTCAAATTAAGACCAGTGTGTCGGACCCAATTCGCCCAGCGAATTTGCTCAGGCACCTCAAATTAAGACCAGTGTGCCGGACCAAATTCGCCCCAGCGAATTTGCTCAGGCACCAATGACTAGATAAGAAATAGTCAGCTCTGAAAATTCAGAATCTGTCTGCGATCAAGTGCCACTCTGTGCCCGTGCTGAGTGATCAAGCAACCTGATGCAAACATTAAACCAACACACGGGCATTGCTCTTTTTAAGGATTGAAAAATGGCTAAAGAAAAATTTGAACGGACCAAACCCCACGTCAACGTGGGCACCATCGGTCACGTTGACCACGGTAAAACCACACTGACAGCTGCCATCACCACCGTGTTGGCCGCCAAGTTCGGTGGTTCGGCCA
>NZ_JBIKHV010000092.1:0-8138 GCF_044361985.1 Limnohabitans sp. | reverse complement strand
GACATCAAAATGCGGCCGGAGCGGCACAACAATGTGAAGGTGCTGCTGCTGATGGATGTGGGCGGCACCATGGACGAGCACATCACACGGGTGGAAGAGATGTTCTCTGCCGTCAAAACCGAATTCAAGCAACTGGATTTTTATTACTTTCACAACTGCGTTTATGACTTCATGTGGAAGAACAACAAACGCCGTTACGCAGAGAAGTTCCCGACCTGGGACATCCTGCGCAAATACAACAAGGACTACAAGCTGATTTTCATCGGGGACGCCACCATGAGCCCTTATGAAATTTTGCAAAAAGGCGGCAGCGTCGAATACAACAACGAAGAAGCCGGTGCGGAATGGTTGCAGCGCCTGACGCACACCTTCCCAAAATTTGCCTGGATCAATCCCGAGCCTCAAGGTGTCTGGCAGTACCGCCAAAGCATCTCGATCGTGCAGCAACTCATGAGCAACCGCATGTACCCGCTGACGCTCAAAGGACTGGAAGATGCCATGCGATTGCTCAGCAAATAAAGCCTGACTGACGCCCAAACCAAGCCCGATATCCAAAGGGCCATGGAGGGAACAAGTCCGATTCTGTGGCCTGTAAAATGCCCTCACTGCCACCGTAGTTCAATGGACAGAACTCTCCCCTCCTAAGGGAGTGATACAGGTTCGATTCCTGTCGGGGGCACCAGCCGATCATTACCCAACGTCTCAAGATGCCTCAAAACCCGCATGCCACAAGCCATCTCGTAAAGTAGCATCACATACCGTTAACTTTTACGGCATCCAGCAGCGGCATCTCTAAACACCCCAAAACCATATACCTGTAAAAATAGGGATGAAGATCGAAATAGCGCCGAACGACACTGGCGTAAGAATTTGAAGTTCACCGGCAAGCCCACTAAACACACAGGCGGGCAAACCCTCATCCTTAGGCCCAATTAAAACCAATACACCCCAGGGCGCCAAAGTCAATGTGAAAGCTATCACCTAAAGCTGCAGGAATAGGACGCGTAAAAGCACCCGCCAAGATCAACTCACCGGCTTGCAAGTGTTCACCGCTTTCAGCCAGTTTGTTCGCCAACCAAACCACGGCATTGACAGGATGATTCATGACGGCTGCAGAGACGCCCGTATCTTCAATGGCGCCATTTTTGTACACAATGGCGCCCACGCGGCTGATGTCGAATGCATCGGGACGCATGGGGCGGCCGCCGATCACTATGCCTGCACAACCCGCGAAGTCTGCCGCTTGATCGATGACACTGCGCGCAACTTTTGTTAGCGGGTCAATCAACTCCATCCGGGAATCAATGATTTCTATGGCTGGGGTAACGTAAGCGATGGCATCCAAGGCATCGAACAAAGTGATGTTGGGTCCTTTTAATGGTTTATGAAGCACAAAGGCAAGTTCGGATTCAATGCGCGGGCCAATGAACCGATGGGTGGGCAATTCGGCGCCATCAGAAAAGAACATGTCATCCATGAGTGGCGCATGCGTGGGCTCAGTGGCCTTGAAGGTTTGCTGAAGTGCCTTGGAAGTCAGTCCAATTTTTCGCCCCTTCACTGAATGGCCTTGGTTCAATTCAAGCTGCAACCAGGCGTTCTGGATGGCATACGCCGAAGCCAAGGTCGCTTCAGGGTGCGCTTTGGAAAGCTGACGCAATTGCGTTCTGGTTGCGCGGGCTGTTTGAAGTTGTTGCGCCAGATCGTGGATGAGGGATGGATTCAACATTTGGAATTGATGTTTCTTTAGGCTTTGAGTGACCTGAATTTTTGAATCTGAGCAGGCAATTTTCGAAGCAAGGGGTAGACGAGAACAAGCAAAGCCAAGGTCAGCATCGTTCCCGAAATGGGCCTTTCCATGATCTCTTCCAAGTTACCTTGTGTGAGGTAAAGGGATTGCAACAAGGAGCGCTCCAGGATGGGCCCCAGTGCAAGCGCCATCAAAAGAATCACCGGCTCAAATTTGAGCTGTCGCAATACATACCCGGCTACGCCACTGATCAGTAGCACCCATAAGTCCAGAATGCTGTTAGAAATGGCGTAAGTCCCCACCACGCACAGCAAAGCGACCAAGCTTGAAATCAAATACATGGGTAGCCGCAACAAAGCGACAAAAACACCAATCATGGGTAGGTTCAGCAACAACAGCATGATGTTGCCAACGTACATGCTTGAGGTGACACCCCAGAAAATCTCAGGGCTTTCGACCATCAGCATCGGGCCTGTTTTGGCGCCATGAATCAACAAGGCCGTGAGCAACATGGCTGAAGCGGGCGCAAAGGGGATGCCCAAGGCCAACAATGGAATGAACGCACCTTGCGCAGCCCCGTTGTTGGCGCTCTCCGGACCTGCAACACCCTCAATAGCGCCGTGTCCGAACTCTTCGGGATGCTTGGATAATTTTCTTTCAAGAGCATAAGAGCTGAAGGTCGCGATGATGGCCGTTGGACCTGGAATAAGTCCAAACAAAAATCCCAATACGGAGCCCCGAACAATAGGCCATTGCGCGCGATTCCACTCCAGCTTGGTGGGCAGTAATTCTTTGAACTTGACCTTCAGTGGCTTTTCGGCATTTAACTTGTCGTGAGCAGAAGACAGCAGTTCTGAAATGCCAAAAAGACCAATCGCAATCGGTACCAATTCAAGGCCCTGTGCCAGTTCAAGCGATCCAAAGGTAAAGCGCGAAACACCCGACATCGGTTCCATGCCCACGGTGCTCAAGCCCAGGCCCAGGGCGACCATGACAGCGGCGCGAACCAGTGACGAGCCTGTGATTCGGGACAGTACCAAAAGCCCAAGAATGCAGAGCGCAAAGAACTCGGGGGGGCCAAAGCGCAGGGCCGATGAGGCCAGCACGGGTGCCAAGAATGCCAAGCCCAAAATGCCGATGGATCCGGCAACAAAAGAGCCTACCGCCGCGACAAACAAGGCTGCTCCGGCGCGACCCTTTCGCGCCATTTCATAGCCTTCAATGGTAGTGATGACAGAGGAGACTTCGCCAGGCACCTTGAGCAAGATTGATGTCGTCGAACCTCCATACATGGAGCCATAGTAAATACCTGCCAGCATGATTAATGCGCCTGCAGGCGTCATGCTGTAAGTGACGGGCAGCAGAAGTGCCATGGCACCAATGGGGCCGATCCCTGGCAGAACCCCAACGACGGTTCCAATCAGCACGCCCACAAAACAAGCGAGCAGATTCTGACCTTGCAGCGCAATAGAAAAACCAAAGGCCAGTCCTTCAAAGGCATTCATATCAGTTGAACCAAGTTGGGTTGGGCATGTTGACGCTCAAGCCGAGCGTGAATACCCCATAGGAAATTACTGTGGCCAATGCTGCAGTGAGCAGGCGACGCCACAAATTGGGCATGTCGAAAATTGTCAAAGCGCTCAGCAAAAGCAAAAAAGCAGCGATAAAAAAGCCAGCCCGCGGGAGCAGAAAGATGTACAAGGCAATGGCGGCGACCAATAAAATGATGTCACGCGGCGAGCGATATTCTGTGGCTTCTTCAGCCTGGACTTTGGGCAACATTTGAATCAAAAGTGTCGCTGCGGAAAAGAACATCAGCGCACCGGTCATCATGGGAAACAAACCCGGCCCGGGTTCGGCCGCATTCAATCCCAGCCCTCCTGCCAGGCGAGGCGCCAGATACATCTGGCCCCCGCCTAAAAGGACGAAGAACAGCGTACACATCAGACCCGATAGGCGCGAATTCATTTTTTGCCCATGCCCAGTTCGTTGACCAACTGGCCGTTTTCACGGTAAGCAGCCCAAAGTTCTTTGCGCAATGTTTCTGGGTCTTTGATTTCCAGGTTGTAGCCGCGCTCTTTGGCCTGTGCGCTGAAAGAGGGGCTTTCCATCGCATCTTTTGCGGCCTTGAACAGTTTTGCTTTGACGTCTGCAGGCATGCCCTTGGGCGCCACAATCGGATAGTAGACCCCCATGGCAACGTCGTAGCCTAGCTCACGCATGGTCGGCGCATCAGGGAAGTTGGGGTTGCGTTGATCCTCAAAGACTGCCAAAACGGTGACCGTTTTGGCCTTGACGTGGGGAAGCAACTCTGAAGGATGAGCGACCACGGCTTCAATGTGTCCTCCCAGCATGGAGGGGATCGATTCCGCACCGCTGGCATAAGGCACGTGACCCAATTTGATTTTTGCTTTGGTGTTCACGCTGGCCACAATCAAATGGCCAATGGAGCCATTGCCAGGGGTGCCGACACGGAGTTTTCCTGGATTGGTACGGGCAAATTCCAAAGCCTGCTTGCCACTTTTGAGGTTGGAGTTGGACAGCACGGCCAACACCATCGGCAAATTGGATGCTTTGATGATGGGTTCGTAGTCATCTGGGGTGTTGTAGGGCAAGTCCTGGCGGTGCGGCTGAACCGTCAATGTGGCAGCGGCGCTTAAAACAATGTTGTAACCATCGGCCGGCATGCGCAGAACTTCAGCGGTGCCGATGGTGCCTTGGCCTCCAGGTCGGTTGGTGACTGTCACAGACTGACCTAACGTTGATTTCATTGACTCTGCGAGCATGCGGGCAATGATGTCCGCGCCACCACCGGCTGGGTAGGGAACGACCAGTGTGATTGGTTTGTTGGGGAAAGACTGTGCAAGTGCTGTCGAGCCCCAATGACCAGCCATCGAGATGGCGGCCAAACCTAAAAGCATGATTCTTTTCTTCATGATGTCTCCAAGTGGTGTTGAAATTTCAGACTTACTTACCGGTGATCAGTCCGCTCAGGCGAGCGAGTTCATGGGCGCGATCGAGCTCAGTGGCAATGAAAGTTGCCGTTTGTGCAGAGCCGAGATAGGCCGGGTCGATGCCCATTTTTTGATTCATGGCGGGCGTTGCATCCACCAAGGCGGCCAAGCAAGCTTCGCTCAAGCGTTGCAATGTCGCCGTGGGAGTGTTCGCAGGCGCCATCAGCGCATTCCATGATTGAAAGCAGAGATTGCAGCCTTGTTCAATCAGGGTCGGAACTTGAGGCAATTGACTCAGCCGGGTCTGAGCAAACACGCCGATGATCCTCGCGCCTTCGCTGGCCAACGCAATAGCGGTTGGAAGTTGTTCGGCAATCAGTTCGGCTTCACCCTCTTTAAGGGCCTTGATGGCGGCAGCGGCACCGGCCATGGGCTTGTGCGTCATTTCTACGCCCATGACTTGAGCGAACGCAGCCATTCCAATATGTGGAAGGCCACCGACGCCCGGTGTTGAATAAGAAATGGACCCGGGCGCATGAAGGGCCGCGGCCACGACCTGTTCCATGTTGTTGAAACCACTCTTGCCCGATGCCATCAAGACGCTGGGCGTCGATGTAACGCGGCAGACCGGGACAAATGAATGCAGGGCGCTGTAGCCAACCGCATTGAGTTGTGGCTGGTAAACGAGCGGGCCTTGAGAAGCAAACAACAGCGTGAGCCCGTCGGGTTTGGCCTTGGCAACTTCGAGCGTGCCGTGGGCGCCAGTTCCTCCCGGGTGGTTCACCAAATGAACAGCTTGTCCCAACCGCTGACTCAGACCCTCTATGAACAACGACAAAATGAGATCAATGCCGCCTGGTGGAAAAGGAACCACGATGGTGATTGCAGATGCGTCCGAAGTGGATTCGGTGGAGGATGAGGATGTCGATGGGGACACAGTCAATCTTTCTGAAAGGGTTTAAGGGGCCAGCGCTTGTCGCGCCGTGGTGGTCGGTTTTGCTTTTTCGCGAATCGAAGTGATAGACCCGCCTGGACTGATCTGTTCGGGGTCCGTGCGGACATGCAGCAGGGTGGGGCCGTCTGCTTTAAATCCAACCAAGATGGCCGCCACCAACTCTTCAGCACTGTGAACCGCTTGCGCATGGGCGCCGTAGGCACGGCCTAGCGCCACAAAGTCTGGGTTGTCCAAGGCGGTGCCGTAGACCCTTTCAGGGAACCACTTTTCTTGATGCATCCGAATCGTGCCGTACATCTGGTTATCAAAAACCACGGTGACGATGGGGAGTTTTAATTTCACCGCGGTGGCCATTTCATGGGAGCTCATCATGAAACAACCATCACCAGCCAGGCACAGCACGGGCCGCTGAGGATGCGCAAGTTGGCCGCCAATGGCCGCTGGCAGGCCGTACCCCATGGCGCCACTGGTGGGTGCCAGTTGGCTGCCAAAGGTTTTGTAGCGATGAAAGCGATGAGCCCAAGCGGTGTAATTACCGGCCCCATTGGTGATGATCACGTCATCAGGAAGATCTTTGCTCAAGACTTTCCATATCGCACCCATGTCCACCATGCCTTGATCGGTTGATGCAGGGTGCTGTGTCGAAAGCTTGGGTGTGCTGAAAGACTCGAAGCCTTGGCGCAAGACCTGCACCCATGGCTTCCAACGGGTTTTTAAATTCGGGGGCAAGGGCAGTTGTGCAAGCGCATGCGCGAGTTCAGGCATGGTGGACAGCATGGCCAGGTCTGGCCGGTACACGCGCCCAAGCTCCCTCGCGCAAGGCATGGCATGCACCAACAGTTGCTGCGGTTGCGGCGAATCAATCAGGGTGTAGCCAAAGCTGGGCACTTCTCCCATGCGCGCGCCCAGCAACACAAGAAGATCAGAGGTTTTGACCGCATTGTGCAAAGCGGGGTCGGCCCCCAGTCCCAATACGCCGACATATTGCTCATCGCTGTTGTCAAAGAGGTCTTGCCTGCGAAACGAGCAAACAACGGGCAATCCTGCTTGCCGCAAAAATGCGCCCATGTCTTCAACGGCTTTTGAGTTCCAGCCGCTACCTCCCAAAATCACCAAGGGTCTTTGTGCCTGTCCGAGCAGGGCCAGCAGTTTTCCCAAGTCTTGGGCACTGGGCGCGACTTGGGGCGGATTGGCCGGTTTGGCGATTCGCACCGTTTCACCGACTTCACCGCTCAAGACATTTTCGGGCAGCGCCAGGACAACAGGACCCCGGCGGCCAGACAAAGCTTCATGAAAGGCTCGGTTGACCATTTCAGGCACCCGCGCTGGATCGGAAATTTCGGCCACCCACTTCGCCACGGGCTGAAACATCTGACGGTAGTCGACCTCTTGAAAGGCTTCGCGCCCCATGAAGTCAAGGCCCACTTGGCCCACAAAAAGAATCAAGGGCGTCGAGTCTTGATGGGCCGTGTGCAAACCGATAGAGGCCTGCGTTGCGCCGGGTGCGCGGGTGACAAAGCAAATGCCAGGACGTCCAGTCGCTTTGGCATGCGCTTCAGCCATGAATGTGGCGGAGCCTTCATGCCGGCATACAACCAACTTAATTTGATCTCGGTAGTCATACAGGGCATCCATCGCTGCCAAGTAGCTTTCTCCAGGAACACAAAAAACCGTGTCAACGCCTTGCGCAGCCAATGCGTCAATCAACAATGTGGCGCCTGTTATTTCAGATGGGTGGTTCATGTCTTGCTTATTTTTTAAGAAGAAGGTGCTGAGGACGTTGGACATTTTTTTAGCAACTTCCGCACTGTTTGAAACTGTCCGCGATGGTTCGTTGCCCGAACTTCAATCGTTTCCTCCAGCGTGCAAAGTGTTTTGATGTCTGCCACTTGAACTGAACGATCGGCTTGAAAAGATGCCTCCAGCGTATTCACGCCGTGAGTAGCCAGTGCCTGTCGGTATTTGCCAAACAGTTGGATCTTCTCTTGGTCCAGGATGTCCAGTCGACGAGGGCTCTCACCCAGCACATGCAATTGCTTGCGCAGATTACCTAGCTGCATGACATAGCTCGCTGCTTGGCTGTCAAATCGACTTTGCATGGTTTGCCTCATTTGGGCATCACTGCCTCGAAGCAACAGGTTTCTCCAGTCCTGCGCATGGCGACGCATGGTGACTAGGGCCTCGCGTGCGGTCATTTCGGACTGGATCATGGCTTCGAGTAGGTCCAAAGCAGGCGCTGTGGCGGCGCATTCAGCCTTGGTCACTAAAGGCGGCATCGCCATCGATAGCACCAGCCAAAAGTGCTTTGTACGATGGTCGAAAGAGCCCGAACGCGTTGTCATGCGATGCCTACCGGTTCGGCCAAGTCTGCACGGATGGTGCCAGGTCGCGACAACAGCAATGCATGCATTTGGGCACGCACATCCTGCCATTCAGCATCCTCAAAATGATTGATCATTTGACCGGGGTCTTGCTTCAGGTC
>NZ_JBIKHV010000091.1:0-8161 GCF_044361985.1 Limnohabitans sp. | reverse complement strand
GCGCAAAATGGGCGTGCAGCCCGGCGCTTGATCCCGCCACAGCAGCCTTGGATGAACATGATGATTTCACGCACGCTGATTGCTGGCACTGTACTGGCCATCTGCGCGACGGCCGCCAGTGCCACGGACTTGTTGCAGGTCTGGGCGGCTGCTCGCCAGCATGACCCGCAAGGGGCCGTCAACCAGGCCAGCCGAGCGGCAGGGGCCACTCGGCATGAACAGGCGGCTGCATTGTGGCGACCGAGTCTGGGCCTGAGCGCCACTGGCGGCTGGTCCAATGCGCAAAGCCAGATGAATGGGGCGCAATTTTCAGCACTTGAATCTGGCCTGGTGGACAAAGCCAATTTCGGCACCTCGATACACGGTGGCAACGCGACCCGCTGGGCCCTGAATGCCAAACAGGCGCTGTACAACCCTGAGCGCCGCGCCCAAAGCGCCCAGCTCAGCACGGCAGCGCAGGCCAGCGAGCACGAATGGCAACTGGCGCAGCAAGACTGGATGCTGCTGACCACGCAGCGCTACTTTGACGTGGTGCAGGCCGAACGCCGACTGGCGCTGGTGCTGCAACAGCAGCAAGCGGTCGACAAAGCCCTGACCGAGGCGAAAGACCGATTTGCTTTGGGGGACGTTCCGGTAACGGACACCCACGAGGCCCAGGCCCGCGCGCAGGCTCTGGGGGCGCAGGCCATTGCGGCGGGCAACGATCTGGACATGGCCCGTCAAGTGTTGGCCGATGTGACTGGTTTGCCGGTTCAGATGTTGCAGCTGCAAGCGCCCGGTCGCCCGGGTGTGGCCGTTGCTGCAGAGCCTGTCGCCATCTGGCTGCAACGGGCCGAGCAAAACAACCCCATGCTCAAGCTGCAGCAAGCCCAGGCCACAGCCGCGCAGTATGAAATTGACAAACACCGTGCATCCGCCTCGCCCACGCTGGACTTGGTGGCGCAAGCCTCGCGCGATCGGCTCAACGGCTCTGGTGATTTTGGTGTAGCCAGCAATACGCAAAGCCAGCAGATGTTGGGCGTGATGCTGAATGTGCCGCTTTATTCCGGCGGCATGCGCAGCGCCAAGTTGCAAGAGGCCATGCACCTGCATGACAAAGCCCTCGCCGAATTGGCGCGCAGTCGTCAGCAGGTCAGCCAGATGACACGCGCTGCTTGGTTGGCCGTGCACAGTGGTCAGGCCCGCTTGGCCGCGCTGGAGGCGGCCCGAACCGCCAGCCAGGCCCGCTTGGCATCGACCCAGCTGGGCCGTCAAGTGGGGGACCGCACCACGCTCGATTTGCTGAGCGCTCAAAACGATGCCAGTGCCGCCGAATGGTCGTGGCTGCAAGCGCAGATCGACACCTTGATGGCGCAATTGCGTCTGGACGCCATGGCTGGTCAGTTGGGTCTGCAGCAACTCGAAGTGGTCAATGCCACACTAAAAAATTGACCCCAACGCCACTTTTTTTATGCCAATCCAGAAAGCCATGGCCATGGCTTTCGCGGCAGAACGGTCAGTGCATCCAGGCGGCACCTCAAAAAGCTGAACGGCACCTTTCGCAACACGTTTTCGAACCCACCCCTTGTAAGGGCCAACACACCGCCCCAGTTTGGCTCGTGGAGTAGAGTCAAGCCATGAAACGAAGGCATTTTTTAGAAGGCATGGCAGCAACTGTGGGGGCTGGTACCGGCTTGGCTGTTTCCGCAATGGGTTTACCTGCCTTGGCTCAAAGCCTCAAGATATCCCGCCTGGTGATCGTTGGCGGTGCAGAAGACCGATTACAGGATCGCATAATTTTGCGCAAGTTCGTCGATTACTGTGGGGGCAGTCAGGCCAGAATCCGTGTCATCACCGCCGCCAGCGGTGACCCGCAAGCTGTCTGGAAAAGTTACCAACAGGTCTTCAAATCGCTGGGCGTTGAAGATGTGCAGCGGCTTGCACTCGATGACCGCGACAGTGCCCACGCGCAGCCACTGCAGTCCGAAATCTTGCAAGCCGATGGCATTTTCATGAGCGGCGGTGACCAGTCCAAACTGATGGACACCTTGTGGGATACCCCTTCATACCAATCGCTGCACCAGTCGTTTTATCTGAACCGTTGCTGTATTGGTGGCACCAGTGCAGGCGCAGCGGTCATGTCCCGGCACATGATTGCCCAAGGACCGGCGCTGCTCAGGCCCAGCAAGGAAGCTGTGGAGACCGATATCGGTCTGGGTTTGCTGTCGCAGGCGGTCGTGGATCAGCATTTTTCAGAACGAAGACGTTTGGCGCGCTTGTTATCGACATTGGCGGTTCGACCTGATTTGCTGGGAGTTGGCATCGATGAAGACACGGCGTTGGTCATCGAGAAGGGCGAAGCCCTTGAGGTGATCGGAAAAGGCACCGTGACCTTGATTGACCCATCGGACATGCGATCGAATGTGAACGAATTGGACCCCCTGGAGCAGATTGAAATGCTTGGGGTGCAATTGCACGTGCTGCCTGCAGGCCATCGCTACAGCGTTAACTCTGTTGGCCTGACATCAAGTTCAGCGGCATTGCGTCGCGCCATCCAGCGCCTGGTGGCCGAGGGGCCGATGCGGGGATGAGCCAAGCGAATTGGGAAACGATCGGCTGGTGCCCCGGTTACCCCGGGTACGCAATAACGCCTTGGAGGTGATTCAGTTTTGGGCACGCTAGGTGACTTTGACCTTAGATTCGGTGGCGCTGGTTATCAGGCATCGGCTCACCAGATTTATGCTTTTGAGGTGGATCATTGCGGCATATCAGCCTTTTGGATGGGCTTGATCCGAGTGCGTTGACACTGAAAGGTTTGCCGCTGATCGAAGCTTCGGAGGACCAAAGCCAACATGATTGACCTTGGGTCTGGCATCCACTAATCAAAATTTTGGGTTTCGTTGCAGGTCTGAGGCGACTTACTGGGTGTAAGAATTTCAAATTAAAAGAATGAAAATTATATTAATTTTCTCAGGTAGCCAGTTTGGATACTCCCGGAGGCACTCTCAGTGACGTTGATGCGACGGTCCGTTGAACAACATCCGCCAGCAAGCGCGCTGCAGGGGATGGTTCTCTTCCAGAGGCGAAGATCAATCCCAGTTTTCTTTGTACGCTGGGTTTTTGAAGTGGTATCACTGCGACCGCACCATGAGAGGGATCCGGACACAGTAGAGAAGGCAGAACCGTGATGCCTAGACCCGCTTCGACCAAGCCTAAAAGCGTCAGGACCTGCGTGGTTTCATGCACCACATTGAGTTGAATGGACTTGGCTTCAAATGCCCGATCCAGTGTGTCGCGGATGCCAGAACCTCGCCGTAGTAAAACCATCTCGAATTCAGAGAGCTCTTGGCCCACAGCCTTTTTCCGCTTGGCTAAGGGATGGTCCAAGCGGCAAACCACTTGAAATGCATCATCCATCAGGGGAATCGACAGGCCTAATTTAATGGTGGGGTCTTCGCTGACGATGGCGACATCGCATTCGGCCTTGTCGATTTTTTGCAAAATGCCACGCATGTTGTCGTCAAGAAAAATCACATCGATACCTGGGTAACGAATTTTCATCTCGGTCAGCACGGGCGGTAGCAATCGATACACCGCAGAAGAAAGACAAGCAATGGAAACCCGGCCGCGTCCTGAAGAAGCAAATTCCCTAAGTGCTGCAATCGAATAATCGAGCCCCTCCAACAGCCTCTCCGCATCTGCCAAGAAGGCTGATCCCGCCTCACTGATTCTGACGGTTCGGGTTGTTCTGTCCAACAATTTGACGCCAATCAATGATTCCAACTGCGATACCGCCTGACTGGTTGCCGGCTCGCTCAGGTGAAGCGCATTGGCGGCATTGCGAAAACTTCCGCGGCGGGCGATCTCTACAAAAATTCGCAAGTGCTTGAGGTTGGGATTGATCATGGTGGCGAGACTTTCATAGCCTGCAGGCAAACGAGGTCGGGGCAAGGTAATGGCGTATGCGAACTGATATGTTCAAATTTTAGATATATATATAAGATATTTCAACTTGTTTTATGAGTTGTCCGTTTCTAAGATGAACACATCGCAACATTCCTAGGCTCTTCAGGTGTATCCAACATGCCATGTCTTACGACTAACGGTCAGTATTTGGCCATTGGAAAAGCATGTTTTTGGTGTGATGGCCTTGATTGGGTTTATCGCTGCATGGGCTCAACACAAACAGCCTTTGATTGAGTTGGTTGTGCCTAAGGCGGCGCAGGGCGCTACATCCTCTCTGCGATGTCGGTTTCCTACAGCAATGGTGATCATTGCAATGTTGTCTGCGGGCTTTTCTCATGCTGCATTTCCAGAAAAAGCCATTCGCATTGTGGTCCCATTTGTACCTGGTGGAGCGGCAGACAGTGCGGTGCGCTTAATGGCACCTAGCTTGCAAAAACGCTTGGGCCAAGCTGTCCTGATTGAAAACAAGGGGGGCGCTGGCGCGACGATTGGTACAGCTTATGTAGCCAACTCACCCGCTGATGGATACACCCTGTTGGTGGGCAGTGCCAGCAACGCCATTGGCAATGCCATTCAAAACAAAGTGCCCTATGTTTTTGAGCGGGATTTCACACCAGTGATGTTGGTGGCCGACGTCCCTGGCGTGGTGGTGGTGCCAGCAAAACTACCCGTCAAAAACATGCAAGAGCTGATTACCTATGCCAAGGCGCATGAGGGCCAACTCAACTACGGATCCCCCGGTTACGGAACCAGCGTTCACCTGGCCGGAGAGTTATTCCAAAGCATGACGGGGACCACCATGATGCACGCCTCTTACAAAGGCGCCGCTCCCGCGATCACGGATTTGCTGGGTATGCGACTACAGGTCATGTTTCCTGCTTTGGCCGCCGTGCAAACGCACATTCAAGCCGGAACTTTGCGCGCTCTTGCCGTGACGACAAGAAAACGAACCGCGCTAGCGCCAGATTTACCCACCGTCAGTGAGAGTGGACTTCCAGACTTTGAGGTCGGCGGCTGGATTGGGATTTTTGCACCCAAAGGCTTGCCCCCCGATGTACTGCAGACCTTGACACGCGCCATTGATGAAACGATGAAAGAAGACGAGTTACGCCGCAGCCTTTCCAAAATGGGCATTGAAGCCATGCCGGGATCGGCGCAGGCTCTGCGCGAACGAGTCGAGTCCGATTCACGGCGCTGGGAAAAAGTCATTAAAAACAGAAAGATGGAATTGCAATGAACGCAGATATCGCACAGCAAAATCGCTCGCAAGCACAGAGCCTGATTGATGCGCTCAGTACGCCCGTTTTGTCTCACTTTATCGATGGTAAAAACTACTTGCGCCAGGATGGTGCAACGATTTCCAACCGGTCACCAGTTGATGACACCGAACTCAATCAAACGGCGCAGGGCAACGAAGCGGATGTGGCCACGGCCAGCCTGTCTTCAGAAAAAGCCTTTGAGAGCTGGCGGCAATGGCCCGCCGAAAAAAGGCGCGATGTGCTCCATGCCATTGCCGACCGCATTGAGGCCAATGCAGAGTCCATTGCGCTGATGGAAACCGCCGACACAGGCCAACCTTTAAGATTTACCGGTAAAACGGCAACCCGTGGCGCTGAAAATTTCCGCTATTTTGCTGACCTGTGCACCCGGGCTTCAGATGGCCACAGCTACCCCACACCGACCCATCTGAACTACACGATGCGTGAACCGATTGGTCCCGTCGGTGCTATCACGCCGTGGAATATGCCTTTCATGTTGGCCACCTGGAAAATTGCGCCCGCCTTGGCCGCTGGCTGCACCGTGGTGCACAAACCTGCCGAATGGAGTCCGCTAACGGCCACGTTGCTGGCCAAAATCGCTTTCGAGGCGGGCTTGCCTGCCGGTGTGCTCAACACCGTTCAAGGCTTGGGCCATGAAGCCGGCAGCGCGCTGACTCAGGACCCACGTATCAAAGCCATTGCCTTTGTCGGCGGAACACAAACGGGTTCGCGCATCATGGCGCAAGGTGCGCCCAGCCTGAAACGCGTGCACTTTGAATTGGGCGGTAAAAGTCCCGTGGTGGTCTTTGACGATGCGGACCTCGACCGGGCCGTGGATGCCGTGGCCTTCATGATTTTCAGCCTCAACGGTCAGCGCTGCAATGCAGGCTCCCGCCTGCTGGTTCAACGCTCGATTCACGATCAATTTGTGGAGCGTCTGATTCAGCGTGCTCAAAAAATTCGCGTCGGAAATCCGTTCGATCCTGCGATAGAGGTGGGGCCGCTGATTCACCGCAATCAGCTGACCAAAGTGAAAGAGCACTGCTTCAATGCCGTGCAAGCAGGCGCCACGATGCATTGCGGCGGCGTGAGTGCCGTGAGCGCTCATTTACCAGCGGCTGGAAATTGGTTTGCACCCGCCATCGTTTCTGGCGTGACGCCGGCCATGGACATCGTGCAACAAGAGGTTTTTGGACCTGTCCTTGCCGTTTTGCCTTTTGACGATGAAGCCCATGCGCTTGCGCTGGCCAACGACAGCCGATACGGCTTGTCCACCTATCTGTGGACGGGCAATGTAGGGCGTGCACACCGTTTGGCAAGGTCCTTTCAGTCCGGCATGGTCTGGGTCAACACCGAGATCGCACGCAATTTGTCGACGCCGTTTGGCGGCATGAAAGACAGCGGCATCGGCCGTGATGGCGGTGACTGGAGTTTTGACTTTTACATGGAAACACGCAATGTCTGCATTGCGCTGGACGGTCACGCGATTCCGAAAATTGGCAAGCTTTGAGCCTCGAAATAAATCGAAAATACGCTAGGGCAACGAATGTCGCAAAAACAAAGACCCAATATTCTGTTCATCACCACAGATCAACAAAGGGCCGATTGCATTGGATATGAAAACCCTGTGCTGCGCACGCCGCACCTGGATGCTTTGGCGCGTTCAGGCACACGTTTTTCAAATTGCATCACGCCGAGCATCGTTTGCCAACCTGCTCGCGCAGCCATCTTGACAGGCATGCTGCCTTTGACGAACGGCGTTTGGGACAACGGCGTGGACCTGAACCCGAGTATGGGCGCGCAAGGCATGGCGGCGCAATTGGCCCATAGCGGTTATGCCACGGCATTTGTGGGCAAGGCTCACTTCTCTTCCAAAATCACTTTTCAAGCGACAGGTACACCTGAGTGTAGAAAAAGTGCCTCCAGCTACCCCGATGACTGGGTGGGTCCGTACATGGGCTTTGACCATGTGGAATTGGCGGCTCTGGGTAAATTTCACCGTACGCGGTTGCCTGCGGATGCGCCCACCATCCACCGTTTTGAGCATGCATTGCTAAGCCACCCCAATGCGCTGGAGTTGTGGCAAAACGCCACCACGCCAGGCAGTGGTGCCGCACAGACTTGGAACTCCTGCTTGCCGGCTGAATGGCACAGCAGCGCCTGGGTGGCTGATCGCACATTGGCTATTTTGGACAAGCAAAAAGATGCCGAAAAGCCTTTCTTTGCCTGGGCCTCATTTCCTGATCCGCATCATCCATTTGATTGTCCAGCACCGTGGAACGCCATGTACAAGCCCGATGACATGGTGCTGCCCGAACACAGAAGCCTGGACTTGGAAAAAAGGCCATGGTGGCACCGTGAAGCACTGGAAGGTTCGCCCAAAATTGCCGATCCTGAATTGGCCAAATTCCGCTCTGAAGGTTTCAAAGTTCCACCGCAGACGGATCAGCAACTCAGGGAAATGACGGCCAATTACTACGGCATGATCTCGCTGGTCGACCACCATGTGGGACGAATTTTGCAGGGCTTGGAACAAGCAGGTTTGGCCGAAAACACCTTGATCGTTTTCGCCAGTGACCACGGCGACATGCTCGGAGATCACGGGCTGTACCTCAAAGGCCCGATGTTTTATGAAGGGGTTCTTCGGGTTCCCCTGATCGTGGCAGGCCCAGGCGTTCCGGCTGGCCAGTGCATCGACACACCGGTATCGACCATCGATCTGGCCGCCACTTTTTTAGAGAGTGCAGGCCTTCACAACCAGAGCGTTCAAAGCCGTTCGTTGCATCCGGTCATGGCGGGCACGGAAACACGTGAATGTGCTTGGAGTGAGTGGCATGTGCACCCCGCCCGGCTGGGCGTGGCGCTTGAATTGCGTGCTGTCAGAACCGATGCTTACAGCTACACCTTTGAATTTGATTCGGGAAGCGGAGAGCTGTACGACCTGAAGCAAGACCCCG
>NZ_JBIKHV010000090.1:0-8333 GCF_044361985.1 Limnohabitans sp. | reverse complement strand
TCGGCCGTGTTCTTTGTTCTTTGAGGCATGTTCATGTGAGGTCCTCCAGCCGAACATCGCTGTGGCCCGTGCTTTCCAGCCAAGCGCGGTGCAGCAGTTGGGCCAGGATTTTGCGGCGGTAGTCGGCGCTGGCGCGCAAATCGCTTAACGGGGAAAACTCTTGCTGAATGGTCGCTTGCGCTGTCGCCAAGCTGGCTTCGTTCCAGGGCTGGCCCACCAGCACAGCTTCGGTCTGCACCGCCCGTGCAGGTGTGGCGGCCACACCGCCCGCACCGATGCGCGCACTGCGGATGAGCCCACCGTGTACCTGCAGTTGCAGCGCCAGGCACACGGCGGAGATGTCGTCTTCATGGCGCTTGGACACCTTGTAGACACCCAGCCATTCGTCAGCTGTGGGGCGAGGCACAACGACCCAGGCCAGTACCTCGTCTGTGGCCAGAAGGCTTTGGCGGTAGCCGGTGTAGAACTGCTCCAAAGGCACGTGGCGGTGCACCATGCGGCCCTGACCTCGGACATGGCGCCAGGCCATGAGCACCACCTGCGCGCCCAGCCCAATCAAGAGCGGCATGCTGTCGCCAATCGGCGAGCCGTTGGCCACGTTGCCGCCCAAGGTTCCCGATTGGCGTATCGGCCAGCCCGCAAAGCGTTCGCCAAAGGGGGTGATCACAGGGCGATCCGCAGCCAGTGCCTCAAACGCGTCTTGCAGGCTGACAGCCGCGCCGATGGCGATGTGCTGCGGATAGTGCATCACCCGGCGCAACTCGGTCACACGGGTGAGGTCGATGATCTGCGGTATGCGGCGCAGGCCTTGGGTGATCCAAAGCCCCGCATCGGTGGCTCCAGCGATCAGTTGGGCCTTGGGCTGGTGGGCGCGGGCTTGTAAAAGGGCGGGCAGGGTGGTGGGCCTTTGGTAATCGCCGTTGGCCGGTTGGCCTGCTGCCAGCGTTTGCAGCGCAGCCACGATCGGCGCTTCATCCACGGCTTGAGCGGGGTCAGCCTGCAGACTGCACGCGGCTTGCACGATGGGGCGGTAGCCGGTGCAACGACACAGATTGCCCGACAGTGCTTGCAGGGCGATGTGCGTGTCCACGCTTTGGCCTTGCGCCACGGTGCGTTGGTAAAGCGCAAACAAGCTCATGACAAAGCCAGGCGTGCAAAAGCCGCATTGCGAGCCATGGCAATCAAGCAGGGCGCGTTGCACCGGGTGCAGCGTGCCACTCTGCTGGGCCAGATCGGCGGCGGTCCACAAGGCCATGCCATCGATGGCGTGCGCGGGTTTGATGCAACTGTTGACGGCGCGGTATTGCAAGCGCCCCTCCACTGCCTCGGCCACCACCACGGTGCAGGCTCCGCAGTCGCCTGCGGCGCAGCCTTCTTTGGTGGCGCTTAGGCGAAGGTCTTCACGCAGCAGGTCCAAGAGGGTGCGGTCTGGTGGTACATTGCCCGGATTCACTATTTGACCGCGATGCCAGAACCGCAGGGGACTGGACACAGGCGGCGCTAATTTCTGAGGGGAGACAAGCGTTTTTGACATGGCAAAGGAGTTTTCAGGGTCCAATGATCCTAGGATAAACCCGGGGTTCACACATGGGGACTTGGCCATAACGCTTATCTAAAAACGCATATGAAGCAGCCGCATCTTTTCGACAAGATCGATCTTCAACTTATTCGGACCCTTCACACCTTGTTGATCGAACGCAGTGTTTCCAAAACCGCCATGCGCCTGGGCCAGCAGCAGCCCGCTGTGTCCGTGGCGCTCAAGCGCCTGCGCGAGTTGACTGGGGACCCGATTCTGGTGCGTTCGGGCACGGGCATGGTGCCCACCGATGTGGGCTTGCAGATGTTGGCACCCGTGGCGCAGATCCTGCAGGCGGCTGAAAACCTGTTTTCGCCAGCCCGGTTGTTTGACCCGGCCGATGCCAGCGAGACTTTTCGCATTGCGGCGAGCGACACGCTGGACCCTTTATTTTTGCCGTCCGTGATGGCCCGCATCAAGTCGCTGGCGCCGGGCTGCAGGGTCGAGGTGCATGCCTTGTCGGCGCAGGCGCAATACGCGCACGATTTGGGGCAGGGCCTGATCGACGTGGTGATCGGCAATTGGGCCCAGCCCAGCGAAGAGCTGCACCGCGCCCAGTTGTTTGAAGACGAAGTTGCTTGCCTGGTCAGCAACAAGCACCCGGCGGTGCGCAGGGGCTGGACGCAGGACGACTGGCTGAGCTGCGAGCACATTGCTCCCACGCCTGCTTACCCGGGCTGGCGCGGGGTGATCGACGAACATCTTGACCAGCTTGGGCTGGTGCGCAACATTTCGGCGCGTTGTGCTCACTTTGGCCTGATGCCGCGCATGGTGGCATCGAGCTTGCTCGTGTTGACCACGGGACGTCAGTATTGCCAGCGTTTTTTGCAAGGCCCCGATGCGCAGCGCAGTTTGACCTTGCTGCCTTGTCCGGTGGAGTTTCCCAAGATGGTGTACTACCAGCTCTGGCACGAGCGCAGTCATGCCTCGGCTGCGGCCCGGTGGTTACGCGAACAGGTGAAAGTCAGCGCCGCCCAATTACCTCACCCGAACCCCCTGGCCCCGACATGACCACACCTCTCTTGTCTTTGCAAGGCATCACCAAGCGCTACCCCGGCGTGGTGGCCAACCAGGACGTGTCGCTCACCGTGATGCCCGGCCAGGCCCATGCCGTGCTGGGTGAAAACGGCGCGGGCAAATCCACCCTGATGAAAATCATCTACGGCTCGGTCAAGCCCGACGAGGGGCAGGTGTTCTTCAAGGGTCAGCCGGTTCGCATTCGCAACCCCCAAGAAGCCCGCAAGCTGGGGATCAGCATGGTGTTCCAGCACTTCAGCCTGTTTGACACGCTCACCGTGGCAGAAAATGTCTGGCTGGGTCTGGACAAAAGCCTGAGCCTGGCCGAGGTCACCGAGCGCATCGTGGCCAAGGCCAGCGAATACGGCCTCGACCTGGAGCCCGAGCGCCCCGTGCACACTCTGAGCGTGGGCGAGATGCAGCGGGTAGAGATCATCCGGGCCTTGCTGACCGAGCCGCAATTGCTGATCCTGGACGAGCCCACTTCGGTGCTGACACCGCAAGCGGTTGAAAAGTTGTTTGTCGTGATCAATAAGTTGGTCAGCCAGGGCTGCAGCCTGCTTTACATTTCGCACAAGCTGCACGAAATTCGAGCCCTGTGCAGCGCCTGCACCGTGCTGCGCGGCGGCAAGCTCACGGGAGTGTGTGACCCGCGTGAGGAATCCAATGCCTCGCTCAGCCGCTTGATGATCGGCGCCGAGCCCCCGGCTTTGCAGCATGTGTCGCGTGCGCCGGGCGAGGTGGTTTTGTCGGTGCAGGGGCTGAGCCTGACGCGACAAGACCCGTTTGGCGTAGAGCTGGACAGCATCAACCTGCAGGTGCGTGCGGGTGAGGTGGTGGGCCTGGCCGGGGTGTCGGGCAATGGACAAAAAGAATTGATGTGGGCCTTGTCGGGCGAAGACACCCGCGCAGGCGTGCAATGCGGCGCAGCCAGTGTGAGCTTGGCGGGCCAGGCGGTGGCGGCCTTGGGGCCAGTGCCGCGCAGGCAAATGGGCCTGCACTTTGTGCCTGAAGAGCGCCTGGGTCGGGGCGCTGTGCCCTCGCTCAGTCTGTCGCAAAACCTGCTGCTCACCCGCAGCGAGGCGCTGGGTGCGGGTGGTTGGCTGCGCATGGGGGTGTTGGCCGAGCAGGCCCGCCGCATCATTGATCGTTTCAATGTCAAGGCCTCAGGTCCTGACGCCCCAGCGCAGTCGCTGTCGGGCGGCAATTTGCAAAAGTTCATTGTGGGGCGCGAGATCAGCGCCTCTCCCAAGCTGCTGATTGTTTCCCAACCCACCTGGGGGGTGGACGTGGGTGCGGCGGCGCAGATCCGCGCCGAGATTTTGGCGCTGCGTGACGCGGGTTGTGCGGTGCTGGTGGTGAGTGAGGAGTTGGAAGAATTGTTTGAGTTGTCTGACCGCCTGCATGTGATCGCCAAGGGGCGCTTGTCGCCCTCGGTGGCGCGGACCGAAGCCACGGTGGAACGCATCGGCGAGTGGATGAGTGGCTTGTGGCCCGATGCGGACACTGCTGTGGCGATGGCCCAACCAGGAGAGCACCATGCTGCGGCTTGAACCCCGTCCCCAGGCCTCGCGTCTGTGGACCTATGCCTCGCCCTTGCTGGCGCTGGTGCTCACGGTGCTGCTGGGTGTGGCGCTGTTTGTGGCGCTGGGCAAAGACCCGGTGCGCGGACTGCAGATGTTCTTCTGGGAGCCCATCAAAACCAGCTATGCCCTGGGCGAGTTGATGGTCAAGGCCACGCCACTGCTGGTGATCGCGCTGGGTTTGTCGGTGTGCTTCAGGTCCAACGTGTGGAACATTGGTGCCGAGGGCCAGTTTGTCATTGGCGCGGTCTGCGCTGGGGGCGTGGCGCTGCTGGCCGAGAAAGACACAGGCCGCTGGATTGTGCTGGCGGTGTTGCTGGCTGGGGTGTTGGGCGGCATGCTGTGGGCGGGCATCACGGCGCTGCTGCGTGACCGTTTCAATGCCAGCGAAATTCTGGTCAGCCTGATGCTGGTTTACGTGGCCGACATGGTGCTGAGCTACCTGGTCTATGGCCCCTGGAAAGACCCGGCGGGGTTTAATTTTCCGCAGTCCAAAACCTTTGAATTGGTCACGCAAATTCCGCGTTTGATGGACGGTTCGCGCGTGAGCATGGGCTTGTTGTTGGCGCTGGTGGGGGCGGGCTTGCTGTGGGTGTTCTTGTTTCGCACGCGGGCGGGCTTTGCCCAGCAGGTCGGTGGTCTGGCACCCGATGCGGCGCGGTACGCAGGCTTTTCTTCGCGCAAGGCGCTGTGGGTGGCTTTGCTCACCTCGGGTGGGGCGGCGGGTTTGGCGGGCGCCCTCGAAGTGGCTGGGCCGATTGGCCAGCTCACGCCCTATGTGCCTGCGGGCTACGGTTTTGCCGCCATCATCGTGGCCTTTGTCGGGCGCTTGCACCCGGCGGGCATGGTCTTGTCGGCGGTGCTGATGAGCATGTTCTACATCGGCGGCGAGTTGGCGCAATCCCGGCTGGGCTTGCCCAAGTCGATCACGGGCGTGTTCCAGGGCCTGCTGCTGTTTTGCCTGCTGGCGTGTGACACCTTGGTGGCTTACCGCCTGCGCTGGGTGGCCCAAAAGATGGGGAGTGTGTGATGGAGTCGTATGCATTGCTGATCGCAGCCACCCTGAGCGCGGGCACCGTGTTGGCGCTGGCCGCTTTGGGTTTGCTGATCAACGAAAAAGCCGGGGTGGTCAACCTGGGGGCCGAAGGCATGATGCTGTGCGCTGCAATTGCGGGATTCGCGGCCGTGGTGCATACCGGCAACGACTGGTTGGGTTTTGCCGCTGGCATGGGCGCGGGTGCTGTGTTGGCCGCCATCTTTGGCGTGCTGGTCATTTGGCTGGGTACCAACCAATACGCCACCGGTTTGGCATTGAGTTTGTTTGGCGTGGGATTCTCAGCTTTTGTGGGCATTGGCTATGTGCAAGAGAAGTTGCCCGAGCGCCCTCACTACGCCATTGCCGGCTTGGCCGACATTCCACTGGTGGGCCCGGCCTTGTTCAAACAGCACCCGCTGGTCTATGGGGCGATGCTGCTGGTGGTGGCACTGGTTTGGTTCTTGTACAAAAGTCGCACCGGTTTGGTGCTTCGCGCGGTGGGCGAGTCACCTGCTTCGGCGCATGCCTTGGGCTACCCGGTGCGACGCATCCGTCTGGCTGCGGTGGTGGCTGGGGGCGCTTTGTGCGGCCTGGCTGGCGCCTACATCTCGGTGAGCTATACCCCGCTTTGGGTGGAGGGCATGGTGGCGGGCAAAGGCTGGATTGCGCTGGCGCTGACCACCTTTGCCACCTGGCGTCCGGCACGGGTCTTGCTGGGTGCTTACCTGTTTGGTGGCGTGACGATGCTGCAATTTCACTTGCAGGGCATGGGCGTTGAGGTGCCCAGCCAGTTGCTCACGGCCCTGCCTTACATCGCCACCATCGTGGTGCTGGCCCTGATCTCGCGCAACCCGACCTGGATTCGTGTGAACATGCCCGCATCCTTGGGCAAGCCCTTTTATCCCGGTACATAATTGCTTTTTTTCAACCCCCGTAACCCTGTTCAAAAGGACCTGACATGACCGACATCTCCAAGCGCTCCATCGTCAAGATGGTGGCCCTGACCGCTGTGGCTGCCGCCGCACTGGTGGGCTGTGGCAAGAAAGAAGAAGCGCCCAAGGCTGAGGCCCCCGCTGCAGCGCCTGCCAAGGCCGAGCCCCTGAAGATCGCGTTTGCCTATGTCGGCCCTGTGGGCGACGGTGGTTGGACCTTTGCACACGACAACGGTCGCAAGGAAGTCGAAAAAGCCTTCGGTGACAAAGTGGTCACCAGCTTTGTTGAAAAAGTGCCAGAAAGCGCCGACGCTGAGCGCGTGATCCGCGACATGGCCGCTCAAGGCAATAAGTTGATTTTTGGCACCACGTTTGGCTACATGGAGCCCATGCTCAAAGTGGCGGCTGACAACAAAGGCGTGAAGTTCGAGCACGCCACCGGTTACAAAACCGCCGAAAACATGCGCACTTACGACAGCCGCACCTACGAAGGCGCCTACATGGCGGGTGTGATTGCGGGCAAGATGACCAAGACCAACACCTTGGGTGTCGTGGCCTCGATCCCAATCCCCGAAGTCGTGCGCAACATCAACAGCTTCACCATGGGCGCCCAGTCGGTGAACCCGAAGATCAAGACCAAAGTGGTCTGGGTGAACGAGTGGTTCAACCCACCCAAAGAAACCGAAGCCGCCACCTCTTTGATCAACGGCGGTGCGGACGTGCTGATGCAAAACACCGATTCGTCGGCTGTGTTGCAGACGGCTGAGAAAATGGGCAAACGTGCCTTTGGCTGGGATTCCGACATGACCGCCTACGGCCCCAAGGCCCACCTGGGTTCGGCGGTGATCAACTGGGGCCCTTACTACGTCAAGACCGTGGGTGAAGCCCTGGAAGGCAAGTGGAGCACTGGCCAAAGCTGGTGGGGTGTGAAAGAAGGCGCGATCGAGATGGTCAACGTGGCCGCTGACGTGCCCGAAGACACCAAAAAGCGCATCGGTGAAATCAAGGCCGGTCTGAAAGACGGCAGCTTCTCCATCTGGAAAGGTCCCATCGTGGACCAGGCCGGCAAGGAAATTCTGGCCAAGGATGCTGTCGCGGACGACAAGTTCCTGGGTGGTGTGATGTTCTACGTCAAGGGCGTGGAAGGCAAGATTCCAGGCAAGTGATGGGGAGTCTGCAGGGCCTGACATTCCCGACTTGATCGGGAAGCCATTGCCCGCTGACCAGCAGACCGCCTGACGCAAGTCAGGCGGTTTTTTTACGTGGCTGGCCTCTTGGCGACGGCAAATCTCAGCGGGTTTGATACGCTGGGCACAGTTTTTTCTTCCCACAAAGGCCGCCGCTTTGTTCAAACATCTGGAATCCCCCGCAGCCGCGCCCAAAAATGGGCGCCAAATCCGCGCAGACTTTGGCAGCACTTACGTCGCCAATGCCTTGATTGGGTTCATCTTTGCCGCCACCGGGCCGGTGGCCATCATTTTGTCGGTGGGCACGCGCGGCGGTTTGTCGCCCGAAGAACTGGCGTCCTGGGTGTTCGGGGTGTTTTTTGTCAACGGTCTGGTCAGCTTGCTGATGAGCTGGCGCTACACCACGCCCTTGGCTTTTGGCTGGACGATCCCAGGCACGGTGCTGGTGGGGCCGGCCTTGCAGCATCTGAGTTTTGCGGAGGTGATTGGTGCTTTTTATGCCACGAGTGCACTGATCCTGGTGCTGGGTCTGAGCGGCTGGGTCAAGCGCGTCATGGCCGCACTGCCCATGCCTATCGTGATGGGCATGGTGGCCGGGGTATTTTTGCGCTTTGGCCTCGACATCGTGCGTGCGCTGAACAGCGATGTGACCATTGCGGCCCCCATGGTGGCGGTCTTCTTGTTGCTGTCGGCCCGGGCCGATTGGGGCAAGCGCTTGCCGCCGGTCATCGGCGCTTTGCTGGTGGGGGCTTTGGCGGTGGCGGTGTCGGGCCGACTCGACGCCGCGGCCGTGGGGCAGTTGGCTTTGGCACAGCCCGTCATCCAGGCCCCAGTGTGGTCGTTTGCCGCGATGTTGGAGCTGGTGTTGCCGCTGACCATCACGGTGCTGGTGGTGCAAAACGGTCAAGGTGTGGCTGTGCTCAAGAATGCTGGGCACGAGCCGCCAGTCAACATGATCGCGGTTGCCTGCGGTGTGGGCGCGGCCGTGAGTGCGGTGTTTGG
>NZ_JBIKHV010000027.1:0-29248 GCF_044361985.1 Limnohabitans sp. | reverse complement strand
AATCCCGATGGCCGACTGGAAAGAGTTGTTTGTGCTGGCCGCCACCAACATGCTGGTCTGGCATGTGCTGATCATTTTGGCCGTACAAAACCTCTCGAGTGGTCGCTCCGCGATTCTGGGTTACACCATGCCGATTTTCTCGGCCATGTTTGGCGTGTTCTGGTTTGGCGCCACACTCAAATGGCGTGGCTGGCTGGGTGTGGGGGCCGCTGCTTTGGGTGTGGTGCTGCTGCTTTGGCACGAATTCAGCAGCATTTCTGGCAAGCCCCTGGGCGTGTTTTTGGGGTTGGTGGCCGCGGCTTTTTGGGGTTTGGGGACGCAGCAAATCAGGCACACCCGCATTCAGGTGCCCACCCTGGCGATCGTGTTCTGGATGACCTGCATGAGCACCTTGCTCATGAGCGCTTTGGCCTTTGTATTTGAGCGCTCCGATTGGGGCCCACCCCCCGACATCACTTGGTGGTCGATCCTCTACAACGCATTCGGGGTGTTTGTTTTTGCACAAGCGGCCTGGCTGTCGCTGGCGCGCAGTTTGCCGCCTCTGGCCTCGACACTGAGCGTGATGTTCATTCCTGTGTTGGGCGTATTCAGCGGGGCCTATTTTTTGAATGAAGCCTTGCATTGGCAAGATTGGGCGGCCGTGTTGCTGATCGTGGTGGCCATCGCTTCGGTGTTGTGGCCCACGGCTGCAAGCCCGGCAAAATCAGCAGACCCGGCAAGCGCCAAGCCCTGATCCTGATGCGCCAAAACCCTCCACCTTTAAGCGCTGCGGCCCTGCAGCAAGCCTATGCGCAGGGCTTGACCGATCCTGTCAGCCTGACGCGGGCGCAGCTGGCCCGCACAGAGCAGCGCAACCTGGACTTGCATGCCTTTGTGCATGTGTCTGCAGATCTGGCGCTGCAGCAGGCCCATGCCAGTGCCATGCGCTGGGCTAAGGCTGCGCCACTGGGGCCGCTCGATGGGGTGCCGATGGCCTTGAAGGACAACATCGATGTGGTCGGCATGCCGTGCACCGCAGGTACAGCGGCCTTTGTACAGCGCATGCCAGAGCAATCTGCCACGGTGTACCAGCGCCTGTGCGATGCCGGGGCGATCTTGCTGGGCAAGCTCAACATGCACGAGGCCGCCTTGGGCGCGACCACCGACAACCCGGTGTACGGCCGGTGCATGAACCCCTTGCGGGAGGGTTACACCCCCGGCGGGTCAAGCGGCGGTTCGGCTGCGGCCGTGGCGGATCACTTGTGCACCCTCGCTTTGGGCACCGACACCATGGGGTCGGTGCGCATTCCAGCAGCGTATTGCGGTGTGTTTGGTTTCATCCCGACGCAAGCGCGCATGACCATGGAAGGCATCGTCCCTTTGAGCCCCACCCTGGACGTGGCAGGCGCCCTGGCCAGCAACGGGCTGGACCTGGCCAAGGCAATGCGCTGCATCTTGGACATGTCGTCGTGGCCTGAGCCCCAAGCGGTTGTCTGGCAGGGCCTGCGCGTTGGCCTGTTGCCGCAGACCACCGATGTGGAGATGGCGCCTGCCGTGCTGGCGGCCTGGCAGGCCACGCAACAACGCCTGCTGGCGCTGGGAGCTGTATCGCAGCCGGCAAGCCTGCCCGACTGGCGCCCGGCATCCAGCCGTTTGCAAGCCTTGTTGATGAGCGAGTGGGAGGGGGCCGACTACTGGCTGCGTGCCTTGGGGCCCGAGTTGCCGGGCTTGAGCGCGGGCTTGAAAAAGATGCTGTTTTACGGTGCCAAGCTGAGCCCTGAAAAGAGGCTCGGCAGTCAGGCGGCCATTTTGGGCTTGCGCGCGCAGGCGAGCCGACTGTTCGCAGACATCGATGTCTTGCTTTTGCCCACCACACCGCAAACCAGTTTTGCGCACACCCAGCCCGCACCTGCCAGCCAGGCCGACTTTGCTTGTCTGGCCAACATTTTGGGTGCGCCCGCCTTGTCGTTTCCTTGTCCGACAAATGGCCTGCCTGTGTCGTGCCAGTTGCTCGCCGCTCCGGGTCAGGATGAGCGCTTGCTGTCGCTGGCCTGCGCGCTGGACACGTTCTGGGACTGATGTTGCATCTGCAACACGGACCACAAAGGCCCGAGCCCTTGGCTTTGCGGCAGCGCCAGACAAGTGGCCATGAGTTCTTGGGCCTGCAGGCTGGTCAAGCCGCTGGCAGTTAACAGTTCGCGGGCTTTTTCTTTCACCTGGTCGGGGCTCAAGGGGTTCTCGGGGTCACCCAATACGCTTTGCACTTCATGGGCTGCTGTTCGCCCATCTTTCAGGCGCACTTCGAGTCGGGCGCCAAATCTTTGCGGGTAAGCCTGCTCTTGGGCCTGGCCACACACCAGTTGAACACGTGGGCGCAGTGGTGCGCAGAGGGGATCAGCCAAAGCCTCTGGCGAGGTGGCCTCCAGCCCGAACTTGCCGTGGCACAGCGCCCAGGCCACACCATGTTGCAGGCTGAACTTGCCTTGCAGGGGCGTCTGCGGAAAAGCCTGGTCGGCAAACGACAGGGCGACGGCATAAGTCTCCAGCCTAAGGGTGTCAATCTGGGCTGGGTTGAACCCTTGCGCATGCAAGTGCAAGGCGCATTCGATGGCCGGGTGCACATGCCGACAAGCGGGCCAGGGCTTGAAGCTGACCTCGTGCAAGCGCCAGGCGCCGTCAGCCCCGACTTGCAGCAAGGACTGCGCACGTGGCGCGTCGGGTAGGGCGCCGGTGGCTTTCAGCCAACCGAGCGGCCCTTCCAGAATGGAGAGTGGTCCGGTCATGCCTGCTGCAGCCAGGTCGGCCGCCACCAGTCCCGCTTGCGCACTGTGCCCTGTGGCCATCTGTTTGGCCAAACCCGGTTCAAGGCGGCATTGCCACACCCCGGCCGACTGCATGCCTGCCAAGGCCAGCGCGTGCTGCATTTGCGACTTACTGAGTTTCAGCAACTTGGCGCAGGCCATGGCGCTGGCAAAGACGCCCACAGTGGCCGTGCTGTACCAGCGGGCGTAGTGGTCAGGGCCGCTCAGCAGGCCCAGCAAAATCCCGGTTTCATAACCGATCACCAATGCTTGCAGCAATTCGTCGGCGCTTGAGTTTTCACGCTGTGCCAGGGCCAACGCCGCTGGGATGACCGTGTCGCCCGGGTGCACCACCGCTTCGCGGTGCACATCATCGAGTTCATGACAACTGCCCAAAGAACCATGCCAGCGCACCGCTTCAGCGGCGTTCAACCCGGCGTGACCACAGACCCAAATATTGCCAGGGGCTTGCTGGCGTGACCAGCGTTGCAAAACATCACCGACCTCGGTGGTCTGCCCAAGATGCGCGCAACCCATCCAGTCGATCAGGTGCAGCGCAGCGCGCTGGCGGTCTTTCAGCCCGACCGACCGGTGCAGGGAATCCACCAGCCATTCGCTCCAGGGGGGCATGGGGTGGGTGTCTGCCATCAGCGGCCCTTGAATTGGGGCGTTCGCTTTTCATTGAAGGCCAGCACGCCTTCACGCCGATCCTCGGTGTCCACCAACTGGTTGTAGGCCTCGAGCTCAAACCGGTAGGCTGTGCGCAACTCCATTTGACCGCCGTAGCGGATGGATTTCTTGATCTGCCGAACCGACAGGGGCGCATTGCGGGCCAGTGTTTGTGCGGTGCGCAGCGCCTCGTTGTGCAACTGCTCGGGCGCTATGACCTGATTGACCAGACCCCACGTCAGTGCTTGCTCAGCCGTGAAGGATTGCCCCGTCATGATGAGTTCTTTGGCGCGGCGTTCACCCAGCGCACGGGGCAGGTTTTGCGTGCCCCCCATACCGGGCATGATGCCCAGGGTCACTTCAGGCAGTGCAAAGCGTGCATGGCTGCTGGCATAAATGAAGTCGCAGCACAAGGCCAGCTCCAGTCCGCCGCCATAGGCGTGGCCATTGACGACTGCGATCACGGGCAGCGGCAAATCTACCAGCGCCCAGTATTGGCGTTCAAAGATTTCATGCTGATGCGTCCATTGCGCCCGTGTCATGCCGTTACGCTCTTTCAGGTCGCCGCCCGCGCAAAAAATCTTCGGGCCGGCGCCTGTCAGCAGCACACAGCGCAGACCCTCGGCATCGTCGCTCAGGCTCAGCCACAAGTCGAGCAACTCTTGCCCCATGCGGGTGTTGATGGCATTGCCGACATCGGGTCGGTTCAGGGTGACTTGCAGCACGCCATCGGCGTGCGTTTGCAGTTGCAAGGTGTCCCAAGTTTCAGGTAGTGCCATATTTTTTGTACCGGCTCAATAAGACTTGGGCATGCCCAAAACATGCTCACCCACATAAGACAGGATGAGGTTGGTCGATATGGGCGCCACCTGGTACAGCCGGGTCTCACGGAACTTGCGCTCTATGTCGTATTCGGCCGCAAAGCCAAAGCCGCCATGGGTTTGCAGACAGACGTTGGCCGCTTCCCAGGACGCATCGGCGGCCAGCAGTTTGGACATGTTGGCCTGGGCCCCACAAGCTTGTTGGGCATCAAACAAGCGCGCTGCTTCGTAACGCATCAGGCTGGCAGCTTCGACGTTGACAAAGGCCCGTGCGATCGGAAACTGGATGCCTTGATTTTTGGCAATCGGGCGGTCAAACACCACGCGCTGGTTGGCATAGTCCCTGGCCTTGTCAACAAACCAGTAACCATCGCCAATGCACTCTGCGGCGATCAGGATGCGCTCGGCGTTCAAGCCATCCAGGATGTATTTGAGGCCTTTGCCTTCTTCACCAATGCGGTTTTCAACTGGAATTTCTAGGTTGTCGATGAAGATCTCGTTGGTCTCGTGGTTCACCATGTTGCGAATCGGCCGCACGGTGATTGATTTGCCAACGGCTTCGCGCAAGTCCACCAGAAACACCGACAAGCCTTCCGACTTTTTCTTGACCTCTGCCAACGGGGTGGTGCGCGCCAGCAGCAGCATGAAGTCAGAGTGTTGCAGGCGGGAGGTCCAGACCTTTTGACCATTGACGATGTAGCGGTCGCCCTTGCGTTCGGCAAAGGTCTTTAGTTGTGTGGTGTCCGAGCCGGTGGAAGGCTCGGTCACGGCCATCGACTGCATGCGCAGTTCGCCGCTGGCCACCTTGGGCAGCAGGGCTTGTTTTTGGGCCTCTGAGCCGTGACGCACCACACAACCCATCACGTACATCTGACCATGGCAAGCTCCCGAGTTGCCGCCGGCGCGATTGATCTCTTCCATGATCACACTGGCTTCGACCAGGCTCAGGTTGGAGCCGCCGTATTCCTCGGGAATCAAGGCCGACAGCCAGCCTGCAGAGGTCAGGGCTTGCACAAATTTTTCTGGAAAGGCACGGGCCTCGTCGATGTCTTGCCAGTAGCGTGAATCAAATTGGGAAACAACGCTGCGCACGCCATCGCGCAGGGACTCAAAATTGTGTTCGGGGTGCATGGTTTTCTCAGTTGGGTGCGTATTGTTGTCCGCCATCAACGTTCAACACGGTACCGCTCAGGTAACTGCAAACGGGTGAGGCGCAATGGACGACGAGTTGTGCGATTTCATCGGGTTCGGCCAAGCGGCCAAACGGTAATTTCTGGGTCATCTCCAGCCAGCGCGATGCGTCGCCCAGTTTGCTGGCCGCTTGTTGTTTGAGCACACCTTCGATGCGGTCGCTGCGGGTCGGTGAGGGGTTGATGCCAAACACCCGGACACCCTTGCGCACGCTGCCGGCGCCAATGCCCTGGGTGAAAGAAATCAGCGCGCCATTGGCGGCCGATCCGCAAATGTATTCGTAGCGTGGCGCCGCTCCGGCCATGCCGATGATGTTGCAGATGACGCCTTGGCCGCGCGCTTCCATGGCGCCCAAATACAAACGGGTCAGGTTGATGTAGCTGAACAGCTTGAGTTCCCAGGCGGCGCGCCATGCGTCTTCGGCAAGGTCGTGGATGCTCCCGCCTGGAATGGCGCCCGCGTTGTTCACCAAAATGTCCGCAGCCGGAAACAAAGCGAACAAGGCGCGGTCTGAACCGTGCAGTGACAAATCAATTTCGGCGATGTCTGGTGCGGGCAAGCCCTCTTTGGCAAAGGCTGCCAAAGCGTTATCAAGATTGCTGCGCTGGCGCGAAACCAGCACTGGCCGCGCGCCCTCGCGCGCAAAGTTGAGCGCGATGGCCAGGCCAATGCCCTTGGACCCACCGGTCACGATGACTTGTTTCTGATCAAGATGTAGGTTCACGTTAGGCACTCAAGTAAGACAGGCCGCAGGGGCTTGTATGGGTTGCGAGAGAAGGCTGATGTGTGCCGGGTGCGTTTTAAGGGGCTGTGGGTGCGGGCACCTGGGCGGTGTACCAGTCGGCTATCTGGGACCCGTTCATGAAGCACACCTGTGGTGACTTCATCAGCAAATCGAGCATGCGTTCGAAGCTGGCAAACCGGTGCGGCACGCCCATCAGGTGGGGGTGAAGACCGATCGCCAAGACCCGTGGATGCGTGACCGCTTCGCGCTCGAACAAGGCCAGAGTGCGCGCCAGACGTTCGTACATTTCATCGCTGGTGTGCTTTTCGATGGCGTAGATGATCGAGTCGTTGATTTCCAGGTTGTAGGGCAAGGCCAGCAAGGGGCCGTTGCGCGTTTGCATCCAGCTCGGCACATCGTCCACCACCCAGTCAAAGACGTATTCCACCCCTTGCTTTTTAAGGAGCTCGGGCGTGTCGAGGGTCTCGCGCAGTCCCGGGCTCAGCCAGCCTTTGGGGCGTTGGCCCGTGAGGCCGGCAATCATGTCCAGGCTGCTGGCAATCAGTGATTCTTCGGACTCGCCTTGGTTGTGGTTCAGACTTTTCTGGTGCACGCCATGGCCTATGAATTCCCAGCCCGCATCGTGCATGGCATGCGCCGCCTGGGGGTAAGCGCTGATCACGCCGGCATTGAAACTGGTGGAGGCCGGCAGGCCGCGGTCCTGAATGGCCCGCATGAGGCGTGGCAGGCCTGCCCGCATGCCGTAGTCGGCCCAGCTGAAGTTGGGCACATCAGGCACTGTCTCCTTGCCATGGGGTGGCGTGATGATGGTGCGCGGCATGCTCGACTCAAATTGCCAGTGTTCCACGTTCACCACCAAGTGCACCATGATGGCGCCCTGAGGCGAGGCCTTGAGGGCTGGCCCATCGTTGGAAAAGCGATAGGGAATGCGGGGGTTGGCCATGTCAGTGTCGAATGAGGTTGAGGATGTCGAGCTTGAGGGATGCGAAGGTTTCGCTGGCCGTGTCGGCCACGGTGCGGGGCCGGCTCAAGGGGACGGTGATCTTGGTCTGAATGCGGCCAGGACGCGCAGACATGACGTAAATGCTGCTGGCCAAAAAGATGGCTTCGTCGATGTCGTGCGTGACAAAGATGATGGTGGGTTTGAGTTTTTGCCAGACCGTCAGCAGCAGCTCTTGCATGGTCAAACGGGTTTGTGCATCGAGCGCACCAAAGGGCTCGTCCATCAGCAACACGCGCGAGCCCAAGGTCAGGATGCGCGCAATGCCCACCCGCTGGCGCATGCCGCCAGACAGCTGCACGGGCAGATGGTTCTTGAAATCGCTCAGCCCCACGATCTTGATCATTTCGTGGGCGCGGTCTTCGTATTCGCTGCGCGCCATGCCCTGCACCTTGGGGCCAAAAACCACGTTTTCCCAAACGGTGAGCCACGGAAACAGGGCAGCCTCTTGAAAGACCACACCCCGTTCAGGGCCCGGCTTGTCCACGGCTTGGCCATTGACCTGCAATTGGCCCTGGCTGGGCTGTTCAAACCCGGCGATCAGGTTGAGCAAGGTCGATTTGCCGCAGCCCGATGGCCCCAGCAAAGCCACCAACTCACCCGGCTCAACTTGCAGATTGATGTCTTCCAGAGCCTTGACGGGGGTTGCCCCGGGGTAGGTCTTGTAAAGGTTTCCGATGGAAATGTGGGACATATATATTTCAATGGCTTTGCAGCATGCGCCAGACCAAAACCTTGCTTTCGATGAAAACAATCAGTCGGTCACTTAAAAACCCCATGATGCCAATCGAGACCATGTCTGCCAGAACAATGTCCATGCGGCCCACGTAGTAGGCGTCCCACAGCACATAGCCCAGCCCGGATTTGACGGCCACCATTTCGGAAACAATCACGGCCGTCCAAGAGATGCCCAGGCCAATGCGCAAACCCGTGAAGATGGAAGGCATGGCCGATGGCAAGACCACGCGGTAAAGCAGCTGACTGCGGCTGGCACCCATCATCAACGCAGCGCGCACGAGGTTGCGCTCGACATCGCGAGCGCCTTGGGTGGTGTTGACCACGATGGCATAAAAGCCACCCAGAAAAATCAGGAAGATGGCCCCCATGTCACGGATGCCAAACAGCGCAATCGAAAACGGCAACCATGCCGTGATGGGGATCGGGCGCAAGCTCTGGATCAGCGGGTCAAAAAGTTGCTGAACCAGGCGACTCCAGCCAATCAGCAAGCCCAGCGGCACACCCAGCAAAGCGGCCAGAGTAAAGCCCTGAGCCACCCGCATCGAGGAGTACTGAACGTTGGATAACCATGAACCCAGGTAGGGGTTCAGGCCCATGCCTGGGGAGGCAAAGATCCAGTCATGCCAGCCATCCAGAACCTTCATGGGGGTGGGCAAGATGCCCGCCATGTCGGGTCTGCTGCCCGCGATTTGCCATATGGCCAGCACCACGGCTGGCACCAACATGCCAAGCAGCGTTCGCCGAAGGGTATCGAAAGAAGCGTTTGCCATGGTGGTGCTGCCTGCTTACTTTTTCAGTTCAATGACCATCGAGTCGTCGTAGAGTGCCGCAGCTTCCTTGGTCACATCTTTTTGCACAATGCCCTGCTTGAAGGCGGCTTCAGCCAGACGCGAGACTTGGTCTTTGGTCAGCACCCCACCCAGCTTGATGATCTTGGCCGATTCCTTGGTCACGTTGAGCGGCAAACCGGTGTACTTGGAATAGGCATCGGCAAACTGGTCCTTGCTTTTGCTCAAGGTTTCTTCGGCCTTGAGGTAAGCCCACAAAAAGCGGCGCACCAGTTCTTTCTTTTGCGCCATGGCTTCACCAGAAGCAGCCAGCAGACCTAACTCTGCGCCCACTGCGCGGGATTGGCTGTACTCCAGTTTTTGTGAGAAGTAAGCATCGCCTTCGGCCACAGCTTGTGATTCAAAGGGCTCCCACAGCACCATCGCATCGATGTCGCCGCGTTTCATGGCCTGCACAAAAGCAGTGCCGCCACCCTGCACGTTCACGGGGGTGAACGAGTTGTAAGGGATATTTTTTTCAACCAAGGTCATGGCCCATTGGAACCAGACGGCCGAGCCAGGCGCAATGGCAATTTTCTTGCCGCTGATGTCAGCCCAGTCATCGATCTTGACCCCTTTGCGCACCACCAGGTATTTGGGCGAGCTGGCCACACCGGTCAGGCCGATCAGGTTTTTACTGCCCTGTCCGGCCACGATGGCCAGGTCACCGGCGCCCACAGCTGAAACGTCCACCGAGTTGGACAGCAGCGCGGTTCTGGCATCGGCGTAGCGCACGAATTCGGCGCGCTTGACTTCGATGTTCATTTTCTTGAGTTCTTCTTCGACCAGCAACATGGGCGAAAGGTGACCCACTTTGACGTAGCCCACGGTGAGGGTGGCTTTGTCTTTGAGTGGCGCAGGGGCTGGGCCCAGTGCCATGGCCATGCCTGTCGAGACCGACAGCGCAAGGCCGATGAGGGATGTCAAAAGTTTCATCTGAATACTCCTGGTTAATGGCCGGTGAAATGAGGGGGTCGCTTCTGTGCGAAAGCCAGCCGGCCTTCCGCATAATCGGTGCTTTTGAAACAGGCGTCGATGGCGGTTTTCACTGACGTCATGTCTTTTTCATCTTCTGCCAGGGCCACCAGAGTTTTCTTGGCGGCCTGAATAGTCAAGGGCGCATTGGCTGCAATGTCATGGGCCATTGCGGTGCAATGCGCAAACACATCGTCAACAACTGCAAGGACCATGCCCATGGCCTGTGCGCTGGGTGCGTCATAGACCTTGGCGGTGTAGAAAGCCTCTGCAGTGGCCTGGGGCCCGAGGTTGTTCAATATGCTTTTCATGTTCTCGCAGTCGTAACCCAGGCCCATGCGGGCGGCAGGCATGCGAAAGCGTGAATGGGGTGCCGCATAGCGCATGTCGCAACTCAAGGCCAGGCCCAGCCCGCCGCCATAACAAATGCCACTGATGGCTGCGATCACCGGTACCCGGCAGCGAAAAATGGCTTGTTGTGCGCGCTTGACCATTTGGTTGTAGTGGGCGACCGAGTCGGCTGAATTGCGCTGTGTCTCGAACTCGCCGATGTTCGCGCCCGAGACAAAGGATTTCTCGCCTGCGCCACGCAGCACGCAAACACGCACTTCAGGGCGCTGGTCGACCTCTTCAAATGCCTGCAGTAAATCTGTCCACATGGCCAGGCTCATCGCGTTGTGCCGTTCGGTGTCGTCGATGGTGATCTGGGCCACGTGGCCTTCGACAACCAGATCGATACGACCCGCCGTCATACAACGCCTCTTGCATGAAAGTCACGGATGGCGCTGGCCGAAAACCCGAGGTCATCCAGCACCTCGTCGGTGTGCTCACCCCAGCCCGGCGCGGGGGCCACCACCTTGGAGGGGGTGCGGCTGAGCACCACGGGTTGGGTGATGAAGTGCATGTCCTTGCCAAACTGGGTGGGCAAGGTGGCGGTCACATTCAGGTGTTTGACTTGCGGGTCTTCAAACACCTCGGGCACGGTGTAAACCGGGCCTGCAGGCACGCCCGCCTGGTTCAGCAGGGAGACCCACTGATGGACGGTTTTTTTCGAAAACTCATGGGCGATCAGCTGGTTCAAACGCTCCCTGTTCTTCACGCGCAGGGGTTCGTTGATGAATTCGGGGTCTTGATACCACTCTGGCTTTTCCAGCACTTCGCAAAAACGTTTCCAGTTGCCCTCGCCCGAAGCGCCCAGGTTGAAACAGCCATCGTTGGCCTGAAACAAACCCATGGGTGAACTGGTCGGGTGGTTGTTGCCCACCTGAACGGGTACGTCCTGGTCGTTCAGGTAGCGGGCCATCTGGAAATCCATCATGGCAATTTGCGAATGCAGCAAAGAGCTTTGCACCCATTGGCCCTGCCCCGAGGTCTGGCGCTCAATCAAGGCCACCAGAATGCCGATGGCGCAGTACAGGCCGGCACTCAGGTCGGCCACCGCCAGGCCTGCGCGAACGGGCCCGTGTTCCGGCTCTCCCGTCACGGTCATGAGGCCACCCATGCCCTGAATGATCTGGTCAAACCCGGGGCGCCAGGCATAAGGGCCGTCCTGGCCAAAGCCCGAGATGCTGGCCAGAATGATGCGCGGGTTGATCGCCTTGAGGGACTCGTAATCCAGGCCCAAGCGGTCCTTCACATCGGGCCGCCAGTTTTCTACCACCACATCGGCTTCGACGATCATGCGTTTGAGGATGTCCATCGCCCCCTCTTTCTTGAGGTTCAGCGTCATGGAGCGTTTATTGCGGTTGATGTTCTGAAAATCCCCCCCCTTGCGGTTGGCTGCAAACAGTGCTTCATTGGGGTCGACCCCTTCAGGGGGCTCCACGCGGACCACGTCGGCACCAAAATCGGTCAAGATCCGCACGCAATTGGGGCCGGCCCTCACCCGGGACAGGTCGATGACCTTGAAGCTTGAAAGTGCAATGGAAGCTTGTATTTTTGGCATAAGTGTTGATTTGGACATTTTTAAAACAAATCGATTGTCCATAAATATATTTATAGCTCATATCTGTATTCAAAGCAATATGACAAAATATCAGTGTTAGCCCTGAGAAAGCCCCATGAAAGTCAGCGACCAAATCCGTTTGCACTTGGAAGAAGCCATTTCCAAGGGCGATTTGTTGCCCGGGGATGCCATCGACGAAAGCGGCCTGTCAGAGCGTTTTGGCGTGTCAAAAACACCCATACGCGAGGCGCTGATCCAGTTGCAAGCCCAAGGCTGGGTCAGCAATATGCCGCGGGGTGGCAGCACCGTGGCCAAGATGAACCTGCAGCAATTGCTCAGCTTGTGGGAGTTGCTGGCCGAGCTGGAGGCCGTGGCGGTGCGGCTGGCCTGCGAGCGCATGGGCGCAGAGGATATGCAGCGCTTGTTTGAATTGCACGACCAAAGCCGCTTGGTGGCGGCAGCGGAAGACCTGCAGGGCTGGCAGAAGCTCAACTTGCAATTTCACGAGCTCATTTACCAAGGCACGCGCAACCCATTTTTAAGGCAAGAAGTGTTGCGCATCCGGTTTCGCACAGGCGTTTACCGCAGGCATGCGTTTGGTGCCCTGGGCCGCTTGCAGGCCTCGTTTGATCAGCATGATGAGATTGTTCTGGCCTTGAAGGCGCGAGATGCCAAAGCGGCTGAGACGTCCATGCGCGACCACATGCGGCCGGGTCGCGATGCCAAAAGCCTCAACGACTTCATCCTCAACTTGCCAACGGACCTTCTGGCGGCCCAGTGAATCGGCGCCATGGGGCCCCCTTAAAATGCCCGAATGACCTTTCTTGACATGTTGCGCGACGCCGAGCGCCAAAACGGCTCCATGCTTTGCGTGGGCCTGGACCCTGAACCCACCAAGTTCCCAGATGGCTACAAAGGCGATGCCAACAAGATTTATGACTTTTGCGCCCGCATCGTGGACGCCACGGCCGACCTGGTCAGCAGCTTCAAACCCCAGATCGCTTACTTTGCTGCGCACCGCGCTGAAGGCCAGCTTGAACGCCTGATGGAACACATGCGCCGCGTGGCCCCGCACGTGCCCATCATTCTCGATGCCAAGCGCGGCGACATCGGCTCTACGGCCGAGCAATACGCCAAGGAAGCTTTTGAGCGCTACGGTGCCGATGCCGTGACTTTGTCGCCTTTCATGGGCTGGGACTCGGTCGCACCCTATCTTCAGTTCGAAGGCAAGGGCGCATTCTTGCTGTGCCGCACCTCCAACCCGGGCGGCGACGACTTGCAAAACCAGCGTCTGGCCTCGGTCGAGGGGCAACCGCTGCTTTACGAACATGTGGCCCGTCTGGCCCAGGGCCCTTGGAACCTGAACGGCCAGTTGGGCCTGGTGGTGGGAGCCACCTACCCCGCAGAGATTGAACGGGTTCGCGAAATCGCGCCCACCGTGCCGCTGTTGATTCCCGGTGTGGGCGCACAAGGCGGCGATGCGGTGGCCACGGTCAAAGCGGGCTGGCGTGGCAAGCCTGACGGCAGCAGCGCGGGCTCGATCATTGTCAATTCATCGCGTGCCGTACTGTATGCCTCGAGCGGCAAAGATTTTGCCGAAGCCGCCCGCAGGGTGGCCCTTCAAACCCGCGATACGCTGGAAGCAGCCAAGGGCTGAGCTCAGCCTCGGGTTGCTTTTTTGGGGGTGCATGGGTGTCATCTGGGCGGCAGTCTGGCAGACTGCCCGCTGCTAATCTTTGCCCATGATCGACCTTTACACCTCTGCCACGCCCAACGGGCACAAAGTCTCCATCGTGCTTGAAGAGCTGGCGCTGCCTTACACGCTCAAGCTGCTCGACCTGACCTTGGGCGAGCAAAAGTTGCCGGCGTTTTTGGCCATCAATCCGAATGGCCGCATTCCCGCCATCGTGGACCGTGCGGCCGATGATTTCGCGGTGTTCGAGTCGGGGGCGTGCATGATTTACTTGGCCGAAAAAACCGGACAGCTGATGCCCACCGATGCCAAAGGCCGCTCGCGCGTCTTGCAGTGGCTGATGTTCCAGATGGGCGGCATCGGGCCGATGATGGGACAGGCCAATGTGTTCTTTCGCTATTTTCCAGAAAAGATCCAGCCCGCCATCGACCGTTATCAAGGCGAAAGTCGGCGGTTGTTTCGCGTGCTCGATGGGCACCTGAAAGACCACGAATACCTGGCGGGCGATTACTCGATCGCTGACATTGCCAACTGGGCTTGGGTGCGCACGCACCGCTGGTCGGGCGTGGAGGTCGATGACTTGCCGCACCTCAAGCGTTGGCTCGAAGCCATTCGCATTCGCCCGGCTGTGTTGCGCGGCATCGAGGCACCGCCCTCCAAGATTGACCTGCGCAGAGACGGCGAGGACAAAGCCAGGGCTTATTCGGAGAAGGCCCGCACCATGGTCGAGATGGGTCAAAGCAATAAGGCTTCTAGTGGAGGCCACCCATGAAACTTTACACCGCCCAACGTGCCCCCAGCCCCCGCCGTGTGTTGATGTTTTTGGTCGAGAAAAACATCACGGGGATCGAAATGGTGAGCCTGGACCTGAACGCTGGCCAGCACCGCCAGCCTGACTACTTGGCCAAAAGCCCGCTGGCCAAAGTGCCCGCTTTGGAATTAGACGATGGCCGCGTGATCACTGAGACGCGGGCGATTTGCACCTTGCTGGAAGGCCGCTATCCCGAGCCCAACCTGATGGGCGTGGACGGTGATGAGCGCGGATTCATCGAGATGGCCGACCGCCAGGTGGAGTTGTATTTGCTAGGTGGCATTGCCAACGCCATTCGCCACAGCCACCCCGGCTTGGCTGCGCTGGAAAAACCGCAGTTTCCAGAGTTTGGTCGCTCGCAAGCTGAGAAAGTGCGTGAGGTGGCTCGCTGGTTTGACCAGAGCCTGCAAAGCCAGCCCTGGATAGCGGGGGCGCGCTTCACCATTGCCGACATCACCGCGTTTTGCGCATTGGAGTTTGCCCGGGGCCTGATGAAGTTTGTGCCGGGCGACGAAGGCATGCAGGCGCTGCAAGCCTGGCGCGACCGGATGAACGAACGGCCGAGCGCCAGGGTTTAACTTGACGGGGCTTAAGCCTCAGGGTCTAAGCGTCAGCTGAACAGGCCGCCGTATTCCTTGCGCAGTTCGTTCTTCTGCACCTTGCCAGTGCCGCCCACCGGCAGCGATTCAAGAAAGACCACGTCGTCCGGCACCCACCATTTAGCCACCTTGGTGGTGAGGAAGTCGAGGATGTCTTGCTTCTCCACGCTTTGCCCCGGCTTGCGCACGATGAACAGCAGCGGCCGCTCGTCCCATTTGGGGTGCTTGACGCCAATCACGGCGGCCATGGCCACGCCAGGGTGGCCGATGGCGGCGTTTTCCAGATCGATGGAACTGATCCACTCGCCACCGGTTTTGATCACGTCTTTGGTCCGGTCGCGGATCTGCATGGTGCCGTGCACATCAATGGTGGCGATGTCGCCGGTGGGGAACCAGCCGTCCACCAGCGCAGTTTTTTCGGCCTTGTAATAACGCTCCACGATCCACTGGCCGCGCACCATCAACTCGCCTTGCGAGCTGCCGTCGCGGGGCAGGCTGGCGCCCGTTTCATCGACCACTTTGATCTCGATGCCTGACACCGTTTTGCCTTGCTTGGCCACGATGGCATGTTGTTCGATGGCAGGCTTTTGGCGATCGGCGCGGCTCAGGTTGCTCATGGTGGCCACGGCGGTGGTTTCGGTCATGCCCCAGCCGTGGCGCACTTCCACGCCATAGTTGTCCATGAACTTGGCAATCAGCGCCATGGGCATGGCCGAGCCGCCGACGCAGGTGCGCTTCATATGGGCAAAGCGCAAGTTGTTTTGCTCGACGTGTTGGATCAGGCCCATCCAGATGGTGGGCACGCCCGCGCTGATGCTGACCTGCTCGGCCTCCATCAACTCAAACAGGCTTGGACCATCGAGCTTGGGGCCGGGCAAGACCAGCTTGGCACCCGCAATGGGCGCAGCGTAAGGGATGCACCAGGCATTGATGTGGAACATGGGCACCACCGGCAGAATGGTCTCTTGCGTGGACAGACCCAGCACATCGGGCAGGCAGGCGGTGGCGGCGTTGATCACGATGGCACGGTGCGAATACAGCACACCCTTGGGATTGCCGGTGGTGCCCGAGGTGTAGCACAGGGCCGCTCCGGTGTTTTCAGGGAGCTCGGGCCAGTCAAACGTGCTGCTGTGCGGCGCGATCAGGTCTTCGTAGTTCAGCACCGAGGTCACGCCATCGATGACGGGCGTGTTGGCCGCATCGGCCAGACAGACCCAGGCCCGTACTTGGGGGCAATGCGCGGCAATGCCTTTGACCAAGGGTGCGAAGCTGGCGTCAAACAGCACGACTTCGTCTTCGGCATGGTTGATCACATAGATCAATTGCTGCGGATGCAGGCGTGGGTTGCAGGTGTGCATGACCATGCCACTGCCCGAGACCGCGTAATAGGCCTCCAGATGGCGGTGGTTGTTCCAGGCGATCGAACCCACTGCGCTGCCCGCTTTCAGGCCCATTTGCGCCATGGCGTTGGCCAGCTGGCGTGAGCGACGGGTCAAACCGGCGTAGGTGGTGCGGTGCAGCGGGCCATGTGTTTCGCGTGACACAATTTCCTGGTCGCCAAACTGCGCAGCGGCGTGTTCGAGGATGCCCGAAATGAGCAGTGGGCGTTCCATCATGAGGCCAGGCTTGGTCATGTCTTTTCCTAGGTGGATGAATCTAATTACAGCAGCGCCGCGTACACCAGGTCGCGGAACAAAGGGCGATAGTAATCGCGCTGGTTGGGCGCCTGGACCATCAGCATCGCATACATGTCCAGCGCCGGGTCCACAAAGAAGGTGGTGCCTGCGATGCCGCCCCAGTAATACAGTCCGACCGAACCAGGTACGGGCGACAAGCCCAGGTGGGTGCGTACTGCAAAGCCCAATCCAAAGCCATGGCCTGGGGGCAGCAAAGTGCCGTCGGCCGGCATTTTGCCCAAGTGGTCTGCGGTCATGAAGTCCACCGTGTGTGGACTCAGCAGGCGTACGCCATTCAGCTCGCCCTTGTTGCGCAGGCAGTGCAAGAAGCGGGTGTAGTCCATGGCGGTGGACATCAGGCCGCCGCCGCCACCTTCCATGGCCGGCACTTGCCGAGGCTCCAGAACTTTCATGGGCACACCGCCATCGGGGTCGTGTGCAAACGGCTCGGCAATGCGGTGTTGCTGCGCCAGTGGTACCGCAAAGCCGGTGTCCACCATGCCCAAGGGGCCAAAAATTTCGGCTTGCAGGAATGCGCTTAAGGCTTGCCCGCTGACCACTTCGACCAAGCGCCCCAGCACATCGGTGGCACGGCTGTAAGCCCAGACGCTGCCGGGCTGGAACTGCAGGGGCACCGTTGCGAGCGTTTGCGAAAATTCGGCGTTGGTCCGCTCGCGTGAAGCGATGTTGACTTGTGCATAGTGCCGTTGCACAGCCGAGTCACCCAAAAATTCATACGTCAGGCCCGCTGTGTGCCGCAACAGGTCTTGCACGGTGGCCGGGTTGCGTACGGGCTCCAGCCCAGTGGCTGTAGAGACTTGCTGGTGGGCGTACTCCGGCAACCAACGGCTCACCGGGTCGCTCAGCAGCAACTGGCCACGTTCGACCAGCATCATCACCGCCACCGAGACCACCGGCTTGGTCATCGAATAGATGCGAAAGATGCTATCGGTTTGCATGGGCGTGCCCGTGCCCGGGTCTTGCTGGCCCACGGCTTCGAACAAGGCGATCTGACCTTGTCGGGCGATCATGGCCACCGCGCCCGGTAGCCTGCCGCTGGCCACTTCGCACCGCAGGGCGTCCATCAGCCGTTGCGTGCGCTCGGGGCACAGGCCCACATCAGCAGGGTGGGCGTGGGGTAAATCGGGGTGTTTGGTCATCGGGTGCTCCGGTTGAAGGTGTTTTGTACACCAGACTTGTGGCATGGGGTATCACCTGCAGCGCAGCGGTCGCTTGGTCTTGTCGCCCATGCGTCAAAGGCCATAACCCTCGCGCTGTGCGAGCCTTGCTAGACTGAATTCATGCGAATTTCAGAACTCTCTGCCAAGACCCAGGTGTCGGTGCACCGCTTGCGGCGCTACGAGGCCGACGGCCTCATTGACAGTCAGCGATTGCCCAATGGTTACCGCGAGTACGACGAGAAAATCGTGAAGCACGTCATCTTCATCGCCATGTCTCGGGAGCTGGGTTTCTCGCTGCCCTTCATTGCCGAGTGTTTGCCGCGTTTCAAAGCGGGTAAGTTGTCAGCGCAAGACATGATCGAAGCGATCCTGGCGCGTGTGGCCGAGATTGACCAGCTCATCCACGCGCAAAAAGCGCTTCGCCAAAAACTGATGGACCACATCGTGTGGTTCAAAACCCAAGTCAGGAGAAAACCATGAGCCCTATTGAGATGTTGAAAAAAATCAACGCCATGGCCGAGTTCAACCGCTGGTGCGGCATTGAGGTGACCGTGGCCGAACCCGGGTTTGTGGAAATCCAGATGCCATGGCGGCGGGAAGTCGGCCCGTACTCGGGCTTCTTGCATGCGGGTTTGATCGGCACCTTGATCGACACCGCTTGCGGCTTTGCAGCCGTTACCGTGGCCGGACCGAATTTGTTGGCAGCCAACTTTTCGGTCAATTGCTTGCGCCCCGCCGTGGGGCAAAAGTTCATTGCGCGGGCTCGGGTGGTCAAACCCGGCAAAGCACAGGTGTTCACCAGCTGTGATTTGTTTGCGGTGGATGCAGAAGGCGAGAAGCTGGTGGCAAACGGTCAGACCTTGCTCACTGTGATCGCCGCGTGACCTGTGCAGCTTGGCAAATGGCCCTCAAGCTGCAGGTGCCGCAAAGCGCTCACGCAAATAGTCCACGATCTCGCTCGAGTCTTGCAGCCAGCGGGTTTGGCCGTTGGCCTCGGTGATCTTGAGGCAGGGTACTTTGCTGGCACCGCTGCCTTGCAGCAGTTGTTCGCGGTGAGCGTTGTTGTGCTGCGCGTCGCACTTTTCAATCGGCAGTGACAGGCGGCGCATTTCCTGGCGCACTTTGATGCAAAACGGGCAGGTGCTGAACTGGTAAAGCGCCAGACTTTGGCATTGCAGGTCGACGGCGGTTTGTGCTGCCGGCGCCCGCTGCACGCCAGTCGGCTGGGTCAGGCGCTCTTTGAGCAGCATGAAGGGCCCCAGCACGGCGCGCAGGGCTCTGAAAAAGGCACGGATAACAGTTTTCATAGAGGCTTTATAAAAATTTCAAGACAGGGTGAATCAAGCGTGAGGTCAGCGTTGCATCAGAGAGGTGCTGGGGGTGCATGCAAGCGGAGAAAGTGCTGTGCAGTCCAGCGCGGTCACAACAAGCGCGCCAAGTAATGGCCCGTGAAACTTGCTTTGTTTTTGGCCAGTTGCTCCGGCGTGCCTTCGCCCACCACCATGCCGCCACCAGCGCCGCCCTCAGGGCCCATGTCGATCAGCCAGTCGGCGGTTTTGATCACATCCAGGTTGTGTTCGATGATGACGATGGTGTTGCCTGCGTTGCGCAGTTGGTGCAGCACCTTGAGCAGCAGGTCGATGTCGGCAAAGTGCAGGCCGGTGGTGGGTTCGTCCAAAATGTAAAGAGTGCGGCCCGTGTCGCGCTTGGACAACTCCAGCGCCAGTTTGACGCGTTGCGCTTCACCACCGGACAGCGTGGTGGCGCTTTGGCCTAGGCGAATATAGGTCAGGCCCACATCCAGCAGGGTTTGCAGTTTGCGCGCAATGTTGGGCACAGCGCTGAAAAATTGGTGCGCAGCTTCCACCGTCATGTTCAAAATCTGCGCGATGTTTTGGCCCTTGTAGTGCACTTCCAGGGTTTCGCGGTTGTAGCGCATGCCGTGGCACACATCGCAGGGCACATACACGTCGGGCAAAAAGTGCATTTCAACTTTCACCATGCCATCTCCCTGGCAGGCTTCGCAGCGGCCTCCGGTCACGTTGAAGCTGAATCGGCCCGGGCCATAGCCGCGTTCGCGAGCTGCGGGCACTTCGGCCATCAGTTCGCGGATGTGGGTGAACAGGCCCGTGTAGGTGGCGGGGTTGCTGCGTGGAGTGCGCCCAATGGGGGACTGGTCCACGCTGATCACTTTGTCAAAGTGTTCCAGCCCCTTGATCTCCTCGTGCGCCGCCGCCTCGTCGTGGGCGCGGTGAATCTGGTGCGCAGCAGCCGTGTACAGCGTGTCGTTCACCAGGGTGGATTTACCCGAGCCGGACACGCCTGTCACGCAGGTGAGCAGACCCACCGGGAACTTGACGTTCACAGCCCGGAGGTTGTTGCCCGATGCGCCAATGATCTCGATGAAGTCTTTGCCCGCTTTGTGGCGTTTGGGCACCTCGATCTTTTTACGACCCGACATGTACTGACCCGTGACCGAGTCGGGCGCAGCCAAAATGTCGGCGCAGGTGCCTTGCGCCATGACGCGGCCGCCGTGCACGCCGGCGCCAGGGCCCATGTCAATCACGTGGTCGGCCACGCGGATCATGTCTTCATCGTGCTCGACCACCAGCACGCTGTTGCCGATGTCACGCAGGTGTTGCAGCGTGCCGATCAGGCGGTCGTTGTCGCGCTGGTGCAGGCCGATGCTGGGCTCGTCCAGCACGTACATCACGCCCGTGAGGCCGGAACCAATCTGACTGGCCAGGCGAATGCGCTGTGACTCGCCGCCCGACAAGGTGTCGGCACTGCGGTCCAGGCTCAAGTAATTGAGGCCCACGTCGTTCAAGAACTTGAGACGCAGGGCGATCTCGCGCACCACCTTGTCGGCGATCGCAGCCTTGGCCCCTTGCAGTTGCAGGCCTTGAAAATACTGCTGTGATTCGCCCAGCGTGATGTGGCTGATGTCGTAGATGGCGCGGGACTGAGCCCCTTCGCCGATGCGCACATGGCGCGCTTCGCGCCTCAGGCGAGTGCCTTTGCAATCGGTGCAGGCTTGTGTGTTGCGGTAACGCGCCAGGTCTTCACGCACCACCTGCGAATCGGTCTCACGGTAGCGCCGCGTCATGTTGGGGATGATCCCTTCAAACGGGTGCTTCTTGCTGACTTTTTTACCCTCTGAAGCCCCCGATTCCATCACGTAGCTGAACTTGATGTCTTCGTCGCCGGAGCCGTGCAGCAGCACTTGTTGTGCGCTCGGCGGCAGGTTTTCAAAAGGCGCTTCGATGTCGAACTGGTAATGCTTGGCCAGACTTTCGAGCATGCTGAAGTAAAAGCCGTTGCGGCGGTCCCAGCCCTTGATGGCGCCACTGGCCAGGCTCAGGCTGGGAAAGGCCACCACTCGCTCTGGGTCAAAAAACGCCATGGTGCCAATGCCGTCACAGCTTGGGCAAGCGCCCATGGGTGAGTTGAACGAGAACAGGCGTGGCTCCAGCTCGCTGATGGAATAGTGGCAACTGGGGCAGGAAAATTTGGCGTTGAACAGGTGCTCAATCCCGCTGTCCATCTCCAGCGCCACGGCCCGGTGTTCGGCCAGGTGCAGCGCGGCTTCAAAGCTCTCGGCCAGACGTTGACGCAGTGCATCGCGGGCTTTTGTATCGGATTCAGACCTGACCTTGAGCCGGTCGACCACCACATCAATGTTGTGCTTTTCATTCTTTTTGAGTGCGGGCAGATCGTCGACCTCACAGGTCTGGCCGTTGACGCGAAAACGCACATAACCCAGCGCCTGCATCTGCTCGAAGACTTTTTCAAACTCGCCTTTTTTCTCACGCGCAATCGGCGCGAGGATCATCAGCTTGGTGTCTTCGGGTAAGGCCAGCACGGCGTCCACCATTTGGCTCACGGTTTGGGCCTGCAGCGGCAGGTCGTGGTCAGGGCAATAGGGCGTGCCCGCACGGGCGTACAGCAGGCGCAGGTAATCGTGGATCTCGGTCACTGTGCCCACGGTGGAGCGCGGGTTGTGGCTGGTGGCCTTTTGTTCGATGCTGATGGCGGGCGACAGGCCTTCGATCAGGTCCACATCGGGTTTGTCCATCAGCTGTAAAAACTGTCGCGCGTAGGCTGACAGGCTTTCCACATAACGGCGTTGGCCTTCCGCATACAGCGTGTCAAAGGCCAGGCTGGACTTGCCCGAGCCCGACAGGCCGGTGATCACCACCAGCTGGTTGCGCGGGATGTCGAGGTCGATGTTTTTCAGGTTGTGCGTGCGTGCGCCCCGCACGCTGATGTGGGTTTGCCGCAGCGCAGCCGCCAGATAGCGCGCTTGTTCGGGTTCTTCAGGCAACAAAGGGGAGTCAACAAGGTTCACGTGGAGGGTCAGATCAGCAAAACCCTCGATTATCCCCGTCGGCGTGGTTTTCGACGCTGGAGTCGGTCAATCGGGGACAATCCGCCTTTTGTCTGTGCCCTTCATCGGGTTTTTTGTGGCCGATTCATTGCAACCATCTTCCGCTGATTCTTTGGACATGACGCCCTTGGAGCGCCGCGCCAGCGCCTCGTTGGCCAGCATTTTTGCATTGCGCATGCTGGGTTTGTTTTTGGTGTTGCCGGTTTTTGCCCTGGAGGCGCGCAAGTACCCCGGCGGCGATGACCCGGTCATGTTGGGTTTGGCCATGGGCATTTATGGCTTGACCCAGGGTTTGTTGCAACTGCCTTTTGGCATGGCCTCTGACCGTTTTGGGCGCAAGCGGGTCATCGTGCTGGGCTTGGTGATTTTTGCCTTGGGCAGTTTTTGGGCCGCTGCCGCCACCGATTTGAACAGTCTGCTGATCGGACGCAGCCTGCAAGGCGCTGGCGCTGTTTCGGCCGCTGTGACGGCTTTGTTGGCCGACCTGACACGCGACGAAGTCCGCACCAAGGCCATGGCCCTGGTGGGTGGCAGCATCGGGCTGATGTTTGCCGTGTCTTTGGTGGTGTCACCCCTGCTCACGGCCTGGATCGGTTTGTCGGGCTTGTTTTGGCTGACCGGTGTGCTGGCCATTGCAGGGGTGGGTGTGGTGATTTGGGGGGCGCCGCCTGCACCTTTGCCTGCACCGGGGCAGGCTCGAGGGCAACTGCGAGATGTATTGGCCCATGCCGACCTGATGCGGCTGAATGTGGGTGTATTTGTTTTGCATGCCGTGCAGCTGGCCATGTGGGTGGCGGTGCCGGCCATGCTGGTTCAGGCGGGGCTGGACAAGGCGCTGCACTGGCAGGTGTATTTGCCAGCCGTTCTGATTTCATTTTTGTTTCTGGGTGTGGTGTTTGCCATGGAGCGGCGCGGCCACCTGAAAAAGGTCTTTTTGCTCTCGATTGGCTTGATTGTTCTGGTGCAAGCGGGTTTGTTGCTGCAGTCTGCAGGCACCACCAGCCTGAGCGCATTAACAGTTTTGATGCTGGTGTTTTTCTGCGGCTTTAACGCGCTCGAGGCGACCCAGCCCAGCCTGGCTTCTCGCATCGCACCCAGGGCCATGCGTGGAACGGCCTTGGGGGTTTACAACACCCTGCAGTCGCTCGGTTTCTTTGTGGGCGGGCTGGTGGGCGGATGGTTGGTCAAATCCTGGGGCAGCCCGGCGGTGTTTTTGTGCTGTGGTGGGGCCATGTTGGTTTGGCTGCTGGTCGCTTGGCCCATGACGGCCCCAGGCCGAAGTGCGTCGGTCAGGCAGGTCGCCTGAGGGTCGACCAAGCGTGGAGAGTGGCCGGGGAATGGCCTCATAATTCGAACATCATCGAGGAGTTTTCATGGCATCCGTCAACAAAGTCATCATCGTCGGCAATTTGGGCCGCGACCCGGAAACCCGCTACCTGCCCTCGGGCGATGCGGTCAGCAACATCAATGTAGCCACCACTGACCGCTACAAGGACAAAGCAACCGGCGAGATGAAAGAAGCCACCGAGTGGCATCGCATCAGCTTTTTTGGCAAATTGGCCGAAATAGCAGGCCAATACCTGAAAAAAGGCTCGCAGGTCTACGTTGAGGGCAGCTTGCGTACCCGCAAGTACACCGACAAGGACGGCATTGAAAAATTCGCCACTGAAATTCGCGGTGAAACCATGCAGATGCTGGGTGGCCGCCAAGGCATGGGCGGCCCTGCGGAAGAGGGTGGCGGCTATGCGCCGCGTCAGGCTCCTGCAGCCGCTCGTCCGGCCGCAGAACCTGCGCAGCGGCCAGCCCCAGCCGCCAAGCCAGCTGCCAGCAACTTTGACGACATGGACGACGACATTCCGTTTTGACAATGGGCTGCCTGTTGGCCGTCAAAACCCGTGGCATGGACCACGGGTTTTTTTATGTCTGCGAAGGAAAACCGCACCATGATTGAAAGTCGCCCTGTTTCATCCGTTCAGCATTTGAGTTTTGCTTGGTTCGCCATGGTCATGGGCCTTTGCGGCCTGTCGCTGGCTTGGTTTCGGGCGGAGCCCCATCTGGGGCCTATGGCTGTGCAGGTGTCGTGGGGCGTGGGTGTCCTGGCCGGAGGTGTTTTCGTAGCGCTGACAGTGGCCAAACTGTGGCGCTTGATCCGGTTCCCTGCGGCCGTGCTGGCCGATGCAACCCATCCCATGCGCCACGTGTTTGTGGCCACACTGCCCTCGTCTTGGGTCTTGATTCCTACGGTTTGGGTCGTGCATTTCGGTTACAGCCCGTGGGCAGACGCTTTGTGGATGCTGGGTTCGGTGGGCTTGCTGCTGGGGACCGTAGAGGTCATTCGGCGCTGGTTTCAGCCAGGCCTCACGGCGAATGACTTTTGGCAGGGCATGACCCCCGCCTTGTTTATTCCCGTGGTGGGCAATGTGCTGCCCGGTTTGGCGGGCGCCACTTTAGGGCACCCGGTTTGGGTCACCGCCCAATATGGTGTTGCGGTGATGTTGTGGCCGGTGGCTTTGGTGCTGGTGCTGGTGCGCATTGGCATGGTGGGCATGTGGCCGCCCCGCTTAATGCCTGCTACCTTCATCACCATGGCACCGCCTTCCCTGCTGGCTTTGTCGGGGGCCAAACTGGGCGCGCCCGATGTGCTGGTGTACATGCTTTGGGGGGTGTCCCTGTTTTTTACCCTCGTGTCATTGACGGTGCTCAAACGCGTTCTGGCGCAGGCCTTTGGCATCCCCTATTGGGGCATGTCATTCCCTTTGGCCGCTTCGGCGGCCGTGTCCTTGCATTTGGCACCCGCCCAGGGTTGGGTTCATGTTCTGGCCTTGGCTTGGCTGGTTTTTGTCAGCAGCGTGATTTTCGGCTTGGTGGTGGCCACTGTGCGCGGTCTGCTGCAAGGCAGTTTGCTATGGCCTGAACAGCAGCCCTTGCCGCCTCCAAGGCCATGAGTGTGGGGGCCTAAAAGCCCGCCCTTTCATGTTCTTCTGTCGATCAGGACGGAGCGTCCAGCGTGTTCAAGCTGCGTCAGGGATGCCTTCAGCCAGCAATTTTTCTGGCTTTGGGGGTGTTCTGGCCGCAATAACCTGGTCAAAATGTTGCTATGAACGAAATCACATCCCGTTTTCTGCCGCAAGAGGAATCTCAGCGCCGCGAATTGCACAATGAAGTTCACGCGCGCCCCTCTGCCCGGGTGCGCTTGCCAGCTTTGATCGTTTATGTGGCGGTGCTCAATTCCGGGGTCTCCAGGGAGCAGGAGTGGGCCCATTTGCGCCTTTTGCCTGGCCACGCCGACTTGAGTCTGGAGAGCTTGAAGAGCAACTTTTTGCGTTTGCGCTGTGACCACTTCACCGTCAAATGGGAACGGCACACCGAGTTCACGCGTTATTCCATCGTGCAGGCTTTGCCGGCACATGCCGGCTGGGGCGCAGAGTTGCCTGATTTGGCCGAGCATGTCGTGACTGGTACAGAGTGGCTGCGCGGCTTGCCTGGCCAAACCATGGCGGCCATTCACTTGGGCATGTTGCAGGCCGACATCAATCAACCCGACCTGATCACCAAGGCGCAGGCCTGGTTGGGGGAGGGGGCGGTACTGGCCTCGCGCATGGGCAACACCACCGAGGGCTTGCCGCATTCCTGCATCCTGACCCATTTCCGCATTGGGGCCGATGGCTTTGAGCGCATGCTGGTGCTGGCCCCCGAGGACACCAGCGGCGCGCGAGCAGGCCGCATCTCGCAGCGCCTTCTCGAGATAGAGACTTACCGCCTGATGGCGTTGCGTGGTTTGCCGGTGGCCAAAAACCTTTCCCCCATGCTGTCAGCTGCCGAATCACAGCTGGCCGATATGACGGGCCTGCTGGAACGCAAAGGGGAAAGCGATCAAGCGCTGCTCGACTTGCTGGTGTCTTTGGCTGCACGGATTGAGCGAGCCACCGCGGAGCATGGGTTTCGGTTTTCAGCCACCCGAGCCTATGACGTCTTGGTCAGCCAGCGATTGGCCGAGCTGCGTGAGCGGCCCATTTCGGGCACCCAGACGCTGGGAGAGTTCATGCAGCGCCGCTTGTCACCCGCCATGGCCACGGTGGTGGCCACAGAAAAGCGCCTGGCTTCCTTGGCCGAGCGGGTTTCTCGCACCAGTGCCTTGTTGCGCACCCGGGTGGACATTGCCACCGAGGCGCAAAACCAGGTCTTGCTGGAAAAACTCACCAAGGGACAAGCTTTGCAACTGCGCTTGCAAAGCACCGTGGAAGGTTTGTCGATTGCCGCGATTTCCTATTACGTGGTCAGCCTGTTGATGTATGGCGCCAAGGCCATGCATGCTGCGGGCGTGCCGATTGAGCCGGAGGTTGCTGTCGGATTGCTGGTGCCCTTGGTGCTTTGGCTGGTGTGGCGAACGAGCCGCAAAATCCACGCCAAGCTGAAAGACGATGGCCATTGACGGACTGGCGCCTGGCAGCCCTTCAGTGGGTGAGCGTTTGCGCTAAAGAGATGACCCCTCCGCCCAGGCAAACTTCGCCGTCGTAGACCACGGCACTTTGTCCAGGCGTCACAGCCCACTGGGGTTCTTTAAAAGTCAGCTCAAATCCCGCTGGCCCATCGGCCATTTGCAGCTTGTGCAACAAGCAGGGCGCGTCCGACTGGCGGTAACGCGTTTTGGCAGCATAGGGGCCTTCTTGGGGGGCCATGCCTGCGCACCAGCTCACATCCATCGCTTGCAGGCTGGGCGATTGCAGCCAGGGGTGTTCGTGACCTGGCACCACCCACAGGGTGTTTTTTTCGAGGTCCTTGCGGGCCACAAACCAAGGCGTGTGTTCACCACCGCCGCGCTGGGCTCCTTTGGCCTTGATGCCGCCAATGCCCAAGCCCTGGCGTTGTCCCAGGGTGTAAAAGCTCAGGCCCACATGTTGGCCAATGGTCCGGCCTGTGGGGTCCTTGATCGGCCCGGGTTCTTTCGAGATATAGCGGTTCAAAAAATCACGGAAGGGCCGCTCGCCGATGAAGCAGATGCCCGTGGAGTCTTTTTTCTTGGCATTGGGCAGGCCGATTTCTTCGGCAATGCGCCGCACTTCGGTTTTGTGCAGCTCACCCACCGGAAACAGTGTTTTGGACAACTGCGGCTGGTTCAGGCGATGCAAAAAATAGCTTTGGTCTTTCCCCGGGTCAAGGCCCTTGAGCAGTTCGTGCCGACCGGTCTGCGCATTCAAGCGCACGCGCGCGTAATGGCCTGTGGCGATTTTTTCAGCCCCCAGCCGCATGGCATGGTCCAGGAAGGACTTGAACTTGATTTCAGCGTTGCAAAGGATGTCGGGGTTGGGCGTGCGTCCGGCCTGGTATTCACGCAGAAACTCGGAAAAAACCCGGTCTTTGTAATCGGCCGCAAAATTGACATGCTCAATCTCAATGCCCAGCACGTCGGCCACGGCTGCTGCATCGACAAAATCGACGTTGGAGGAGCAGTATTCGCTGTCATCGTCATCTTCCCAATTTTTCATGAAGATGCCAATGACGTCATAGCCCTGTTGCTTGAGCAAATAGGCGGTGACAGCGGAGTCGACGCCGCCGGACAAGCCGACGACCACGCGAGTGTGTTGGGACATGTCGCAATTATCCTGTGGTGGCCAGTGTTGTCTGCCAGGGCCGTCAATTTACAATGCAAATTGTTCCCTATTCATGAAAAAAACCTGCACTTGGTGCCACCACCTCAGAACATTTGCGCACGACGTCGCGCATGGGATGTTCATCATTACCCACAGTGGTTTGGCCATGGTGGGCCTGACTGCGGCCAGTCTGGTTCTGGCTTTGTGGCTGAACCCGCAATGGCTGCATGCCTCTGAAGGTGAAGTGTTCAATTGGCTGCGTGAGCGGCAGGTGCTGTTGTGGTGGTTGCCTGAAAACACGGCTGAGCGCGCAACGGCCATGAGTTTGCAGGACTTGCCCCGTTCCCAGGCCGCAGTGGCTGAGTGGCTGGGGCGCAAATACAAGGTGGCGCCAGAACCTTTGGCCGCCTTGGTGGCCGAGTCCCATGCCTTGTCGAAAAAAACCAAGCTGGCACCCCATTTCATTTTGGCCGTGATGGCCATCGAGTCCAACTTTCATCCCTATGTGCAAAGTCAGGCGGGGGCGCAGGGATTGATGCAGGTGGTGACCGAGATTCACGAAAAACGTTACGAGGCCTATGGCGGGCGCCTCGCCGCCTTTGACCCTGTCGCCAATTTGCGTGTGGGCGTTGCAGTGTTGTCGGACGCCGTCAAACTGCGCGGAGGCTCTTTGGAAGAGGGTCTGAAGTTTTACCTGGGCGGCTATGCCTTGACCGAAGATGGCGGCTATGTGGCCAAAGTCTTTGCTGAACAGGCGCAACTGGACTTGGTTGCGGCAGGGCAGAAGGTGCCTGTGCAGTGAGGTTCAAGGGCTGGCGCCAGCCTTGAGTTGCTGCCCAAGCCCAGCCGCAAAGAGGTCATTCGGGCAGGGGGGGTAAGTCGGCGACGGCCGGGTCGGTGTAGATCACTTGCAAGGGGAAGCGTTGTCCCGCCAGGTGATCTTCAATGCACTGCAACACGAGTGGGCTGCGGTGGCGCGCAGCACTGGCGCGTACTTCCTCCGGCGTCATCCAGAGAGTGCGCTCAATGCCTTCATCGAGGCTCAAATGGGGCTGTACCGCACCGATCTCTCCGCAAAAAGCCATCCGCACATAGGTGATGTCCTCGCCAGTGGCTGGGCGCTGAAAGCGCGACAAATAAATGCCGACGAGCGCGGTGGGGTTGAAGGGGCGGGTCGTTTCTTCGAGCGCTTCGCGAGCGCAGCCTTCTGCAGGCGATTCGCCGGGGTCCAGATGGCCTGCCGGGTTGTTCAGGCGCAAACCTTCCAGGGTGTGTTCTTCGATCAACAAGTAGCGGCCATCCTTTTCGATGATGGCGGCCACGGTGACATTGGGTTTCCAGCGTGTGTCCATGGGCTGATTATCTGCGGGGCTTCCTCAGGGTTTACCCGAGATTGGGTCGGGTGGGGGGGTGTAAGTTTCGGTATATATTTTGAGCAATGATTTGCGTTCCAATAAGCAGGTTCAGCGATTTCACAATTTTCAGGAGATAAACCATGCGCATTGGTGTGCCGCGAGAGATATTCCCCGGTGAAAAACGGGTGGCTACCGTGCCCGATGTGGTGACTAAACTGGTCAAACTTGGTTTTGACGTGGTGGTGGAGCAGGGCGCGGGGGTAC
>NZ_JBIKHV010000026.1:0-29260 GCF_044361985.1 Limnohabitans sp. | reverse complement strand
ATTTCGTGTGCGAAACGCTGGTCGGCGAACAAGCCCCCGTGGGGCCGGGCTTGTCGAGCCACAGCCGATTGGCGACAGCCTGGCAATATGCCTTGCAAACCCCCATTGGGCAAGCCGATCTGGAGCGTTTTTTGCGCGACGAATCCGATGGCTTTTTGTCCATCTGCCGCAGCCCTGACCCCAGCGTGCCGCCTGAGAGTCGCGTGGAGAGTGTGGCGGGCATCATCATGCAGACCCATCCCCCGGCCATGTGGGTGGCGTGCGATGTGCCCAGCCGAGTGGCTTTTGAACCGGTGCCCTTGGCCAGGGAGGCGATTCACGCTTGAGCGCGGTCGCGGTCGGGGTCGGGGTTGGGGTCGGCCCCCAGGTGCCGCACCACTTGTGCAATGCGCCAGCCCAATTGCAGTCCCTGCGCCAAGGCCAATTCGTTCAGGCCATTGACCACGCCGTTGTCCAGCCCGTCTTGTGCCTCGCCAATGCGGGCCGAGGTGTGTGCGTACAAAATGGCCAGCACACCCACCGCTTGCAACTCGTGCAGTGCCACTCTGCCGGCGTTGTCTTTGCCGCCGCCAGCATCGTTGAAGGCCACGGCAAAAGGCTTGTGGGTTTGCGCCGTCACGAAATGCGAGGCCGACAAACCGCCGTGTGAGCCCGACACAATCACCGTGCCCGCATGCGTGGCGTTGACCAGCGCAATCGAGTCCAGCAACACCAGGGCCCGTGTGCTCACCGCGTCTCCCTTTGCACATCTTGCTCAAAGCTGGCGTTTTGCAGCGGGTCGTTTTCGGCCATCCAGCCGCTGTAGACGGTTTTGAAATCGTGCACGATCTGCGCCAGCGGCATGTCGTCGAAAGTGCCGCGCTGGTTCACATACTCCATGTGCCGGTTGCCCGCTTTGTCAAACGGGTGGTAGATCGAGTCGTTCAGTCCGTCAAACGCCAAGGGCAGCAGCCCGAACTTGTCGCACAACTCGATGTTGAAAGCGGGCGTCGCCTTGACCCACTGCCCCCCCAGCCAGATGTCGGCATAGCCGTGCCAGATGAACACATCGGTCTGCATGGTCTGGCGCAAGCGTTCGGTGCTCAGGTGGTTGCGCACATCGGCGTAGCCCAGTCGGGCGTGCAGACCCGCAGCGCGGCAGACCGCCGCCATCAGCGCCGCTTTGGGCACGCACCAGCCCGAGCCCTGCGCCAGCACCGAACTGGCGCGCATGCCTTCGGGCGACAAATCGATGCGGTAGGGGTCGTAGCGAAACTGGTCGCGCACCGCCAGGTAGATCGACACGGCGCGTTCGCGGTCGTCACGGCCTTGCGCGTGCTGGCGGGCAAAGGCCAGCACGCCAGGGTGGTCGCTGTCGATCAGGGCGGTGGGGGCCAAAGTGGCGGCAGAGGGCAGGGTGTTCATGGCTTTCACTGTAGCCTGTGCGGCAGACCGGGCATGTCACGCTGGCTATAGTGGCCTTTTTGTGCCTGCTGAGGCATTGATCTGGAAGGGCTGTCATGTCGTCTGTGTTGCGTTTTGGGGCCGTGAGCGTGCACCTGGGCGCCCAATCGGGCAAATACCCCGATGGCAACCAGCTCATCGTGCAGGGCGCCGATGTGCGGGTGGCCTTTGACACGCCCGAGGTGGCCAACCGCATCGGCCCCGAGCTGGACACGGTGGACCTGGTCATCCTGGGCCATGTGCACGAAGACCACATGGCGGGTCTGCACCGCTTGCTTCATGCCCCGGTGCAGGTGCACGAAGCCGACCTGGCTGCCGCCCAGTCGTGGGATGGCATGTGCCAGCACTACGGCTACCCGCAAGACGTGCTCGACGCCATGCGGGTGATCGTGGAAAAAGACTTTCATTACCACCCGCGCCCTGATGCCACTGGCTACAGCGACGCTGCGCAATGGGACTTGGGGGGCGGCGTCACCGTGCGCGCCCACCACCTGCCGGGCCACACGGCAGGCCACTGCGCTTTGGTGGTGGAAAACGAAGGCCTGGCCTTCATTGGGGACATCGACCTGTCCGGTTTTGGCCCGTACTACGGCGACGCCACCTCCAGCCTGGCTGACTTTCGGCAAACCCTGAAAAAAGTGGCCGAGCTGGATGCCCGCATCTGGGTCACCTCGCACCACAAAGCGGTGCTCACCGATCGGGCCCAATTCGGGGCCGATTTGGCGCGCTTTGCCAGCAAGATCGACGAGCGCAGCGATAAGCTGCTGGGCTACCTGCAAACGCCGCACAGCCTGGACGAGCTGGTCCAGCGGCGCCTGCTTTACCCCGCAGGCTACGACGTGCCTTTTGTGCCCAGTGCCGAGCGCAACACCATTAAGATGCACCTGACCGAGTTGCTGGCGCAGAGGGAAATTTGCACATTGGAGCATGGCCGCTTTATGGCGGTTTGATGCCGTTTTATGACCCATTCACCCACCCCAAAAGGACACACAGGCATGACCCCCGAACAACTTTTGCAACACCATGATGAGGCCCGTTTGTGGGGGCAAACCCCAGGCACTGTGGGTGGGCCAGATGCTGCTGCGGCTTACCAAAAAGCGCTGGCCGTGCGCCAGTTGCGTCAACAACGTGGCGAAGTGCCAAAAGGTTACAAAATCGGTTTCACCAACCGAACGATCTGGCAGCGCTACGAGGTTTTCGGCCCCATGTGGGGCACGGTCTGGAACACCGGCCTGGTTTTTTGCGATGAGTCCGCGCCCGGCTTGGGCCAAGGCAGCATTGACCTGCGCCACACCTGCCAGCCCCGGCTGGAGCCTGAAATCGTATTTGGCATGCGCTCCACGCCCCCCGCTGACCCCAGCTTGCAGCAATTGTTCGAGGCCATTGACTGGCTCGCGCCAGGCTTTGAAGTTGTGCAGTCGCACGCCCTCGACTGGAAATTTACCGCCACCGACACCATGGCCGACAGTGGGCTGCATGCCCGGCTGCTGGTGGGATTGCGCCTGCCTGTGCGCAGCTTGGCCACCGATGCGCTGGCCCTCAATGAACTGCTGTCACAGGCCCAGGTCACGCTCTTCAAAAACGGCCAGGCCGTGGAGCAGGGCACAGGCGCTAATGTGCTCGACAGCCCGCTGAACGCCTTGAGCCACTTTTTGAAGGAGCTGCGCCAATGTCCCGGTGCCACCGATTTGCAAGCGGGTGATGTGGTCACCACCGGCACCTGGACCGATGCTTGGCCCCTGCAGGCAGGGGAAAGCTGGCGCGCCGAATTTTCAGCGCCTTTGGGCAGCCTGAATGCCCGCATGCTTTCAACGTAAAGGTCGCACGCCCCCACCCCTGCTGAGCCGCATCCCTTTACCCCCCTTCGGGGATTGGGGGGGAGCCATAAACCGCGAAAGCCAAAGCCAAAGCCGCCATGCCATCCGTATCCCCTCGCCGCCGCCGCGATGATTTTGAAGACAGCCGGGTGTACGAGTACCCGCAACACCTGCGCCAAGCCATCGAAGATGCCCCCACCGGCGCGGGCGTTTACACCTTCCATGGCCAGGCAGGTGACTTGCCGCTCTACATCGGCAAAAGCATCAACATCCGCGCCCGCTTGCTGTCGCACCTGCGCACGCAGGACGAAGCACGCATGCTGCGCCAGACCCAGCGCATCAGCCACATCCGCACGGCAGGTGAAATCGGGGCCCTGCTTTTAGAGGCCCAGATGATCAAGGCCCAGCACCCGCTGTTCAACCAAAAGCTGCGCCGCAACAAACAGCTGTGCAGCCTGCAAATGGTGGACGATGTGCCCGAAGTCGTCTATTCGAAAGACATCGACTTTGCGACCCAGCCCGACCTGTACGGCCTGTTTGCCAGCCGCCATGCCGCCCTCGATGCGTTGCGCGCCATTGCCGACCAGAACAAGCTGTGCTATGGCCCCTTGGGCCTCGAAAAAATGCCCCCCGGCAAGGCCTGTTTTCGGGCTGCTATTCGACAGTGTGCAGGCGTTTGCCGAGGTGACGAAACACCACACGACCACCGTGAGCGACTGTTCACCAGCCTGCTGGCCCTGCGCGTGGCGTGTTGGCCCTTTGGCGGGGCTGTCGGCCTGGTCGAGCGCGACCAAGACTTCACGCAAATCCATGTGGTCAACCACTGGTGCTATCTGGGCAGCGCCCCCACGGCCGACCAAGCCCGCCAACTCGGCAGCATGGCCGCTGGCTTTGACGCCGACGGCTACAAGATCTTGTGCCGACCATTGCTGACGCAAGGCGTGGAAGTGCTGGTTTTGTGAATTGGCGCGGCAAGCCCTGGGCGGTGCTTGCGCAGTGGCCCTGACGCCAAGGCGGGTATTCAAAAGGGCTGCGCCAAGCCACTGCTAGACTCACACCTCTAAAAAAATACCAACGCAGACATGTCCAACGATTCGCCCATCGACATCGTTTATTTGTGGGTTGACGGGAATGACTCCACCTGGCGTGCCAAACGTCAGGCAGCCCTGCACCAACTTGCCAGCGATTCCAGCGCCGCCATGGCCCGCTACAGCAATGTGGAGGGCCGCTTTCGCGACAACCATGAGTTGCGCTACAGCTTGCGTGCGTTGGAGAAGTTTTTCCCGGGTCACGGCCACGTTTACATCGTCACCGATGCCCAGGCCCCTGACTGGTTGCGATCTTCAGATCGGCTGACCTTGGTGGACCACCGCGAGCTGATGCCGGAAGCGTCTTTGCCCACCTTCGACTCGGGCCACATTGAGTCCTGGATTCACCACATCCCCGGTCTGTCGGAGCGCTACTTTTATTTCAACGACGACGTGTTTTTTGGGGCCCCCGTTCAACTAGACGACTGGTTTCACCCGGGTGGGTTTCATGTCACCTGGTCGGATGACCCCGAGGTCACGGATGAGGCCATGCGCATGGACGCCACATCGCTGGAAAACGCCTGCCGCCTGTCAATCCAGTGGCTCACCGAAAAAGCCCGCTTGGGCACCCCCGCAGTGCGCGAGCAAGACCCCTTGTACCAAAGCACTTTTCGCACCTTTGCCCATTCACCGAGGCCCATGCTGAAGTCGATCTTGCTGGAGCTGGAGGACACGGCGCCGGAGTTGTTTGCCGCTGTCAGATCGACGGTGTTTCGCAGCTGGGACAAGCCCACCATCGTGTCAGACTTTGTGCTGCGCTGGGCTTTGGCGCATGGGGTGGCCAGCATCCGCCCTTACCGCCACCGCTATGTCTCCACGGGGGAGACCGATCAAAACGAACAACTGCAAGGGCTGGTGGCTGAGTTCGGCGCGCTGGCGTTCTTTTGCATCAACGACACCACCGACGATGCGCAAACCAGTGATCCCCGCTTGCAAAACGTGCTGAACGTCTTGCAGTCCATCTTGCCCAAGCCCTCATGCTTTGAAAACCCAGCTGCTTTGGCGCTGGACCCTGCAATGCCCCAGCTTGAGACGCCTGCTTTTCAGGCCCGTTCCACCCAGGCCAATGCCCAGCACCCGACCAACGCAGCAGGGCTTCAGCAACGGGCTTGATTGCTCTGGCAAGCCATCAGCTCAATGGCTGGCGTGTGCGGGGCGAGGGGGGCTGGAGTGGCGTCATGGCGGCGCCTTGTGCGGGTCAGCTGAGCGAGTTCGCCACATGAACCGCTGAGCCACAAGCCAGCGTGAAGCCCAAAGCCCCTTGCCCGGCATTGAGGTAGAGGTTGCGGGGCCCGTTGGCCTGGCGACCGATGACAGGCAAGCCTGTTGGTGTGGCTGGGCGCATGCCTGCCCAGGGCTGGATGTCGGTGTAGCGAGAGCAATCTGGAAAAAGTGCTTGGGTGGCTTGCTGCAAAGTCTGAATCTGGCGGGCGTGCACGCTGGCGTCGTGTCCGACCAGTTCGACCATGCCGGCCGCACGAAGTCGCTGCCCCAGCCGTGCGAAGACAATCTTGCGTGCGCTGTCGGTGATGCTGACTTTGGGCGCGAAGCCCGTGCCATCGGTGGCCACCGTGATGCTGTAACCCTTGAGCGGATAAACCGGCAAGTGCACACCCACCGCGGCCGCCATGGCCGGTGCTGCATGGCCTGTGCACAGCACAAAGGCATCGGCAGACACCTCGTCACCGTTGTCCAGACGGACCGCCGTGACTTTGTCACCCGAGGTGACCCAGCGCTTGAATGCCTGCCCCATCAGCAAGTCAGCGCCCCGCGTGTTCAGAATCTGCGCCAAGGCATCGCAGACTTGCTTGCAATCTGCGGCGCACTCGCTTTCGGTATAAATCGCGCCCGCAAAGGCTTCTTGGTGGTGCACCAAAGCGGGCTCGATGGCGCAAGCTTCGGGGGCGCTCACCGCTTGTTGGGCGGCCCCCCCCAATTGCTTTTGCAGTGCCATTTGCTGGCGCGCAGCCGCAAACGAAGCGTTGGAGCGAAAGAGCACCAGCTTGCCCGATTGGGAAAAGTCGCACGTTATGTTTTCACGTTCGCGCATCGCGTCAAACACCTGTCGGCTTTGAGCGGCCAGGGCCAATAATTGGGAGGTGCTTGTTTGCGATTGTTGCGTGCTGCAGGCCCGCAAAAACTGCCAGACCCAAGCCCACTGACGGGGGTCCCACTGGGGCCTGATCTTGAGTGCCGAAGAGGGCGACAGCAGCAATTTGGGCAATTGGGCCCAAATGCCAGGATCTGCCAAAGGCTGCACGTAGGCATAGCTCAGCTGAGCGCCGTTGCCCCCGCTGGCACCCGCAGCGGGTGTTGCACGGTCAAGCACGGTGACCCTGTGACCCCGTTGCGTCAGCTCATAGGCGGTGGTCAGGCCGACGATGCCAGCACCCAGTACGCACACATGCATTGGCTTCCTTTGCGCAGTGAAATGCCCCTGTTGCCTGGGTCGACTCACCCATGGCCCTAGGGGCATCGATATGAGAGTCTACCCTGATGCCGTGCTGATTTATGGGGCAATCGGGCACAACTTGTGCTAAACACCAGGGTCTGGTTTTTTAACTTTTTAATGAGGCATCACATGAAGCGTCGCAATCTGTTTTGGGTCCTGGGTTTGGCGGCTGTAATAGCGGCGCCTGTGCAAGCACAGCAATTTTTCCGCATCGGCACGGGCGGCACTGCGGGCACTTATTACCCGGTGGGCGGCATGATCGCCAACGCGGTCAGCCAGCCCGGCAAGATCGTGGCCACGGCACAGGCAACCAACGGCTCAGTGGCCAACGTGAACGGCGTGGCAGGGGGTGCGATGGAGTCGGGCTTTTCGCAATCTGATGTGGCCACATGGGCCTATACCGGCACCGGCGTTTACGAAGGTAAGCCCAAAGTGTCCGACCTGCGCATGATCGCCAACCTGTACCCCGAGAGCATTCACCTGGTGGTCAAAAAAGGCTCAGGCATCAAGTCGGTGGCTGACCTCAAGGGCAAGCGCGTGGCGCTGGACGAGCCAGGCTCAGGGACCTTGGTCAATGCCCGCATCGTGCTGGCTGCTTATGGCGTGAAAGAAAGCGACATCAAGCCCGAGTACATCAAACCGAACCAGGCCGGTGACAAGCTCAAGGACGGGGCACTCGATGCCTTCTTCTTTGTGGGCGGTGCGCCAGCTGGTGCGATTGCCGAGCTGGCTTCGAGTGGCGCGGGCATCGAGCTGGTGTCCTTGGCAGGTCCGCAGGCCGAGGCTTTGCGCAAGACCAACCCCTATCTGGCGGTCGACACGATTGCCGCAGGCACCTACAAAGATGTGCCCGCTGTGCAGACCATGGCCATGGGCGCCCAATGGGTGACCAGTGCCAAGGCCGATACCGAAACCGTGTACCAGATCACCAAGGCCCTGTATGGCAAAGCCGCTCAGGACACACTGGCTGCAGGGCACGCCAAGGGCAAGTTCATCACCAAGGAAAACGCGGTCAAGGGCGTGGGCATTCCATTCCACCCAGGTGCCGAGAAGTTCTACAAAGAAGCCGGTTTGCTGAAGTGATTTTTTGGCACGGGGTGCTGCTGCACCCCGTGCCATGCATACAGAGGCTTTTGCGCCTCGGATTTTCAACAGGGCGCTTGGGCGCCTTGGATTTTTAACAGGGCGCTAATGCGCCATGGATTTTCAACAGGGCGCTAATGCGCCATGGATTTTCAACAGGGCGCTAATGCGCCCTGTGTTTTGAAGGACAGGTATGACCGAAGCCCGCGAGCGCGATAGGCGTGATTTGCAGGAACTTGAAGAAAAGTTTGACCCCGAAATGCGTTTCAGGCCCACGTTGCCACCCGCAACAGTGATCGTGAAATGGCTGCTGGTCATCCTGTCGGGCTTTCACTACTACACCGCAGGCTTCGGCCTGTTGCGAGAAACCACACACCGCGGTGTTCACCTGGCCTTTGTGCTGGGGCTGATTTTTTTGGTGTTTGCAGCTTTCAAGTCCGATGCAGACAGCACTGTTTCAAAAAGCCGTTTCAGCATTGGCGGTGTGCCGCTGGTGGACTGGCTTTTGGGCCTGGCTTGCGCCGCCAGCGTCATGTACATCCCGTATGTGTTTGACGATCTGGCCTTCCGGGTGGGCAACCCGGACACGATCGATGTGGTCATGGGCTCGGTCCTCTTCATCACTTTGCTGGAGGCCACGCGCCGCTCCATGGGCTGGCCTTTGCCCTTGATTGCGCTGGGGTTCACCGCCTACGCGCTGGCAGGGCCGTACTTTCCGGGCTTGCTCAAACACGCGGGCGCCAGTTGGAGCCAGATGATCAACCACCAGTACCTGACCAGTCAGGGCATCTACGGTGTGGCGGTTGGCGTGGTCGCCACCTACGTGTTTCACTTTGTACTGTTTGGCGTGTTGGCCACGCGCATTGGTTTGGGCCAGTTGTTCCTCGACATTGCCTCCACGGTGGCCGGGCGTTACGCCGGGGGTCCAGCCAAGGTCAGCGTGTTTGGCTCAGCCATGTTCGGCACGCTGAGCGGATCGTCGGTGGCCAATGCGGTCACGGTGGGCTCGCTCACCATCCCGGCCATGATCCGTGTCGGCTACCGCCGCGAGTTTGCTGGTGCGGTCGAGGCCGCGTCATCGACGGGCGGCCAGATCACGCCACCCGTGTTGGGTGCAGCCGCCTTTTTGATGGTCGAATTTTTGAATGTGTCTTATCAGACCATCATCGCGGCCGCCATTGTGCCTGCGTTCATGCATTTCTTTGGGGTCTTCATGCAGGTTCACTTCGAGGCCAAGCGCTACGGCTTGCGTGGCCTGACGGAAGAAGAAATGCCCAAGCTGCGTGAGTCATTTCAGCAGCGCTGGCCCACACTGATTCCTTTGGTTTTGCTGATCACGATTTTGGTGTCTGGCCGAACGCCTTATCTGGCCGCGTTCACTGGCATCACCTCTTGCATGATCGTGGGCCTGAGCACCTCGGTGCGGGGCAACCGCAGCGCCAACTGGGTCTTGCTGGTGGTGCTGCATGTGCTGCTGGCGCTGATTGCCTTTGTGGATTGGGGCAGTGAGGGCGAGACCATCAAGCTGGGCTTTCTGGCGGTGGGCATCGCGCTGGTTTGGGCCGGACAAAAGTGGTTGGGCGTTTTGGGGCGTATCGACAATGCCGTGCTGCTCGAAGCCTTTGAGACTGGGGCCAAATACGCGCTGGCAGTCGGTGCAGCCGCCGCCACCGTTGGCATTGTGATTGGTGTGGTCACCCTCACAGGGGTGGGCTTCAAGATCAGTTTCATCATCACGGGCTGGGCGCAAATCATCGCCGCTTTCATGATGGACTGGTTGCCTGCGTTCATGGCCGATGCCAAGTCCTTGACGCTGCTGGCCGCTTTGTTCATGACCGGCATTGTCTGCATCCTGATGGGCTGCGGCATTCCGACCACAGCCAACTACATCATCATGGTCACGGTGGCCGCACCGACCTTGGTGCAATTGGGTGTGGAACCCTTGGTGGCCCATTTCTTTGTCTTCTATTACGGCGTGCTGGCCGATATCACGCCGCCCGTGGCGCTGGCGGCTTACGCCGCAGCAGGTATGGCTGGCAGTGACCCGTTCAAGACCGGCAACATGGCCTTTCGATTGGGCTTGGCCAAAGTGCTGGTGCCTTTTGTGTTTGTGTTTTCACCTTCACTGCTGCTGGTGGCCAAAGGCTTCACCTGGGCGGACTTTGCGGTCACCTTCATTGGCTGTGTGCTGGGCATCGTGGCGCTTGCAGCGGCCCTCAGCGGTTACCTGATGGCCGAGATGAAGCGCTGGGAACGTGCGCTGTGTGCCATCGGGGCGCTTTGCCTGATTGCCCCGGGTCTGAAAATCAGTTTGCTGGGCTTGGCGCTGATGCTGCCAGTGCTGGTCAGCCAATGGACCGTGAGCAGGGCTTCACGCCACCCATCTTCAGCATGAGCTTGAAAACAAGGTGCTTTCGAGCGCCTTGTTTTGTCGGGCGTTTGTGGCACTAAACTCACGGCTTGTAGAGAATGCAGCTTTTTAACCAGGCCGGATGCGCCGTGCCGACGCCTTTTCCTGATTGCCCATGAAATTCAAAATGTCTGAAAAGTCGTTGTTTGCGACTTTGTTACGCGCCCCTTGGTGGGTCAGCTTTGTGGTGATGTTGGCCGTGGCCCTGGTCGCCGGTGCCTTGCTGCCCGATGCCTACAAAATAGCCGGCATGCTGGGTGCTTTTCCTTTTTTGGTGATCGGCATCATGGCGGCATGGCGGCAAAGAAACGCCATTTCGCCAGAGCGTATCCAGCAACTGGCTGACCAGGCCCGCAGCATGGGTTGGCGTGATTTTTCGATCCTGGTCGAAGAGGCTTTGCGCCAACAAGGCTTTGAAGTGAGTCGCCTGAGCAGTGGCCCGGCTGATTTCCAGATCGAAAAGAATGGCCGCATCACGCTGGTCAGCGCCAAACGCTGGAAGGCCGCCACCGTCGGTGCAGAGCACTTGCGCGAACTGCTGGCCGCCCGCGAAAGTCAGCAAGCGTTTTCGTGCACCTGCATGAGCTTGGGCACCTTTAGCCCATCCGCCATAGACCTGGCCAGCCAAAATCCCATCCAGTTACTCGGTCCTGCCAACATCGCGCAACTCATGCACGATGGCGCCAGCGCCCTGAACGCTTAAAACCCGGGCGCTTTTCTTTTTTGGGTATTCAAGGATTGATATGACACGACCTTTCCTGGACGAATCGTCCATTCATCCGGCCATTCGCCAACGCATTGCTGTGCATCACCTTGCAGTGATTCAGCAGGTACAAGCGGCCATCGCGCAACACCCTGTGGTGGTGGTGGGTTTGTCGGGCAATCCCTTTGTGGGCAAAGCCCGCAAGGCCTTGACCGCAGCCGGCGTGGCGCATGACTACCAAGAGTTTGGCAGCTACTTTTCACAGTGGCGTTTGCGCAATGCCCTGAAGATGTGGACCGGTTGGCCGACGTTTCCGATGGTGTTTGTCAAGGGCATGTTGGTTGGGGGTGCAGACGATTTGCAGCGCCTGATCGACAGCGGCGAACTCAAGACCTTGCTTCAGCCCTGAGTGACATGGCGACTCACGCAAAACCCGAGTTGTGGCGCACCGAGGTGGGTGATGCGGTGGCTGTGCTGAATATTCCAGGCGCATTGCAACGCCGTCGCACCTTTGACATCGATGTCAGCCTGGTGGTGCGCGTACCTGCCGAAAATGAAGAAGCCTGGCACGAGCTGACGCTGGAAGTCGATGGCCGGCGCCAGTGGAGCAGGCGCATCCAAAGCAACTGCCCCGGGCAAACCGACGGGCTGGATTACCACTGCCGCAGCGTGCTCGAGGCGGGTCCGGCCATGCGCATTCGCGCTGTGGCAGGCACGCACGGATCGGTGGTGCAGCGCCTGCTGATCGAGGCACGGGAAGACGCCTAGTCGCCTGGTTTGATTTCCCGGTGACGGCCAGCCACGCTTGTCATGTCATGGGGCCGTGGTGTTTTGAAACTCGCGCCACAACAGATACAGGCCACTGGCCACCACCACGCACGCCCCCAGCACCACAGCCAGGTCGGGCATCTGGCCAAAGACCAGCCAGCCAAACAAGCACATGTAAATGATCTGTTGGTACAAAAACGGGCCCAACACCGCGGCCGTGGCATAGCGGTGCGCCACGGCCACAAAGTAATGGCCAATGCCGCCGCACAATCCGGCCAGGGCCATGACGAACCACTCCAGGTGCGTGGCGGGCGTTTGCCATTGCCACAGGGCAAATGGCGTCAGCACCAGGGTGGCCACGACCGCTGAGGTCAGTTGGGTGGTGGCCGGGTTTTCGCTGCTGGCCAAGTAACGCGTCATCATGTTGAACAGGGCGTACAACACCGCGTTGAGCGCCGACAACAAAATGGCCGGATGAAAACCCTGGCTGCCGGGGCGAATGATGATCAGCACGCCTGCAAAGCCCACCGCGATGGCCACCCACCGCTTGGCGTCAAGGCGCTCGCCCAGCCACCAGGCCGACAGCAGGGCGATCAAAATGGGCACAGAAAATTGCATGGCGCCCGTTTCGGCCAACTGCAGGTACTGCAAGGCCCAGAAGTTCAAGGCTGTCATGGTGGCCAACATCAAGCCCCGCACCAACTGCAAGCCTGGGTGCCGCCAACGCACCAGGTCGCCTTGAATGGACGGGGCAAACACCGCGATGGACAACAGCGAGTGTGTCAAAAAGCGCATCCACACGACCTGCAGCACGGGCAAGCTGAGCACCAGCCATTTGGCCGATGCATCCAGCGTTGCGAACATCAGGGTGGTCACGGTCACCAGCGCAATGCCGATGCGGCGGTGTCGGGGGTTGTCGGTAAAAAGCTGGCTCATGGCAACGCGCTCAGGCCCTGTCTGCCAGGGCCTGAAAGGCGGTCAGCGTGGGCTGGGTGTTTCCAGTCCGCCCGTGTAAAAGCGGTTGAAAGTGGGCGAGATGATCAATTCGTTGATGCAGGTGCGCGCAGGCATTTGGGCCAGAAACAAAATGGCCTGCCCCATGTCTTCGGCTTGCACCATGCGCTCGCGTTGGGCTTGGGACGGGGGCACGGGGCGTTTGTCCAAAATGGGGGTGGCCACTTCGCCAGGCAACAAGGCGGTGGCCCGGATGCCGTGCGTGCATTCCTCCATGTTGATGGATTCGTTCAGGGCCAGCACGGCGCGTTTGGTGGCGTTGTAAGCCGGACCGGTGAGTTTGGAGGCATACAGACCCGCCCAGGAAGAAACGTTGATGATCAGGCCGCCTTGCTGCTGGCGCATGGTGGGCAAGACCGCGTGCACGCAATAAAACAAGCCGGACAGGTTGATGGCGACCACGTCGTCCCAGGCTTCAGGGGTGACCACGTCGAAATTGCGTTGTGTGGCGTTGGTGCCTGCGCTGGTGACCAAGATGTCGATGCGGCCATGTTGCGCCGTGATGTTTTGCGCCACCGCTTTCACGGCGTGTTTGTCCGCCACGTCCAGCAACACCGCTTCGGCGCTGCCCAATGTTTGCAGGGTGGCCAGGGCGCTGGCGTTGGTGGCTGCGTTGCGGCCCGAAATCACCACATGGACGCCAGCTTTGACCAGTTCGATCGCACCCGCCAGCCCGATGCCGCTGCCGCCCCCGGTGATCCAGGCGACTTGTCCGTTAAGTGCTTGGGTCATCAGATTGTCCTGTTCGTGAAGTGGGGGCATTTGGGCGCATTGAGCGGTCGGGCTGCCAAGCACACCATTAAATCAGCCTCGACCGTGATGGCTGCTGCCCAGGTGACAGCGGACTTCACACCATGCCAAGGCCAGATCAACCGGGTCACGCGTTTTCAAGACACTTACCCAACAAAACAGCCGTAAAAATTTTCAGAGATTAACGGGTACAAGCTTTTGCGCCCGAATGCCGTTCGGTCATTTCGGCAAATCGCGTGCGCCGCTTTCGGGTCGGAACATCTTGAACAACTGCTCTGGCCCAATGCTGAAGTAATCGGCTGGACCGCCGCCCCGCAAAATATGCCCTGCGCGGGCGGTGTCGTAAACCCCATTGGGTGTGAGCCGCGGGTCGATGTGGATACCCACCACTTCACCAAAAATCATCCAGGTCTCTATTTTTTCCCCCGCAAGATCTTGCAGTTGCAGGATCTGCGTGCACCGGCACTCAAAGCTCACCGGGCTTTGCGCCACACGGGGCACCCCCACGATGCGCGAGGGCTCGGGCGTCAGGCCTGCCAGCTCAAATTCGCTGACTTCTGGGGGCACCGCCTCGCAAGTCTGGTTCATCACCTCGGCCAAGTCGCGGGTCACCAGGTTCCAGACAAACTCGCCGGTGGCTTCGATGTTGTTCAGTGAGTCCTTGCGTCCGATGCTCGAAAAACCAATCACGGGCGGCACGTAATTGAAAGCGCTGAAAAAGCTGTAAGGCGCCAAATTCAGCACACCACTGGCGCTGCGGCTAGACACCCAGCCAATCGGCCTGGGGCCTACGATTGAGTTGAACGGGTCGTGCTTCAGGCCGTGGCCGAGACGGGGTTCGTAGAAATGCATCAGGGGCGCCTTGACGATGTGGGAATCAGTGCAGGTTAACCGAGCGTGGCATGAGTTGGTGTCTCGTTTGCCACCCGTGCTGAGGGGCCTTTTTAGTTGGCAATAAGGAGGGCCCAGGCTTGCCCCGGGAAGGGCGCAAGGCTCACAAAAAAACCCCTCGAAAGGGGTTTTAGCGAGCAGACAAGAAAAGGATTACTTCTTGACGCAAGCGGCATTCTTTTCGTTTTCTTTTTTGGAGCAGTCGACTTTTTTGTCATCCATCTTGCCGCCACCATGGCTGCCTGCGAAGGAGGGCGCAGACATCAGCATGAAAGCGGAAACGAGAGCGGTCATCACGATTTTCATAAAAGCACCTTTGAGGAACAGGGTTGAAAAAAAAGACAGAATCAGGTGCCAGTTCATACCGACACATAAACATCGTACCAAGCCTTAAAGGCACACGCTAAACATGGACAAATTCCGCCAAGCCAAGAATGTCTTCCAAATGGTGGTTTTCCGCCTTCAGGCCATGGTGTTGGCCACAGGCCTCATGGTCTGGGTGCTGCCAGCCGTTGCGCAAGAACGCTTCAAGCCGGCAAATTCTGATGTGGTGGCGACCTCTTCCGTCCACGGACAAACTGGCCGCAACGGTTCGCTGCGCGCCCTCGACCAAGCCTGGCGTGCCCAGCCCAAGGACTTGGACGCCTCTTTGGCCTATGCCCGGGCGGTTTTCACCCTCGGGCTGACTGAAGGCGACTTGCGCTGGTTCGGCTCGGCCAAGGCGGCGTTGGCACCTTGGTGGCAAGCCACTGACTTGCCCGCAGAGGGCTATTTTTTGAGGGGGCTGGTCAAGCAAGGGTTTCACGAATTCGATGCGGGCTTGCAAGACATTCAACAGGCCATCGCCAAAGAACCTCGCCGTGCCGAGTTCTGGTCATGGCGATTTGCCCTGCATTTGCTGCTGGCCGATATGCCTGCCGCGCGCCAGGACACCGAAGAAATGGCCAGACTCTTTGACCCGCAAGAGGCCCATGTCTACCGGGCGGTCTTGCTTTACCGCACAGGGCAAGCCCTTTCAGCCGTTGACCTGTTGACCACCGCGATCCGAGCGGCCTACTTTAAAGACCCGTCCTCACAAGACTGGCTGGGCTTTCATCTGGGCGAAGCACACCGCGTGGCGGGCCAGCCTGATCAAGCCATCGCCGTCTGGGACAAGCAACTGAAAGCCAACCCCACATCGCACCTGCTCAGGCTCTCGCTGGCCGAATTGCTCAACCAGCAGGGCAATTACCGCCAGGCCAAAATCATCGCCTTGGGCAAAGCGGGCAAACTCGGCACCAGCACGATCACGGATGCGCTGCTGATGCAAGCCTTGCTGGCCAGCCGGGGCCTGCAAGACCCGGACGAACCCCAGCTGGCTAAGCAGATGGCCGATCGCTTGCAGTCACAAGCGCTTCGCAAAGAGTCGCTCATTGAACGGCCCAAACTCATTCACCTCATTGACTACGGCCAAGACCCTGCAGCCGGTTTGGCCCTGTCCATGGCCAACTGGCAGCTGCAAAAAGAACCCCCCGACGCCGTGTTGTTTATTCAAGCTGCGCTGGCGGTCAACCAACCCCGAGCGGCTGAGCCTGTCGTCAAGTGGGCCGAACAAACCGGCTACCGTGACCCGCCATTGACGCGGCTTGTCGAACAACTCAAACAGCACCCGCTCTGGACAGGAAGCCGCAAATGATGCCCCGCCCAGTCGTCAAGGCTTTGCGCCAATGGACCGCTGGTGTGGGCTTGCTTTGGGCCAGCCTGTTGCTGGCCGGCAGCGCCATGGCGCACTCCAGCAGCAACAGCTACCTCACGCTCAGTGCCGCCGACAAGCAGCTGACCCTGCGCGCCGACATTCACTGGCGTGACATCGACCTGATCTTTGACCTGGACAGCAACCGCGATGGTCAGATCACTTGGGGCGAAACCCAGTCGCGCAGCGCAGAGATCAACACTTGGCTGGCCCAAGGCATCCAGCTCAGCGCATCGGGCCAGATTTGCACCCTGGGCGCGCCTGATTTGCAAGCCAGCCAGCACGCCGATGGCACCTACCTGAGCGCCCAATGGGCTGCCAGCTGCTCGGGTATGGCCGATGTGTCCAGCGCTGACTTGACGCTGCGTTATGGCCTGATCTTTGCGCAGGACAACCTGCACCGCGGCTTGCTCAAGGTGGATTTTCCCGGCTACCAAAGCAGTGCTTTGCTCAGTCCGGAGCGACCTGAGGCCCAGGTCTCCCAGGCCGACAGCAGTGCATTGAAGGTATTTGGTCGCTACGTGGTGGAAGGCGTCTGGCACATCTGGATCGGCATTGACCACATTCTTTTTTTGCTCAGCCTGTTGGTACTGGCACCACTGCAGCCGTCGCGCCAACGGGTCACGCAGTGGCGAGCGGCCGCACAAGCCAGGCCTGTGGTGCTGGACGTTTTGGCGGTGGTCACGGCATTCACGGTGGCGCACTCCATCACCCTGGGGCTGTCCATTCTGAAATGGCTGGAGCCCTCAGCCGACCTGATCGAGCCTGCGATTGCCTTGTCGGTGGTGTTGGCCGCGCTGAACAACCTGTTCGGCTGGAGCGCCCTCAAGCGCTGGCGACTGGCCTTTGTCTTTGGCTTGGTGCACGGCTTTGGCTTTGCCAATGTCTTGCTGGACCTGGGCTTGCCGCCCAGCGCACTGGCGGCGGCCCTGGGCGGCTTCAATGTGGGGGTGGAACTGGGCCAGCTGGCCATCGTGCTGGCATTTTTACCATTGGCCTGGTGGCTGCGCAACACCCGCTTTTACCGTTGGGTGGTGGTCGCAGGCGGCTCGCTGGCCATCGTGGTCCTGGGCTTGTTTTGGACACTTGAACGCACAGGCTTGCTCGCCTGATGCGCGGTTCTTCAATCGCCAATTGGGCGGGTCAGTCCAGGACCCTCACTCAAAATGCCACCTGATTGCCACCTTTCAGATTGAGCAGCTGACGGGCTTCAGCCGGTGTGGCGATTTCAAGGTTCAGGGCTTCCAGCACAGTGCGGATGCGGCGCACTTGGTCTGCACTGGATTGCGCCAGCTGGCCTGGCCCCATCCACAAAGAGTCCTCCAGACCCACTCGAACATGTGAGCCCATGGCTGCGCCCATGCTGGCGAGCGGGATCTGGTTTTTTCCAGCGCCCAAAATAGACCATTGGTATTGGTCGCCGAACAAGCGGTCTGCCGTTCTGCGCATGTGCATCAGATCTTCAGGGTGAGCGCCAATGCCGCCGAGGATGCCGAACACCGATTGCACAAAAAATGGACCAGAGACCAATCCGCGGTCCATGAAGTGCGCCAGGTTGTAAAGGTGGCTGATGTCGTAGCACTCGAATTCGAAGCGCGTGCCGTTGTCAGTGCCCCGGCGAAGAATGGTTTCGATGTCTTTGTAGGTGTTCTTGAAAACCAGGTCGCGGCTGTTTTCAAGGTGCTGACGTTCCCAATCGTGCTTGAGATCCTTGTAGCGATCGAGCATGGGAAAGAGACCGAAATTCATGGAGCCCATGTTGAGTGAGGCCACTTCGGGTTTGAATTGCATGACCGGACGCATGCGGTCTTCGACTGTCATGTGTGGGCTGCCACCCGTGGTGATGTTGATCACTGCATCGGTGCTGGCTTTTATTTTTTCCAGAAAAGGAACAAAAAGTGCCGGGTCTTGTGAGGGCTTGCCATCGACCGGATCGCGCGCATGCAGGTGCAGTATGGCTGCGCCCGCTTGCGCAGCATCGATGGCTGCTTTGGCAATTTCATCCGCAGTCACCGGGAGGTAAGGCGACATGCTGGGTGTGTGGATCGCCCCTGTGGGGGCGCAAGTGATGATGACTTTGCGGTTTTTGCTCATGTTTAACTCCGTGTGGATGGATCAGATTCAAGTTGTTTTTTGTGCAGGGCAAGCGCCATGAGTCGCCGGTCTCTCCAGTTGCGCCGGTCTCCCAGGGCCTCTGAGGGGAGCATCTCACGCCGAGCCTTTTGCAATTGATCTATCAAATCGGGCGACCAGGGCTCGGTGGAGGCTTGCTCTTGAGAAATGGATTGGTACATGCTGCCATAGCGCCCGCAATAGTCTGCCAGACCCCCTGGCGCATTCAGGTCAATGGTTTCGAAAGGCCCCATGAACGACCAGCGAAGCCCCAGGCCTTCGCGGATGGTCACGTCCAGCCCATCCACATCCACGTACCCCTGCTCGACCAGCCGGAAGGCCTCGCGCAGCAGCGCGCCTTGCAATCGGTTCAGGATGAAACCTTCCAGCTCACGGCGAATGTGAACAGGCTTTTGATTCACCGAGTGCATCAAATCCATGCAGGCCTGCACCGATTCCGGAGATGTCCAGGGCGCGCCGCAAACTTCGACGACAGGGATCAGATAGGGCGGGTTGACCGGGTGCGCGACCAGGCAGCGCTCACGGGTCTTCATGTGTTCAGTGAAAGCAGAGGCGGGGATGCTCGATGTAGAACTGCCAATCACGGCATTGGCCGGCACAAGCGCGTCAAGCTGTGCATACATGGCCTGTTTGACTGAAAGTATTTCGGGCAAACTTTCCTGCACATAGTTGGCATTTTTGAGCGCATCGCTCAACTCGTTGCAAACCCGCACATGCGACATCAGCTCCGCCGCATTGTCGACCAAGCCACTGTGTTCCAACTCATCAGCCAACTCGGCGACCAAGTCGCGTGCCCGTTGCAATGCCGCGAGGTCGCCGTCCCACATCCGGACTTCGCAACCTGCGCGTGCAAAAACCAAAGTCCAGGCCTGACCGATCAGGCCAGAGCCAACGACTGCAACTGCATGGGTTTTTTTCATGGCATCCTTTCAGCTCAAGGCTTGGGTGTGACCATCGACCGCCAAAGCCTGACCGGTCACGCTGCGGGCACCATCGCTGGCCACAAACAGCACGGTGTTGGCCACGTCCAGGGGCGAGACCATGCGGCCCAGTGCAGATTGGTTTTCATAATCCCGAGTGACTTCTTCAAGCGGTTTGTTCATGATTTTGGCTTTGTCGGCAATCACGGCCCGGATTCGGGGCCCATCCACTGCCCCTGGCAGCACAGCATTGCAACGAATGCCCTGCTTGCCCAATTCGATGGCCAGTGATTTTGTCAGACCGATCACCGCCCACTTGGACGCCGAATAGGCCGACCGACCCGGCATGCCCAAATGACCGGCTGCAGACGACATGTTGATGATGGACGCCCGTTGAGACTTGCGCAGGTGTTGCACGGCATGTTTGGCACATAAAAATTGTCCGACCACATTGATCCTGAGTGTCAGTTCCAGATCGGCCAGCGCCAGTTCATCAATGCGGGCAGTGGGGCCTGCGATGCCTGCGTTGTTCACCAAAACGTCAATGCCCCCCAAGACCAGGGCGGCTTGAGTGACCATGGTGATGACTTGGTCTTCAGAAGCCACATCGGCGACGCAGCCGTGCAAGCCAGGGTGTGCTTTCAGCGATTGATTTAAAGCGGCCTCGTTCACATCGCAAATGAAGACGCTTGCGCCAGCATTTAAAAATTCCTGGGCAATGACATAGCCGATGCCGCTGGCACCTGCCGTGACCAAAACTTTGAGATGAGCATGCGTATTTTCTTGAGACATTTTTTTCTCGTAAAGTTGAACAGGTTGTATCAGATCCACAGTTTTTCGCAGCAGTAGTTCAGGTCCTTGAGCAGTGGCTCGGCAAGTCCCATTTCACGGACACTTGGTTGTTTTCATTCATGTCCAATTTCCTTCAGGGCCCGGGTTACGGACATTGCAGAAGCCTCGAAAGTGGATTCCATCCCTCACCATAGACTGTGATCACAGATCAAACATCAGTGATTACCCCGGGTGATGTAAAGTGTTTAAAGCGCTAAGCTCGGGCCGAATATCTACTGACCATGAGCGTTATAAAACTCCTCACCCCTCTCAAGCGCCAAACATTGAGCGCCGATGTCTACGAGCAATTCAAGGAGCTTTTGATCAGTGGCCGCATGATGCCCGGCGAGCAAATTTCATTGCGCGGTATGGCCGAAGGTTTGGGCGTGAGTGTGATGCCTGTGCGAGAGGCCGTGCAAAGATTGACCGCCGAGCAGGCCCTCGAACTCACCCCCAACCGAAGTTTGAGGGTGCCGCAAATGTCGGTCAGTCAATTTCGCGAAATCACCAGCATCCGCAAAAACTTGGAAGGCTTGGCAGCCGCCACAGCAGCCCAATGCCTGAGCGAAGAAGACACCCAGAAGATCGTCATGTGGCATGAAAGCTTTGTACGGGAAATGAAGAACGAAACCCCTGACGGTGCCCGACTCATCTCCCTCAACAAAGAGCTGCACTTTGCAATTTATAGGGGTGCCAAAATGCCCGTGATGATGCAGTTGATCGAGGCCTTGTGGCTGCGCATTGGTCCCATCCTGAATTACGACATGCGGTCTGGCCCGGTGCGGGTTAACCAACGCACGGCGTTGACACACCACGCCAGCATGGTCGAATCGATTCTCAATAAAGATGTCGAAGGCGCACGACAAGCCCTGGAAGCCGACATCCAGTCCGCTGCCGATTTCATCATCTCGGTTGGGGTTTTGGTCTCGGCCGACGCGCCCGCGGGCTGAAGGGTTCGTCCAAGTGCCTAGGTTCTTGACTGTGCGTTGGGGCAGCATTTCTTCACCGGGCTGTGGGCGCATGAAGATCGTCCTGCTGGAGGGGTTCTTATTTCAGCTCGGTTGTGGATTTCGGGACCACGTTTGATATTGGTTATCACTTGTCCAGGGTGTCAGGCTTTTTGAGTGCTTTTTTGTCGTCCGAATGCTGGCGTCGCTCAACTTTCTTCACATCTTCTTCCGGCGTCAATTTCTCAGGGCGAATGCCGCGTGCCAGCAGGTTGTTGCGCACCGCCCTGTTATTGGTGATGTGTTCTTTTGAAATTTGCCTTAGCTGCCCATTTGTTGCCGGCGTGCATTGAAGATGGTAATTTCAGTCGCAAAGTCTTTGGCCTTGAGCAAGATGGTGGGTGCAAAGTCAGCCAAAGGGCGGCTATCCGGTACTTTCCACTGCGCCTTCATGGCTTGGGTGCTTTGGCCAAACAGGGCAAGGTCACCGTTGCTTCGGATAAGTGCAAAGTCCTGGTTGTCGCCGGTTTACTCGAAGATAACTTTTGAGAGATCTTTCTCTGTTTCGGTTAGTTTTTTGCGCGCGTGGATGCGCTCAGCATCCAGCATGCGTTGTTCGATCAATTCCGCCTTGCGGGTTTGCACAGCAAAGTAAGTCTGCGCAAAAGCAATTTCTGATTTGCGTGGGTCACCGTTTTGCGCGATGAGATAACACGCATAACGGGTCAGCATGATGTCAGGTACATCTTTGGATGCACCTTTAGGCATGGCGATCGTTTTGTTGACGTCAACAAAATGATCTGAAGGTGAATGACCAGAGACTTCACAAGCTGTCTTGGCTCTGTTGATCACAAGCCCGAAATTGCGCCATTCAACGTAGCCCAACAGATGCTGAATGTTCCTTGCCAGCCAATACTCCACAGCCGTTTCGGTTTGCTGTGCATGGCCCTCAAAAGTGTCAGTGAGGATCTGAACCAGTTCTTTATTCATTCTGTTTTTCCCTTTTGATGTTGTTCGGCAGCAAGTTGAATTTCCCGTTTAGCTTGTCACATACTTTTATGGGTATCGGTGTGATGAACTCAGCCTGACGACCGGTCGCAACAATCTTTTGGGTTGGCTGGCCAGTGGCATCCAGTCTCCAGTGCTGACTTGGAGAGTCATAAGGGGAATTGAGGATGGGTTATTTAGAGAAGAGGGCGCTCAACTGTTGTCTACTGCTATCAAGCTTTGGAATGGATGATGGTAGTCGTAATGGAATCTTTTTGACTGACAGGCGGGTGATGTCTTTTGGGCCCGGCGGAGATATACAAAGCCACGCCACTTGCGTTTGTGTATCCCCAAACCCCGTGCCCAAAGCTGTGGATAAGTCCTTGAACAAGCCTGCCAAGGCGCATGCCTGTTGGGCTGGCGGTGTATGCCTCATAAAGCAGCAGTTGGCTGGCATGGCGCGGGCTCAGCGCACGAGCCCGCAGGGGCTTGTTTTGCGGCTATTCTTGTGGCTTCGCGCGCTTCTTCCAAGTTGCTTTCGCACCCTGTTTGGCTTTGCGGGCGCCTTGTTTTGCAGGGCGTTGGCCCTGAACCTTTCCTGAATGACCACATCCTTGATCTCGCCCGGTTTTCTGGCCCTGCACAGCCACCGCTCCGAGGTGCTGGCCGAGACCTTGTCGGGCTGGCTGGCGCGTCAGCCCCTGGCACCGCTGGAGCAAGAGGTGGTGCTGGTGCAAAGCAATGGCATGGCCGAGTGGATCAAGATGGCACTGGCTCAGCAAGGTGGGGTGTGCGCGGCCACCAAGGTGGAGTTGCCCTCGCGTTTTTTGTGGCGCACCTACCGGCAGGTGTTGGGCGCGCAACAGGTGCCACCCGATTCGCCCCTGGACAAACTGCCCATGACGTGGAGGCTGATGGCTTTGTTGCCCACTTGTGTGAACGATTCGGTGTTCAAGCCCGTGGCCGGGTTTTTGCAGGGCGACAAAACTCGGGCTGAGTCTGAGCCGAATCCTGAACGTTTGCTGCAACTGGCCAGCCGCCTGGCGGACTTGTTTGACCAGTACCAGATCTACCGACCCGACTGGCTTGAAGATTGGGCCGCCGGGCGCAACGTGCTGCGCAAAGAATCGGGGCAATGGGTTTTGCCCGGCGATGTCTCGGCGCAGTTGCCGGAAGACCAACTGTGGCAAGCCGAATTGTGGCGGCGCGTGCTGGCCCCTTTGACCGAGTCGGAGCGCCAAGCCACCCGGCCCGCTTTGCATGTGAGGGCTTTGGCCCGCTTGCAGTCTGGCCAAGGGCTGGCCAGTCCTGTGGCGCGGCGCGTGTCGGTGTTTGGCATGAGCCACATGCCCAGCCAGTTGCTGGAGATGCTGGCCGCGCTGGCGCAGCACAGCCAGGTTTTGCTGGCCGTGCCCAACCCGTGCCAGTTTCACTGGGGCGACATCATGGATGGGCGCGACGCCTTGCGGGCCGAGCGGCGCAGGCATTCCTACAAAAGCGTCAATCTGTCGAGCATGCCTTTTGAGCAGATGCATTTACATGCCCCCGCCTTGCTGGCCGCGTGGGGGCGGCAGGGGCGCGACTTCATTCGGCAACTGGACGCCTTTGACGACTTGCAGGCCGCCCAGGAGCGCATGCCGGGCCAGCGTCTGGATTTGTTTGACGATGCACCGGGGGCCGATGCGACCTGCCTGCTGACGCAACTGCAAAACCGCATGCGCGATTTGAAGTCGGCGCAAGACCCGGTCGAGGCCCCTTTGCACGACGACGACCAGTCGGTGGTGTTCACAGTGGCGCACAGCCCGGTGCGCGAGCTGGAGGTGTTGCACGATCAGTTGCTCAAGGCGTTCCACCACCACCCTGACTTGTCGCCCCGCGATGTGGTGGTGATGGTGCCTGACATTGAGCTCATGGCGCCGGCCATTCGTGCGGTATTTGGCCAATACAAGCGGGGCGATGCACGCTTCATTCCCTGCGACATTGCCGACCTGGGTGCGCAGGCCAGCAGCCCCCTGCTGCATGCGGTGGAATGGCTGCTGGCCTTGCCCCAGCAGCGCAGCCGCATGAGTGACTTGGTGGCGCTGCTTGAAGTTCCTGCGCTGGCTGCCCGCTTTGGTTTGAAGCCTGAGCAATTGCCCACCCTGACCCGCTGGATGGCGGGCTCGGGCATTCGCTGGGGTTTGTCAGCCGAACACCGCGCTGGCTTGGGCCTGGACACTTGCGGCGACCACAACTCGGCCCTGTTTGGCGTACAGCGCATGCTGATGGGTTATGCCTGTGGCGCCGACCCCGTGCCCGCCGATGCCCAAGCCATCGACCCCTATGCCGAAGTGGGCGGGCTCGATGCCGAGCTGGCCGGGGCTTTGGCGCACCTGCTGCAGGCGCTGATGGCCTGGTGGCAAACCTGTGCCAGCGCCGCTAGGCCGCTGCAGTGGGCCGAACGCGGCCGCGCCTTGCTGGCCGCCCTGTTCAAGGCACAAGACGATGCCGACCGCAACGCTTTGTCCGCCCTGGACCAGGCCTTGAACGATTGGGCCAGTGCCGCCGACCAGGCTGATTTTGCAGACACTGTGCCGCTGGCGGTGGCCCGCTCGGCCTGGCTGGAGGCCCTGAAAGTGCCCAAGCTGGAACAGCGCTTCAGGGCGGGCGGTGTGACCTTTTGCACGCTGATGCCGATGCGGGCGATTCCGTTTCAGTGGGTGTGCCTGCTGGGCATGAACGATGGCGATTACCCACGGCGCAGTCCGCGTGCCGACTTCGACTTGCTGGGTCTGCCCGGCATGAGTCGGCCCGGTGACCGTTCGCGCCGCGATGACGACCGTCAGCTGATGCTCGAAGCCTTGCTGTCGGCCCGCCGCACGCTGTATGTGAGCTGGAGTGGCCGCAGCGTGCGCAACAACAGTGAGCAACCGCCTTCGGTGCTGGTGTCGCAGTTGCGAGAAGAGATCGACGCGCTGTGGGGCAAGGGCAGTGCCAAGCGCCTCACCACGGAGTACCCCTTGCAGCCTTTCAGCCGGGTTTATTTTCAAGAGGGCAGCCGGTTGCAAACCTATGCCCGAGAGTGGCGGGCAGCGCAGTTGGCACAGCTGGCGGTGACGGCTGCACCGGTGCCGCACCCGAGTGAGCACCCGAGTGCCCACCCGTTGCAGCCCATCGATGCGGCCGGTGGCCTGCCTTTGCTCAGCTTGGCGCAGTTGCTGCGCTTTTTGCGCAGGCCGGTGGCCAGCTTTTTCAGCCAGCGTTTGCAGCTGAGCCTTGAACACGACCGCACCGAGTTGCACGACGAAGAACTGTTCAGCCTGAATGGCCTAGACCTCTACGAGCGGATGGACCATGAGCTGCACCGCCTGCCCGCTGACCTGGGCGCTGAGGGCGTGTTTCGGCATGTTCAGGACGCTGTGCAACGCTTGCGTCGCGCGGGCGATTTGCCGCTGGCGGCTGTGGGTGAGCACGAAGCCCGGCGCTTGGCGCAAGAGTTGCAGCCCCTGGTGTTGTGCGGCCTGCAAGAACGCGACCAGTGGCCCGAGGGGGCACCCCGTGGCCTGATCGACCACACGCATGCGGGGGTGCGCCTGCAAGATGCCTTGACAGGCTGGCGCCAGCGCGTGGAGGGTGGTCAGGTGCACACCGCGTGGGTGCAGATGCAGGCCTCCAAAATTGCCACGATCAATAAAAAGAAAGAGGCCCGGGCCTTGCCCGAGAAGCTGATGGGCCCCTGGCTGACCAGCCTGGCGGCAGCGGCCACGGGTTTGCCGGTGCACGGGGTGCTGGTGGGGCGCAACGCCATTGTGCGCATGCGACCCATGGCCACAGACACCGCCCGGGCGCAACTTGAAGTGTTGCTGGCCGTTTATGCCGAGGGCATGCGCTGGCCGCTGCCCTTGCCGCCTTTGGTGGCGCTGCAGTGGCTGAAGGACAAAGACAAGGGCCAGACCAGCCTGAACACGCTGGCCGATTTGTACGAAGGCAATGGTTACGACCAGGCCGGCGAAGCCCGCAAAGACGCGGCCCTGTACCGCACCTACCCTAATTTGGGCGAGTTGCTGGCGGGCCATCACTTGGACCGGCTGGCCGAAGCGGTGTACCGTCCGCTCAAGCAATGGGCCGATGGCCTGCAGACCGAGCCCTTGCCGGACGCCGAGCCGGACAACGAGCTGGACGATGGCGCACCAGGGGAGGCCTGGTCATGAACCCTCAAACAAATTCAGCGAGTCAGTCAGAAGGACAAGTTGCCAGTCACCCGTTGGAAGCACTGATTTTTCCGCTGTGGGGCAGCCGCCTGATCGAGGCCAGCGCGGGCACCGGCAAAACCTGGACCATTGCCGCGCTGTATGTGCGGCTGGTGCTGGGGCATGGCGAGCAGGGCGAAAAAGTCGAAAACGGTGAACCCGGCCTTCGCCCGCTCATGCCGCAAGACATTCTGGTGATGACCTTTACCCGGGCGGCCACGCGCGAGTTGTCGGACCGCATTCGGGCCCGCCTGACCGAGGCGGCGCAGGTGTTTCGCAACCCCGATCTGCTGGACGCGAAAGACACTTTTTTGCGGGGCTTGCTCCGCGACTACCCGGACCCCGCCTCACGTGATAAAGCGGCCTACCGCCTGGCTTTGGCCGCACAGGCCATGGACGATGCCGCGGTGTACACCATCGACGCCTGGTGCCAGCGCATGCTGCGCGAGCACGCGTTTGACAGTGGCAACCTGTTTGAAGAAAGCCTGGTGGCCGACGAAGCTGCGCTGCGACTGGAGGCGGTGCAGGACTATTGGCGCGAACAGCTCTACCCCATGGACGCGCCGTCTGTGACCGAGGTGCTGGGCATCTGGCGTGACGTGGCCGCCCTGGAGCAAGACATGCGCCAGTTGCTCCATGTCGAAGACTTGCCCGCGGCCTTGCCTGGTCAGTCGCTTGGCGATGCGCTGGCCCGGTCCACCGAAGCAAGGGCGCAGGCCCTGGCCCAGCTCAAAAGGGGCTGGCCCGAGCAGGCCGATGCCTTGCTCGACTGGTTGGGCGATGTGCTGGCCATGGAAAATTCAGGCTGGAAAAAGCGCAGTTTGGGCCTGGCCAACTGCAGCAAGTGGCTGGACGCCTTGAAACTTTGGGCGCAGGGTGAGGGCGGCTACGACGAACTCAAAAACAGCATGGGCAAAACCGGCTGGGAGCGTTTTACGCCCGAGGGCATGGCCGCTTGCCGTGAGGACGACAAGCCCTACACGCTGCCCCCGCAGTGCCAGGCCTTTGCCGACTTGCAAGCGGCACTGCAAAGCTTGCCTCAAGCCAGGGTGGCAGCGCGCATCCATGCCCGCACCCGGGTGGCCGAGCGCCTTGCCTGGCTCAAGCAGCACACGGCGCAATTCGGCTTTGCCGACATGCTGCAGCGGCTCAATGCGGCTTTGCAGCGGGGCGATGATGGCAAGCGCCTGGCACTGCGTTTGCGCCAGCAGTTTCCGGTTGCGCTCATCGACGAGTTTCAAGACACTTCGCCCTTGCAGTTTCGCATTTTTGACCACATCTATTGCACCGCCGACAACCTGCGCGAAGCGGCGCTGCTGCTCATTGGCGACCCCAAGCAATCGATTTACGGGTTCAGGGGCGCAGACATCCTGAGCTACCTGACCGCACGCCGCGCCACGGCGGGGCGGCACTATGTGCTGGGCACCAATTACCGTTCGACCCAGGCGCTGGTGAATGTGGTGAACCGTTGGTTCGAGGTGGGCGATGCACGCTCGGTTAAAGCTGCGTTTGGCTATGCCCGACCAGACGGCAGCAACCCCTTGCCGTTTCAGCCCGTGAAGGCCAGCGGCCGAGATGAAGTCTTGCGCCGTCAGGCAGATGAGGTGCCCGCCATGACGCTGGTGCACGCGCCCGAATTGGCCAGCCACCGCGACGCCATGACCCACATGTCGGCCTTGTGCGCCGAGCAGATCGTGGCCTGGCTGGGCGATGCCAGCACCCGTTTTGTACAAGCGGGCCAAGCCGACCAGCGCCTCAAACCGAAAGACATCGCCGTGCTGGTGCGCACCGGCAAAGAAGCGGATGCGGTGCGTCAAGCGCTGAGTGAGCGGGGCGTGGCCTCGGTCTATTTGTCAGACCGCGACTCGGTGTTTGACAGCGACGAAGCGGGCGACCTGTGCCTGTGGTTGCGCGCTGTGGCCGAGCCGCAAGACATGCGGCGCTTGCGTGCTGCGCTGGCCACCCGCACGGTGGGCTTTTCTTTGCCCGAGTTGCACCACATGGCGCAGCACGGGGATGCGCTGGACGATTACGCCGACCAAATGCACACGCTGCGCCAGACCTGGCAAACCCAGGGCGTGCTGGCCATGGTGCGCAGGTCACTGCATGCGCTGAATCTGGCGGCGCGTTGGCGCGGTCAGGCACAAGGCGAGCGACGCCTGACCAATGTGCTGCACCTGGCCGAGTTGTTGCAGTCGGCCAGCATGCGGCTCGATGGCGAGCAAGCGCTGATCCGCTGGCTGGTGCAGCAGATGGACGAAGACGCCGAGAGCGACGAGCAGACCGTGCGCCTGGAAAGCGATGAAGACTTGGTGAAGGTGGTGACCATCCACGCCAGCAAGGGTTTGGAGTACCCGGTGGTCTGCCTGCCATTTGCGCACAGCCACCGCTTGGTGCGGGCCGACAAGAGCACGGTACTTCGCCTGACCGATGCACAGGGCGAGCGGCACAACCATCTGCAGTTCACCGCGCAAGATGTACAAAGCGCCGATGCCGATCGCCTGCGCGAAGACCTGCGGCTTTGGTATGTGGCCTTGACCCGCGCACGCCATGCCTTGTGGGTGGGCTGGGCCGCTGTGCACAAGCCGCGCGGCAAGGACTGCCAGAACCACCTCAGCGCTGCTGGGCGTTTGGTGGGCGGCGACTCGCCGCATGAAGCGCACGAGTGGCCTGACTTGCTTCAAGCCCTGTTGGCCGATGCCCATGGTCAGCCCTTGCCTGTGCAGCTGCAGACTGCAACCGGCGAAGTGGGCTTGAACCGCTGGCAGCGAGACGATGATCGGCCTGCTTTGCGCGAAGTGCTGGCGTGCACGGCGGTGATCGACAAGCGCTGGACCATTGCCAGCTTTTCGCGTCTGGCGCGTGATCTGTCTGCACAGCCTGTGCTGCAAGCGGCCCTGCAAATGGCCCCGCCCCGCCCAGCGGATGACGAACCGCCCGATGAAGGTGTGGACTTGGCCATGCTTTCTGCTGCTGCTGCCGCTCCGCGTGCAACAGCGGCCGTGTCGCCTTGGCATGGTTTTGCCCGTGGCCCCAGCGCGGGCAACTTTTTACATGACCAG
>NZ_JBIKHV010000025.1:0-29476 GCF_044361985.1 Limnohabitans sp. | reverse complement strand
CGGCACCGTGGTGGCCTGCGCTCAGAACATAGACGACCGCACCGCCGCTGAGTCTTTGCGCGGCGCCCGCATCTTTGTTCCCCGTTCGAGCTTTCCCACTGCTGGCGATGACGAGTATTACTGGGTTGACCTCATCGGTTTGCAAGTGGTCAACCGCGAAGGTCTGGACCTTGGCCTGGTGCGAGATCTGATGTCTACCGGACCCCAAACCGTGTTGGTCATCGAGGGCCCCGCCCCATCCGATGACAGTAAACCCGTTGAACGCATGATTCCATTTGTGGCAGCATTTATCGATGGCGTCGATTTGCCCGGCAAGCGCATCACCGTTGACTGGCAGCCCGACTACTGAGCGGCTCTGAATGTGAGGGGCTTTTCATGCGCTTTGACATCATCACCCTGTTTCCTGAGTTATTTGCGCCGCTGTTGACCAGCGGCATCACGCGTCGCGCCTATGAAGGTGACCTGGTCGATGTCCGATTGTGGAATCCCCGTGACCACGCTGAAGGCAATTACCGCCGAGTCGATGACCGCTCTTTTGGGGGGGGGCCAGGCATGGTCATGTTGGCCGAACCCTTGTCCAAGTGCTTGACGGCCATTCGTGCAGACCGAAAAGAAGCGAGCCCTGCACCCCTGGTGTTGTTCTCCCCCATTGGGCAGACCCTGAACCACACGGCGGTCGCGCAGTGGTCGCACAGCGCTGGCGCCGTTTTGTTGTGCGGGCGCTATGAAGGAGTGGACCAGCGCTTCATTGATCAATATGTGGACCGGCAAATCAGTTTGGGCGACTTCGTGCTGTCCGGGGGGGAAATCGTGGCGATGGCATTGCTGGATGCTGTGGCCCGCTTGCAGCCGGGCGTGCTCAACGACGAGGGCAGCCACCAACTGGACAGCTTTAACCCTGCACTGGATGGCTTGCTGGACAGCCCCCACTACACCCGACCTGAAGTTTGGCAAGGCCATGCCGTGCCAGCGGCATTGATGTCGGGCCATCACGCCCACATTGAACGCTGGCGGCGCGAGCAGAGTCTGCGCCTGACGGCAGTGCATCGGCCCGAATTGCTTGTGCAAGCCCGCCTGACAGGCAAGCTCAACCGTGATGACGAGGCACTTTTAAAAGACGTTCAAGGCGAAATGTCCACTCCGAATCACATTTCCGGTTCTAAAAAGCTATAATCAAAGGCTTTTCGATCCTCTACCCGCCGCGATTTGGCTCAGTCATGCACCGCATGGCCCTTACAGTACAAAACGCCCCTTGTGTAGCGAGGCATGATCGGACGGAGTTCAAAAATGAATTTGATTCAAACTCTTGAGCAGGAAGAAATTGCCCGTCTGGGTAAAGTGATTCCTGAATTTTCCCCCGGCGACACCGTGATCGTCAGCGTCAATGTGGTCGAGGGTGCACGCAAGCGCGTCCAGGCCTACGAAGGTGTTGTGATCGCCAAGCGCAACCGCGGTCTGAACAGCGGCTTCACTGTTCGCAAGATTTCAAGTGGCGAAGGCGTGGAGCGTACGTTCCAAACCTACAGCCCTGTGATCGCCAGCATTGAAGTCAAGCGTCGCGGTGATGTTCGTCGCGCCAAGCTGTACTACCTGCGTGACCGCAGCGGCAAGTCGGCACGTATCAAGGAAAAGTTGCCACAGCGCAAAGCAGCGCCTGCTGTCAAAGCGTAACGCCTTTTCTGTCAGACGTAAAAACCGCCCGGGTATGCACCCAGGGCGGTTTTTTTATGGTTTCAACACATGACTTATGCCATGAAAAAAGGCCTTGCCGGTGAGGGCAAGGCCTTGATGATTGGTCCTGGGCTTTGACCCAGGCACAGAGTCAACCGCGTGAGATTTTCAGCACGCGGGTGCCGCCGCGTTTGCCAGCAGGGCCTTCGCCTGCAGCGTGGGGCTTGAAGGTGCTTGCGCCGAAGGGTTTTGGGCCCCGTGCAAATTTATCCCCTGCAGCGCCGCGAGGTGCAGGACGGGCTGCGTTACGGTTGTCGCCGCCGCGCTCTTCCCAGCGGCCAGCGCCTTGGCGTGCGCCTTCGGGGCGTGCGTCTTGACGCGGTGCGCCACGGTTATCACCACGGTCCCATGGATGTGCTGGCGCTGCGCGTTGTTCAAAACGGTCACCACCCCGGTTGTCGCCACGAGGTGCCTCGAAACGGCCACCTTCTTTGCGTGCATCAAAGCGGGGCTGCTCAGTGCGTTGCTCGAAGCGGGGCTGCTCGTCACGGAAATTGCCACGGGGTGGGCGGTTGTCAAATCCACCGCCCTCGCGGTTTCCAGCAAAGTCGCGGCCACCACCACCACCACCACCACCTGTTGGGCGGCCACGGAAGCCGCCACCTGCGTTGGCATAGTTGCGCTCACCGCCAAAACGGTCGCCACCACGGCCCATGGGTTTGCGCGCCTCGGGCATGCGTGCTTTGGGTTCCATGCCTGGAATCACTTCGGCCTTGAACGGCTGGCGTGTGTAGGACTCGATGTCACCAATCTTGCGGCGATCACGCACTTCTGCAAAGGTCACAGCCAAGCCGTCACGGCCAGCACGGCCTGTGCGGCCAATGCGGTGGGTGTAGTCCTCGGCCTTCATCGGCAAGCCGAAGTTGAAGACGTGGGTGACGGTGGGCACATCAATGCCGCGCGCTGCGACGTCGGTGGCCACCAGAATCTGGACTTGGCCATTGCGCAAAGCCATCAAGCGGCGGTTGCGCATACCCTGACTCAGTGCGCCATGCAGTGCCACGGCCGAGAAGCCATCTTGCTGCAAGTCAGCGGCCAAGCCGTCACATTCGATTTGCGTGCTGGAAAATACGATGGCCTGATCGATCGAGGCATCACGCAACCAGTGGTCGAGCAATTGGCGCTTGTGCTGGGCGTTGTCGGCCCAAAACAGCACCTGCTTGATGTTGTTGTGCTTTTCTTGCGGGTTGTCGATCTGGATTTTTTGAACCGAAGAACCGCCGTCGTGCATGACACGCATGGCCAGTTGCTGAATGCGTGGGGCAAAAGTGGCGCTGAACATCATGGTTTGACGGCGCTGGCTGGTCATGTCGTTGATGTCTGCCAGGTCGTCCGAGAATCCGAGGTCAAGCATGCGGTCGGCTTCGTCGACCACCAAAAACTGTACCTGGTCCAGCTTGATTTGCATGGAGCGCTGCAGGTCGAGCAGACGTCCCGGTGTGGCTACCACCAAATTGGCATTTTGCAGCTTGGCAATCTGCAACTGGTAAGGGATGCCTCCGACCACGTTGGCCACGCGCAGGCCACGGGTGTGTTTGACCAACTCGATGGCGTCTTGAGCGACTTGTTGGGCCAATTCACGGGTGGGGCAAACGATCAGGGCGCCAGGGGTGGGTGCCTTGAAGTTGCGTGGGTTGGTCGGGTCTTTGCGTTTGGCGCGCTTTGGGGCTGGCTCGCCCTTGGCTGCTGCGTCGGCACAGGCCTGCTCGAACTCGGTGCGCTCAGCAGCTTCTTGTTCAGCCATTTGGGCGATCAGGGTGTGCAGCACGGGCAACAAGAAAGCGGCTGTTTTGCCGCTGCCTGTCTGGCTGGAGACCATCAGGTCAGTGTAACCATTGGACTTGCCGTCTTTCGAGCCACCGATCGTAGGCAGGGCCAAAGGAATGGCGCGCAGTTGAACGGCAGTGGGCTGGGTGTAACCCAGGTCGGCCACGGCTTGCACCAGCTCAGGGGCCAGGCCCAGTTCGACGAAACCATTCGGCAAATCCGCAATGGCTTCTGCCTCAACCACTGCTTCAGTGGCAGGCTCTTCGGTGATGGTTTCTGCCGCTGTGGCTGTGCCCATGATTTCGGTGGCCAGATTGGCTGCCGGTGCTGTTGTGGCCATGGGAGCCAGTTCAGCGGAGATGGAAATGTTTTCGGCAGGCGACAAGTCGTCCTGCACTGTGTTCAAAGTGTCGGTCATGTGTAAAAACTCGCACGGGGAGACGGCAGCAAAGTAATGCTTAGGCCGAAGGCACCGCAAGGTTGAAAAAACATCAACCATCAAACGGTGCTCGCGAGTGGCGCTTGGCATGGAGCCTGGCCGCTGTGAGTGACCCTATCGTTGGGTCAAGGCGTGAAGGGAGATGTAAGAAACGCTGCACCAATATGCAGCGAGCCTTCAATTATGGCACAGATTAAAAAAAACGCTAGGGTTTTCCCTGAAAAATTACAATTGAATGAAATGCTCACGGTAGTGTGCTAATTCATCTATGGACTCGTGCACATCGGCCAAAGCGGTGTGTTTTTGCTGCTTCTTGAAACTCGAGTACACCTCGGGTTTCCATCGGCGTGACAACTCTTTGAGGGTGCTCACGTCCAGATTGCGGTAATGAAAGAAGGCTTCCAACTTGGGCATGAATTTGACCAAAAAGCGCCGGTCCTGGCTGATGGTGTTGCCGCAAAGGGGCGAGCTGTTTTTGGGCAAATACTTTTTCAGGAACACCAAAATCTGATCTTCGGCATCGGCTTCACGGAGGGTCGAGGCTTTGACTTTGTCGATGAGCCCGCTTTTGCCGTGAGTGCCTTTGTTCCACTTGTCCATATTGTTCAGCAGTTCATCGCTTTGGTGAATCACCAATACCGGGCCTTCGATGCGTGGCGTGAGGTGCGGGCCGGTGACGATGACGGCGATTTCCAGCAAACGCTCTTTTTCAGGGTCGAGGCCAGTCATCTCGCAGTCAATCCACACCAGGTTCTGGTCGGATTTGGGCAGTTCAACTGTATCAATGGCAGAAGTGGGGGAGTGGGCTTGAGACATCTGTCGATTGTCGCTGATGCCACAAGCGGACAATCACCCGCTCGAAATCACCACACGCCTTTGTGTCCAGGGTGCGGCTCCTACAATGGCGGCATGAATGCATCCTTGACTTTGACCCTGACCCTGGTGCTCGCCTTGCTGGCGCATGTGACCCTTAAGTTTTGGCTCAACACCCGGCAAGTCAGGCATGTGGCTCGCCACCGTGCTGCCGTGCCTGTGACTTATGCCGAAACAGTGTCTTTGGCAGATCACCAAAAAGCGGCCGACTACACCTTGGCCAAGGCCCGCCTGTCGCAAATCGACATCGCACTCGATGCGGCGGTGCTGATGGGCTGGACCCTGCTGGGCGGGCTTGACGCGCTGAACCAGTTGTTGCTGGACTGGATGGGGTCTGGCATGACGCAGCAAATCGCCTTGGTGCTGGGCTTCAGCTTGGTCGGTGGCGTGATCGGCTTGCCCTTGTCGCTGATGCAGACCTTTGGTGTCGAGCAGCGTTTTGGATTCAACAAAATCACGCCCGCCCTGTGGCTGGCTGACATGGCCAAGGGGCTGGCGCTGGGGCTGGTCCTGGGCATGCCACTTTTGTGGGTGTTGCTGTGGCTCATGCAAGCCGGTGGCGAGTGGTGGTGGCTGTGGGCCTGGGGCGTTTTGGTGGGCTGGCAGTTGTTTTTGATGGCCATTGCACCCAACGTGATCATGCCGCTGTTCAACAAGTTCTCGCCTTTGGAAGATGACTCGCTCAAAGCCCGGGTGCAGGCGCTGATGCAGCGCTCAGGTTTTACGGCGAAAGGTTTTTTTGTGATGGATGGCAGCCGCCGCTCTGCACATTCGAACGCATTTTTTACCGGTTTTGGAGCCAGCAAACGCGTGGTCTTTTTTGACACGCTGCTCAAGCAACTCAGCCCTGCAGAAATGGAGGCCGTGCTGGCGCACGAGCTGGGCCATTTCAAGCACAAACACATCCTGAAAATGATGGCGACCAGTTTTGCCTTGACGCTTGCCGGGTTGGCCTTGCTGGGTTGGCTGGCCCAGCAGGTCTGGTTTTACACGGGCTTGGGCGTCATGCCCAACCTGGAGGGTGGCAACAATGCCCTTGCGTTGGTTTTGTTCATGTTGGTCACCCCTGTATTCACTTTGTTCGTGGCCCCTGTGTCGTCTTGGCGCTCACGCCAGCAAGAGTTTGAAGCCGATGCCTATGCGGTATCTCAAACGCCAGGCAAAGACCTGTCGTCTGCCTTGCTCAAGCTTTACCAGGACAATGCCGCCACCCTGACGCCCGACCCGATGTACGTGAAGTTCTATTACTCGCACCCCCCAGCCAGTGAGCGTTTATTGAGGATGAAAACCGCATGACCCAGGCAGACATTCGTGCTTTGAAACCCACTGAAGTGGTCATCGCCCTGAGCCAGGTTCCTGGTTGGACCTTGTCGGGTGATGGTGAAGACATCGCTATTGAAAAGACCTTTGAATTTGACAAGCACACCCATGCACTTTTGTTCGTCAACAGCGTTGGCTGGTTGTCTGAAAAGATCAACCACCACCCAGAACTTGTTTTGAACTACCGTCGGTGTGTTGTACGTTGGCAAACGCACGATGTGAAAGGCCTGAGCCATCTTGACTTGGATGCGGCCAAAAAAACTGACGCCTTGTTGCCCGTATGAGCCTTCATGCATAAAGCTAAGCAACAAACGATGCCCTCAACCAATGCCGATCTGGCTTTCGGGCTGGTGGTCGCCACCTATGGTCGCCATTGCCTGGTGGAGACACCCGAAGGGCGTCGGCTCATTTGCCACCCCCGAGGCAAGAAAAACCAGGTCGTGGTGGGGGACCAGGTACTCTGGCAAATTGCCGGTGATGAAGGCAGCATCGAAAAGCTGCAGGACCGTCGCAACCTGTTTTACCGCCAAGACGAAATTCGAACCAAATCTTTCGCGGCGAATCTGGACCGCGTGCTGATCCTGATCGCGGCCGACCCTGAGTATTCAGAAAGCCAGTTGTCGCGTGCATTGGTGGCCGCTGAGGCCGAACGCATCACCCCGATCATCGCGCTCAACAAGAGTGATTTGGCACAGCCCTTTGCCCAAGCTTGGGAACGCCTGGCCCCTTACCGCGCCATGGGTTACAGCGTGATGCCCATCAGCCTGAGTCCGCGCAGCCCGGTTGCCAATGACGGCGTGCAGGCTTTGTGCGCACTTTTGCAGGGCCTGACGACCTTGGTGCTCGGGCCATCCGGCAGCGGCAAAAGCACACTCATCAACCGTTTGGTCCCCCATGCGCAAGTGGAGACCGGCGAAATTTCGCTCGCACTCAATTCAGGCAAACACACCACGACGAGCACACGTTGGTACTGGGTGCCTGCACTCGATGCTCAAAGTGAAAGCGGTTCCGCCAGAACGGCACTGATCGATTCCCCAGGATTTCAGGAGTTTGGCCTGCACCATATCGAGCCAACCCGATTGGCCGATTGCATGCCCGATTTGCGCGCCCATGTGGGGGGGTGCAAGTTCTATAACTGCACGCATTTGCATGAGCCAGGCTGTGCTGTTCTGGCGCAGGTGGAAGATGCAAACCAACTAGGCAGCATCAGCATCCGGCGCCACCGAATTTACGCGCAGTTGTTCGACGAGTTGAGTCAGCAGCGTTGGTAGGTTTGAGGCGGATTTTTTCAGCCCACCAGATTGGCCATGGTGAGCAGGGCCACCAGCACCAACCACATGATCACTGTGCGCCATACCAAGCCGACCACTTGGGCAAAGTGAGCCACCTCGGGAACACGACCTGGTGTGCTGCTCCCGCCGATTGTGGCGTTTGCTGCGCCGTCTTCTGCATCTTCGCCAGGTGCTTTCAGCGGGGCACCACCTAAGCGGATGTTGATGGCACCCGCCGTGGCGGCCAGAATCACCCCATCGTTGTCATCCGGAAAATTCTGTGCATGGTTGCGCCAGCCATCCATGGCGTCTTCAAAACTGCCCACAATGGCGAACCCCAAAGCGGTCATGCGCGAGGGCAGCCAATCCATGGCTACCCAGGCCCTTGTGGCCACTGAGCGCAAGGCTTCACTCGTGACGGAGCCGTCTGAAGTCGGCTCTTGCCAGCGGCGGTGGGCCAATTCTGTGAGGCGGTAAACCACCGCACCGACAGGCCCCAGACCAATAATGGACAGGGCTGCGTACCAAAAAAACACGCCAAAAACATGCCTGTGAGCTGCGATCATGGAGTACTCGATCACATGCCGAACGATTTCACTGCGCGGGATCTGACCGACCTGCACTTGTTGCCACTGGGCCAGCAATTCCCTGGCCTTGGTTTCATTGCCTTCTTCCAGCGCTTCGCGGATCGCGGTGAAATGGTGGCTGAATTGCCGGAACCCTAAGGTCACATAAAGCAGTGCCACGTTCCACATGACAGCAAACAGCCAGCCCAGACCAAACTCAAGCCCCCAGTGCACCAGCATCGCCAGGATGGCCGGACCCAATACCGTGATACCCCAGGTGACCCAGGCTTGGTGCCGCACACCTGCATCAAAAGTGCGGGAAACCCAACTGACCCAGCGCTCGACACGGGTGTAAATCGCATTGACGGGGTTGAGCGGGCGAGCCTGCTCAAGGACCAAAGCCAACAGGATTGCAAAAAAACTCATGGCGTTCTCACGGCTACGGGTTGACCACTAAAAAGTGGTAGAAGTTTCGAAGCATAGCGGCAGTTGCGCCCCAAATGAAACGTTCCACAAGGACATCTTGACCATCAGCCGCAATCCGTTGTTCTTGGTAGGGCATTGAAAACCATTGCCGTTGGGCCCCTTGCCACTCAAAAGCGTGGCGGCGGTGGTGTGCCGGATTCATCAAGAAATTCAAAGGCACCTCGAAAACATCCTGCACCTCATCTGCGTTAGGGCTCAGATCAAAGTCGGGCGATACCAGTGCAATGACCGGGGTCACCCAAAAAGCGGTCCCAGTCACGTAAACAGGCAATTCACCAATGACCTGGACATGTCTGGGGTGCAGGCCCACCTCTTCTTGGGTCTCGCGCAGTGCGGTGGCAGGCCGGTCGGTGTCTTGAGGGTCCACCTTGCCGCCCGGAAAAGCAATCTGACCGGAGTGTGTCGACATGTGGTCTGCCCGCTGGGTCAGTAAAACCGTGCATTCCGAAAAGTCTGCCCCGCGCATCACGATCGGCACCAAAACTGCCGCGTGTGCGGGCGACCTGCTTGAAAAGGAGGTTTCCCGCTCGACTGCTGGCTGCCAGGAAGGGGGTTGTGCAAAGCGGGCTTTCAGTGCGTCAGGCAACAAATGTGCAGTCGGCACCGCAGGCATATCGTGATCGATGCGCCAAATCGGAACATTGCGAGGATCAAAAGACAAAGGTTTGGACACAGTCGGTATTTATACCCGACAGACGGACCTGGCAGGCGCTCTTGCAGCTTTAGAATGACCGATGCTGTACTTTTTAGCAGCGCTACTTCTTATTGATACAGGTTGCAACCATGAAGCGTGATTACTTTTCTCAAGGCTCCCCATCTGACCCCCGTTTTGGCGAACACCGCTCTGGCACTTGCATGGCGCTCATCGATGGCCGATTCCTGATCTGGATGGCGCAGCAAGGGGCCGTGGGAACTACGGGCGAATCGGTGAACCGCCAAGGCTTGCTCAGTTTGCTGTCGCACGCCCTTTCGCATGCAGGGCTCGATGTCGACTTGCGCCGCATTTATTGGTACAGCGACCGGTCGGACGGCTTGATCATCGATGACCAAATTGTGCGCCTGGTTCAATCGCACGATGCCGATGGCGGCTCGTCCTTGCTGCGTTCATTGGGCCATGACCTCAAGCAGCTGGCCGATCACCATGCCTGCGACCATGTGCTGGTGGCCAGCGACGACGAACGCTTTTTGGCCACCATCGACGAAGCCCAGTTGAGTGGGTTGAGTGTGCATCTGCTGGCCGATGAGTCTGCCCGCAACATGACTCAAATGGTCCGTACCGATCCAGGCTGGGCGCGACTGCTTTCGCAGGCCGATCGCCGGGTGGTGGTCAATTCGCAGGCCCTCGCTGACATGCTGCAGGGCAAGCTGCCCATCGGCATGGGCCTGGCCGTTGAAGACGTGGAAGAGTTGCGTCAATCCATGCTCGAGGTGATCACGGCTTGGTGGGCGGATGAGCCAGAAGACCTGCGGGAGGATTTGAGAGATGCGTTGCAGGTGAGCCGGGGCATTCCACAGGAAGTAGACCGCCAGTTGCTGCTGCGCATGCGCCAGCGCTTGGCACGTGCCTTGAGTTTGCCCGAGAAGAAAATGCTGCGTGAGACTTTGCGGACGGTGGTTGCGCAACCATCACCCGAACCTGCAGCGACCCCCCAAACTGAAGACTTGCCGCAAGCAAAATGAGTGCTGCTGCCCATGACGAAGGTTATGGGCAGCTCAATCGGTTGAGCGATTTCAGTTAATTTTTCAACGACGGTCTGTTGGTGTAGTAAGCCGTCACGCGATCGACTTCGTTTTTTGAGCCCAGCACCACGCTCACGCGTTCATGCAGCTGATTCGGCTGAAGATCCAAAATGCGATCCTTGCCGTTGGTGGCTGCACCACCAGCTTGTTCGATCAGCCAGCTCATGGGGTTGGCTTCGTAGAGCAGGCGCAACTTGCCGGGTTTGTGCGGTTCGCGCTTGTCCCAGGGGTACATGAAGACGCCACCCCGGGTCAGGATGCGGTGCACATCAGCCACCATGCTGGCAATCCAACGCATGTTGAAGTCCTTGCCGCGCGGGCCATCCTTGCCTTGTAGACATTCGTCAATGTACTGGCGCACGGGCTCATCCCAGTGGCGCATATTGCTCATGTTGATGGCGAACTCTTTGGTGTCAGCGGGCACCTGCACGTTTTCTTGCGTCAGCACAAAGGAGCCTTGCTCTCGGTCGAGCGTAAACATGGCCACACCGTCACCCACGGTGAGCACCAGTGTGGTTTGTGGGCCATACACGCAGTAACCAGCAGCTACCTGGTGCTTGCCTGGTTGCAAGAAATCTTTCTCAGTCACGCCCTGGCTTTCCTCGGGCTTTTTGAGGACGCTGAAGATGGTGCCAATGCTGACGTTGACATCGATGTTGGACGAGCCATCCAAAGGGTCAAACAGCAGCAGGTATTCGCCTTGGGGGTAACGGTTAGGTACCAGGTAAATGCTGTCCATCTCTTCAGAAGCCATGGCGGCCAGGTGCCCCCCCCATTCGTTGGCCTCAATCAATACTTCATTGGCGATGATGTCCAGCTTTTTCTGGACTTCGCCTTGTACGTTCTCGCTTTCGGCGCTGCCAAGTACACCGCCCAGTGCCCCCTTGTTGACGGCGTGGCTGATGCTTTTGCAGGCACGGGCCACCACTTCGAGCAGCAAGCGCAACTCGGCCGGGATGTGGCCTTTGTCGCGCTGTTGCTCCACCAGGTAGCGGGACAGAGAAATTTTGCTGCTCATGGTGATTCCTTGCTTTTTGGGGGTGCGATCAGGCGGCGCTCAGGGCGCGGCTGATGACTTCACGCACATCGTTGCTGAGATCGGCTTTGGCAGCCACTCGCTCGATCGCCACATGGGCGGCACTGCGGTAGGGCTCAGCCAAGCGGCTCCAGCGGTCCATGGCGCGCGCCAGGCGGGCGGCCACTTGCGGGTTGATGGTGTCCAGGGCCAGCACCTGTTCGCTCCAGTACACATAGCCTGCTGCATCGGCGCGGTGAAAACCTGCCGGGTTGGCGCTGCAGAAGCTGAAAATCAGACTGCGTGCACGGTTCGGGTTGCGCAGACTGAAGTCGGCATGTTGCATGAGCTGGCGCACACGGGGCAGCACATCCCCAGCACGGTCAGGCGCGCCTGCTTGCAGTGCAAACCATTTGTCGATCACCAGGGCTTCGTGCTGGAAAATTTTATGAAAGAGGGCCAGTGCGTCTTGTGCCAAGGCATGACCACTGACCACCAGCGCCGACAAGGCATTGAAGCGATCGGTCATGTTGCTGGCGTCCTTGAATTGCTGGTAAACGCGGCCTGGTGTGACGGCATCGCCGCTGTGCACAGCGGCAACGCACAGCATGCTCATGGCCAGACCAGCCAAGGCGCGACGCCCGCTCGACTTGGCATCGGGGGTGTAGGCACCGTTGTTTTTGTGGGCGTCCCAGGCCCATTGCCAATCGTCTCGCAAGGCGGTGGCCAGTTGCAGGCGCATGTTTTCGCGCAGGGCGTGAACACGTTGCGGATCGACCATATCCAGTTGGTCTGCGATGTAGTTTTCAGAGGGCAGCGTGAGAGCCAGGTCCTTGAAGGCCGCATCCAGCTCGGGGTGGCGCAACACTTCGCGCAAGGCATTCACCAGCGCATCAGACAGCACCGGAATCCCCGTCAGGTCCTTGTTTTGTTGGATGGCATCAAGGGCACTTTGCAGCATCAGGCGCTGACCTGCCTCCCATTGGTTGAACGGGTCACTGTCGTGGGCCAGCAAGATCAACAAATCGATGGCAGACAAGCCGTCTTCCAGCAGCACCGGGGCACTGAAAGCGCGCAGGAGCGAGGGCACAGGTTCGCTGTCAATGTTGACAAAGGTGTAACTTGTGCTGCTCTCTTTCAGGACCAGCGTGTGTTGCAAGCTGCTGCTTGCAGAACCTGCCAGTTGCAGCGCCAGCGCTTGGCCATCGCGGCTGAGTAAACCCAGCGTGACGGGGATGACAAACGGGGCTTTGCGTTCCTGGTCGGGCGTGGCGGGGCAGCTTTGGCCGAGTGTGAGTGTGTAAGTCCGCTCATCTGCGTTGTAGGCACCCGCTGCTTGCAGCCGGGGCGTGCCGGCCTGGCTGTACCAGTGCTTGAACTCGGACAGGTTGCGCGCCAAGGCCGAGTCGGGGTTGGCATCTGCAATAGCCTGTGCAAAATCATCGCAGGTCACGGCCTGGCCATCATGGCGTTCAAAGTAAAGCTTCATGCCCTTGGCAAAGCCTTCACGGCCCTGGCTGTCAGTGGGCGTGGCCACCAGGGTCTGCATCATGCGAACGACTTCAGAGCCTTTTTCGTAAATGGTGACGGTGTAGAAATTGTTGATCTCGACATAGCTGTCAGGCCGCACAGGGTGAGCCATGGGGCCGGCGTCTTCAGCAAACTGAACAGTGCGCAGAACGCGCACATCCTCGATGCGTTTGACGGCGCGGGCGCTGATGTCGCCTGCCATGTCCTGGCTGAATTCCTGATCCCGAAAAACTGTGAGGCCCTCTTTGAGAGAGAGCTGGAACCAGTCGCGACAGGTGATGCGGTTGCCAGTCCAGTTGTGGAAGTACTCGTGCCCCACCACGCTTTCGATGTTGCCGAAATCCAGGTCTGTGGCTGTGGCCGGGTTCGCCAACACGTATTTGGTGTTGAAGATGTTCAGGCCTTTGTTTTCCATCGCGCCCATGTTGAAGTCGCTGGTGGCGACGATCATGAAACGTTCCAGATCGAGTGGCAGACCAAAGCGGGCTTCGTCCCATGCCACGCTGGCCATCAGCGAGTTCATGGCATGTTCGGTTTTGTCCAGATCACCAGGGCGCACAAACACCTGCAGCAAGTGTTCTTTTCCGGAGCGGCTCAGGATGCGTTGTTCTCGCGTGACCAGTTGGCCCGCCACCAAGGCAAACAAGTAGCAGGGCTTTTTGTGTGGGTCGACCCATTTGGCAAAGTGGCGGCCATCTTCCAGCGCGCCTTGCGCGACCAGGTTGCCGTTGGAAAGCAGCACCGGGTATTTCAACTTGTCGGCACGCAAGGTCACGCTGTAACTGGCCATCACATCAGGACGGTCCAGGAAGTAGGTGATGCGGCGAAAACCCTCGGCCTCGCACTGGGTGAAGAACGAGTCGTTGCTGACGTACAGGCCCATCAACTGGGTGTTCTTTTCAGGGTTGCAGGTGGTGAAGATTTCCAGATCAAAGGCATCGGCACCTTCGGGAAGATTTTCCAGCACCAGCTGGTTGCCGTCCATCTTGAAGGAGGTGCCTGCGCCATTCACCAGCACGCGTGCCAGGTTGAGGTCTTCACCATCCAGACGCAGGGCCTGGGCAGCCACATCGTTGTTGCGACGCAGGCGCATCTTGTTCAAGACGCGGGTCTTGGCGGGGTCGAGGTCGAACGTCAGATCGACCGTGTCGATCCAGAAGGCCGGTGCGGCATAGGCCGCCCGGTGAATCGCGGTGGGTTGTCCTTCACGCATCACTAACTCCATTTTTTTGGTCTGACCGGGTCAGAGGCCTTGTTTCAGTGAGGCTTCGATGAACGCATCGAGGTCGCCATCGAGCACCTTCTGGGTGGCCGAAATCTCGACGTTGGTGCGCAAATCTTTGATGCGGCTGTTGTCCAGCACATAGCTCCGGATCTGGTGACCCCAGCCCACATCGGTCTTGGTATCTTCCAGCTTTTGCTGCTCTTCCATGCGTTTGCGCATTTCAAAGTCGTACAAGCGCGAACGCAGCCGCTGCCAGGCCACGTCGCGGTTGCTGTGCTGGCTGCGGCCATCCTGGCACTGCACCACGATGCCCGTGGGAATGTGCGTCAATCGCACGGCCGAATCGGTCTTGTTGATGTGTTGACCGCCCGCGCCACTGGCGCGGAAGGTATCGGTTCGTACGTCAGACGGGTTGATGTCGATCTGGATCGAATCGTCGATCTCTGGGTAGACGAACAAAGAGGCGAACGAGGTGTGACGCCCGCCCGATGAATCAAACGGGCTCTTGCGCACCAGGCGGTGAACACCGGTTTCGGTTCGCAGCAAGCCAAACGCGTAATCGCCTTCGATCTTGATGGTGGCACCCTTGATGCCCGCGGTGTCGCCCGGTGTTTCTTCTTCCACGGTGGCCTTGAAGCCCTTGCGTTCGGCGTATTTGATGTATTGGCGCAGCAGCATGCTGGCCCAATCGCAAGCTTCAGTGCCACCAGCGCCCGCTTGAATGTCAACAAAACAGTTCAGTGGATCGGCCTCATGGCGGAACATGCGGCGGAATTCGAGGTCCTCAACCAATTTGGACAGCTTGCCGGCTTCTGCCTCGATGGTCAAAAGGCCATCGTCGTCACCGTCTTCCTTGCTCATCTCGAAGAGTTCAAGGTTGTCTGCCAGTTCGCTGGTCAGGTTGGTGATGGTGATCACCACGCTGTCGAGGGTTTTTTTCTCTTTGCCCAGCTCTTGGGCTTTCTTGGGGTCGTTCCAGACCGATGGATCTTCGAGCGATGCGTTGACGGTTCTCAGCCGTTCAGATTTGGCATCGTAGTCAAAGATACCCCCGTAATGCCTGGGTCCGCAGCGTCAGGTCAGTGAGGGTTGCGCCGATTTGGTTGATGTGTTCTGCGTCCATGGGGGATGTGTCCGATTCGGTAAATCGGGCATTTTCTCATGAGTTGGCAGGGGGCCGTGATGACTGCGGATTAAAACTGACGCCCGTAAGAAAACATCAAGGCAGCGTTGCCCAGGAATTGGAGCTGAAACGAGTCGTGTTGGCTCAATCTGTAGCCAAGGGAAGGGATGATGGCCGGTGAAAAACCGTTGTAATTAAGGGGGACTTTGTTTTCATAGGGCGCGACGTAGCCGTACATCAGGCCGCCAGTGACTTTGGCATACAGATTGGGCATGCCCAAAAGCGCGTTGAACTGCTGGCCTGCGTAAACATAAACCGAAGGCTGGCCGAATGAGTTGCTGAAAAAGCTGATGCCACACAAACGGTCTCCCGGCAACTGTTCGTCAAAGGCCACCATGACCACTTTTTTGTGCTCGGGGTTCTGACTCCAGTGGTGGGTATAAGGGGAAAACGTGAATTCACCGCGGTGTGTGGGTTCCGCAGCACCTTTGACCGCCAAAAAGTTGGGGCAATAGCGACTTGCCGCATCTGCATTCGCCAAGTTGACAAACAAGGACAAGGCCACAGCCAGGCTAAAACGTGAAATTTTTAGGATATGCATCACCGACCATCGTCAAAATTAAAACCTGGTGATTTTAGGGCCCCTTAACCCATGAACTTCTCAAGCACTGCCGCCAGGGCTTGCGGTTGGTCGTGGTGCAGCATGTGGCCTGCATCCTGAATGATGGCTTGCTCGAGCACCGGGATCGCTTTCAGACGTTCGTGAAATTCAGCCAGCGTGTATTTGCCTTTCCACCACTGGCCGAGTGAATCGTCAGAAGCCTCCACCACCAGCACGGGGGCACTGATCTGACCGTACATGGCCAGGGCTTCTTCGACGTGGAACAAATAGGGGTTAATCACCTTGTGCGCCGCATCGCCAAGAATGCGCCACTGCCCATCGCTGCCGGGCCTGGCCCAGTGCTGTGCCAACCAGTCGGCTTTGTCTTGGCCCAGGCGGCAGTTGGTTTTCATCAAGCGCGCAGCTACACCCCGGGCATCGGCATAGGGTTTCAGGTCTTTTTCGCCCGTTCGCTGGGCTTTGAGTTCGTCCAGCCATTGACCCATGCGAGCAGGGGCTTGAGTGGGCTGGCTGGCTGCCAAGCCAAAGCCTTCGAGGTTGACCAGGCGGCGGATGCGCTCGGGGCGAGTGCCCGCGTACATCATCACCACGTTGCCACCCATGCTGTGCCCCACCAAGTCCACGGGTCGACCGGGTGACAGGCTGTCCAGCAAGGCGTCCAGGTCGGCCAAGTAGTCGGGAAACCAGTAACAGTCGGTGGCAGGGGCTTCGGTCAGACCGTAACCCCGCCAGTCCATGGCGATGATGGGGCGCTGTTGCGCAAAGGCTTCGCTGAAGGCGTCAACCATGAACTGCCAGGAGGCGGCCACATCCATCCACCCGTGGGCCAGCACCAAGGGTGTGGCACCGGGCTTGGCCGTGCCCCATTGGCAAACATGGTAGCGGCAGCCGCGCACTTGCACCCAAAGGCTTCGGGGTTCGCGTAAAACTTGGTACATACTTTCGATCATAAGGAGACATTCCATGAGCGTCAGTCGCCCCCAAGACCGCCAAGCCCGTCCGCACATGGACCGCTACCTGCAAATTCACCAAGGCTTTGGCTGGAAAGTGCCCCGAATTTTCAACATGGCGCAAGTCTGCTGCGGGCAATGGGCAGTGCAGCCTGCCACCGCCAAACGCCAGGCCGTGCGTGAGCATGTGGCGGGCCAGGGCCTGGGGCGCAGCTGGACATTTGGGCAGTTGCAACAAGACGCCAACCGCTTGAGTCGGGCGCTGCGGGCGCAAGGTGTGCAGCGTGGTGACCGGGTGGCGATCGTGATGCCCCAGCGCTACGAAACGGCCGTGGCCTACATGGCCGTGCTGCAAATGGGCGCGGTGGCCATGCCTTTGTCGATGCTGTTTGGACCCGAAGCCTTGTCTTTTCGCTTCAACGACAGCCAGGCCCGTGTGGCGGTGTGCGACGAATCCACGGTGCAGGCTTTGCTACAAGCCCGCCCCGACTGCCCCAGCTTGCAAACCTTGATTGGTGTTGGGCCGGCGGCTGCGCTGGCTGATCTGGATTACGCCCAGCTCACGCAAGCCAGTGCGTCCACCTTCAAGACCGTGTCCACCTTGGCCGAAGACCCAGCGGTGTTGATCTACACCAGTGGCACCACCGGCAACCCCAAGGGTGCCTTGATTCCGCACAGGGCCCTGATCGGCAACCTCACGGGTTTTGTGGCCAGCCAAAACTGGTTTGGCTTCGACCCGGACCACGCTGATCGCCCCTCCAAGGCGGTGTTCTGGTCGCCGGCCGACTGGGCGTGGACGGGCGGTTTGATGGATGCGCTGCTTCCGAGTTTGTATTTCGGTCGCCCCATTGTGGCTTTCAACGGGCGCTTTTCGCCCGAGGCGGCGTTTGAGATTCTGCAAAGCCATGCCGTCACGCACACCTTTTTGTTTCCAACGGCCCTGAAAGCCATGATGAAGGCGGTGCCTGACGTGAAGGCCCGATATCGGATTCAACTTCAGGCCATGATGAGTGCCGGTGAGGCCGTGGGCGACGCGGTGTTTGATTACTGCCAAAAGCAGTTGGGCATCACGGTCAATGAAATGTTTGGCCAAACCGAAATCAACTATGTGGTGGGCAACTGTGCCCGCCTTTGGCCTGCCAAGCCTGGCAGCATGGGAAAGGCTTATCCGGGCCACCAGGTTGCGGTCATTGACGAAGCAGGTCGCGTCTGCCCCGCAGGCACGCCCGGTGAGGTGGCCGTCAATCGCTTTGACGTGCACGGGCACCCTGATCCGGTTTTCTTTTTGGGCTATTGGCACAACGATCAGGCAACCCAGGCTAAATACACCGGCCATTGGTGCCGCACGGGTGACATGGCCGTGGCCGACGCGGAGGGTTACCTTTGGTACCAGGGCCGCACCGACGACATGTTCAAGGCGGCGGGTTACCGCATTGGCCCTGGAGAGATTGAAAACTGTCTGGTCAAGCACCCCGCCGTGGCCAATGCGGCGGTGGTGCCCAAGCCCGATGCGGACCGCGGAGCGGTGGTCAAGGCCTATGTGGTGTTGTCACCCGACTGGCTAAGCCGCAGACCAGCAGGGGCGGGCCAGCCCGCCTTTGACGAGCAAGTAAGACGCGAGCTGCAAAGCCATGTGAAGGGCTTGCTCGCGCCCTACGAGTACCCCAAAGAGATCGAGTTCATCGACCAGTTGCCCATGACCACCACGGGCAAAGTGCAGCGCCGGGTCTTGCGGCTGCAGGAAGAAGCCCGGATAGCTCTCATCAGTCCGGGCTGAATGCCATGACAAAATAAGCGTTTGCCAATGCGGCAGTGGGCCTTCGGGCTTGTGCTGTAAAGGCCATCTGCCGATGGCCTCACCCCTCTTCAGAACAACACAGGAAACACCATGAAACTCGTTCAACTCGGACAGTCCGACTTGCAAGTGACCCCCATCTGCCTGGGCACCATGACCTTTGGTGAACAGGTCAATGAAGCTGATTCACACGCCATCCTGGACCGCTCACTCGAAGCCGGTATCAACTTCATCGACACTGCCGAGATGTACGCCGTGCCCGCCACGGCCGCCACCTGCGGCTTCACCGAAACCTACATCGGCAACTGGTTGGCCAAGCGCCCTGGTGCCCGCCAAAAGCTGGTGCTGGCAACCAAGGTGGCAGGGCCTTCACGCGGCATGCCCTGGATCCGGGAAGGTTCGGGCATGACCGGGCAAGACATTTTGAATGCCTGTGACGCCAGCCTGCGTCGCCTGCAAACCGATGTGATCGACCTGTACCAGATCCATTGGCCCGAGCGCCATGTTCCGGTGTTCGGCATCACTTATTTCGACCCGAGCAAAGACAAGCCACTCACACCAATTCACGAGCAACTGGAAGCCTTGTCCAAACTGGTCAAGGCGGGCAAGGTCCGTCAGATCGGCTTGTCCAATGAGACGCCTTATGGCGTGCACGAATTCGTGCGCCTGGCGGAGCAGCATGGCCTGCCGCGCGTGGCCACGGTGCAAAACCCTTATGGCCTGGTCAACCGCACCTACGACAATGCGCTGGACGAAACCTGCTATCGCCTGAACGTGTCCTTGCTGGCTTACTCGCCCCTGGGCTTTGGCTTGCTGACAGGCAAATACGACAACTTTGATCTGACCGGCCCGCTGCTGCCGGATGGCGGCCGAATTGCACGTTACGACTCGATGCGCAAGCAACGCTGGGGCCGCCCTGAGGCGTTGGTGGCGGCACGCCGTTACAACCAGCTGGCGCGTGATAACGGCATGACGCCCACTCAAATGGCCTTGGCTTTTTGCTACCACCGCTGGTGTGTGGCCAGCACCATCATCGGTGTGACCTCGGTGGCCCAATTCAACGAAAACTTGGCCGCCTGGACAGCCGAGTTGACGCCAGAGGTCCTCAAGGCCATCGACGCCATCCGTTGGGAAATGCGCGATCCGGCTTTGTGACATTGGCCAATGGCCAAAAAAGACAAAGTCAGCGAAACCCCTGCCACGGCGCTGCTTCGCCAGCAGGGGGTGAGCTTCACCGAGCACCCCTACGACTACCTGGAGCACGGGGGTGCCCAGCACAGTGCGCATGTGCTGGGCATGGACCCGTTTGTGGTGGTCAAGACCTTGATCATGCAAGACCAGGATGCCAAGCCCCTGGTGGTTCTGATGCACGGCAACCGCAAGGTATCTACCAAAAACCTGGCGCGGCAGATCGGCCTGAAGTCGGTCGAACCCTGTGCGCCCGAGGTGGCGAATCGGCACAGCGGCTATCTGGTGGGCGGCACCTCACCGTTTGCTACCCGAAAGTCGATGCCGGTGTTCATCGAAGAGAGCATCCTGAGTTTGCCGCGCATCTGCATCAACGGCGGCAGGCGCGGTTACCTGGTGGGCATCGAGCCCCAGGTCTGCGTGCAGCTGCTCGGGGCCAAGCCGGTGAATTGCGCACTGGCAGAATAACGCCCGTACAAGAACAAGGGAGCTTTTGATGGACCTATGGATTCCAGTGGCGGTGGTGTTGACCAGTTACTTGATCGGCTCACTCAGTTTTGCGGTGATTGTCAGCCGCCTGATGGGCCTGAGCGACCCCCGCAGCTACGGCAGCAAAAATCCTGGCGCCACCAACGTGTTGCGTTCGGGTAGCAAAAAGGCAGCCATTCTGACCCTGCTGTTAGACGCTGCCAAAGGCTGGCTGCCCGTGGCCCTGGTTCTGACTTATGGGCCAGAGCATGGCCTGGGCGCAGGTGTCGCTGCATTGGCTGGCCTGGCTGCTTTTCTGGGACATTTGTACCCTGTATTCTTTGGGTTCATGGGCGGTAAAGGCGTGGCCACAGCGGTGGGCGTGGTGGTCGGGGTCAATGGCCCCTTGGCCTTGGCGACCGTGCTGACCTTTGCCATCGTGGTCTATTTCAGCCGCTATGTGTCACTGGCGTCGATGGTGGCTGCTGTGTTTGCACCCGCCTTTTACCTGTTTGGCACTGGCGTTGCCTGGCAGGCGACGGCTGCCGAAGTCTTGAGCCTGGCTATCATGGCCATGCTGCTGATTTGGCGCCATCGCGAAAACATCAACCGACTGCTGGCGGGTACCGAGTCGAAATTGGGCCAGAAAAAACCATGAGCCAAGACCTGAAAAGACTGCATGTGGCCGCCCGCTACAGCGAAGCGGCCGTTTTCAATGGCGTGGTGTATTTGGCGGGCATGGTGCCCGAGTGCGAGGCTGCCGACATTCGCAGCCAGACGGCCGATGTGCTGGGCCAGATTGAGCTGCGGCTGGCCGAGGCGGGCAGCGGAAAAACCCGCATTTTGCGCACCCAAATTTACCTCAAAGACATCACGGATATCGCCGCCATGAACGAAGTCTGGGATGCCTGGGTGGTGGCCGGCACCGCTCCACCTCGCGCCACCGTGCAGGCCGCGCTGGCCAACCCGGCTTACCGGATTGAGGTGGTGGTGACGGCTGCCGTCAAGCCCTAAGGCTCACATGCGTTCAAAAATCGCCGCGATGCCCTGACCCCCACCGATGCACATGGTGACCAGCGCGTAACGGCCATTCACGCGTTGCAGTTCGTACAGGGCTTTCACGGTGATCAACGCGCCGGTGGCGCCAATCGGGTGGCCCAGCGAGATACCCGAGCCGTTGGGGTTGACCTTGGCGGGGTCCAAGCCCAGTTCGCGGGTCACGGCGCAGGCTTGGGCGGCAAAGGCTTCGTTGGCCTCGATCACGTCCAGGTCGTTGACCGTCAGACCGGTTTTCTTGAGCACAGCTTGTGTGGCCGAGATCGGGCCTGCGCCCATGATCTTGGGGTCGAGCCCAGTGTGGGCATAACCCACCAGGCGGGCCATTGGCTTGGCACCACGGGCCTTGGCGGTACCGGCTTCCATCAGCACCACCGCTGAAGCAGCGTCGTTGATGCCTGAAGCGTTGCCAGCGGTCACAGTGCCGTTTTCTTTCACGAACACGGGCTTGAGCTTGGCCATGTCTTCGAGCTTGCAGCCTGGGCGGAAGTGCTCGTCGGTGGCGTAGGCCACTTCGCCTTTTTTGCTTTTCAGCATGACCGGCATGATCTGCTCTTTGAAGTAACCGGCCAGAGTGGCGCGTTCGGCACGGTTGTGGCTTTCAACGGCCAGTGCATCCTGCATTTCGCGGGTGATGCCGTATTTGGTGGCCACGTTTTCGGCGGTCACGCCCATGTGAATGCTGTGGAAAGGGTCGTGCAGGGCGCCGACCACCATGTCGATCATTTTGGTGTCGCCCATGCGGGCACCCCAACGGGCACTCAAGGAGGCGTAGGGGCCGCGGCTCATGTTTTCGGCACCGCCGCCAATGGCGATGTCGCAGTCGCCCAGCAAGATGGACTGGCTGGCGCTGACAATGGCCTGCAGGCCCGAGCCGCACAGGCGGTTGACGTTGAAGGCGGGCGTGCCCTCGGCGCAGCCTCCATTGATGGCCGCCACGCGCGACAAATACATGTCTTTGGGCTCGGTGTTGACCACATGGCCGAACACGACATGGCCGACATCTTTGCCGTCGGTGCCCGCACGGGACAGGGCTTCACGCACGACTTGCGCGGCCAGCTCGGTGGGGGCAATGTCCTTCAGGCTGCCGCCATAGGTACCAATCGCGGTGCGCACACCGCTGACAACAACAACTTCACGGCTCATGGGAGGTCTCCAGAATTTTAAAAATGACAGTAATCAACAGGTTTGACCCTGTGAGTGTCGGGGTCAATGGCTACGTTGACCTGACAAGTAACTTTGTAAACGCTGACAAGTCGCTGGCCTGTCTGCAGTCGCTCAGTCCCGGATGTCAGCCACAGGCTTTTGCCCAAAGTCAGGCCGGGCGAGGAAGGCCAGCACCAGCGCAGCTGCTTGAGGCGCGCTGCTGAGCAGGCCTTTTTCTTTCAGCTGCAAAAACTTGGATTGGTCAGGGAAAGCCTCACCGGCTGCGCCACGCAACTGCACTTGCATGTCGGTGTCGATCACGCCTGGGGCCAATGAGCAAACTTTGGCGCCTTGGGGTACGAGGGCCTCGTCAAGTGCCATGCATCGTGTGAAGTGGTCCATGCCGGCTTTGGCCGCGCAATAGCCAGCCTGCGAAGCCATGGCGTTGCGGCCCAGGCCGGAAGAAATGTTGAGCACCCTTTTTGGCACGGTCCATGTTTCGGTAGCGCCTAAAAACGCCGCGCACAAGGCCATGGGCGCTTCCAGACCGACGCGCAAGGCCTGCGCCAAATCGGTGGGGCTAGATTGACTGAGCGGCAGGATCGGGGGGATGGTGCCTGCATTGTTGATCAGGGTCACGCTGGCAAGATCGGCCGGGTTTTGGCTTTTCAGCCAAGCCTTCAAGCGGCTACTTGCCCCTTCGCCATCGGCCAGGTCCTGGCTCCATTGCACCAGAGTGGATGCATTTTGTTGTGCAGTCTCCTGAAGGGCGGGATGGGTGTGCCGTGAGATGCACAGCAGGCTGTTATCTGCTTGCAGCAATTGCTCGGCCATGGCCAGCCCCAAGCCCCTCGAGGCCCCTGTGAGAATGTAAAGGTGGTGTTTCATGGTGAAGATATTAGGGGTTAGGACTTGGCAAGCCAGTGCCGCAGTTGACAGGCGCTCATGCCGGCGCAAGCTTGGCCGCGCCAAGCCATCAATGCCCTTGTGCTGCCCGAATACGGTTGACTTGCAGGGGGGGGACTTCGCTGGCCCGGTTGCCCCATTGGGTGCGCAGATGGGTGAGTACGGCCGAGATGTCGCGGTCATCCAGTTCCAGCATGGCAGGGGGCATGCCAAAAGGTCGAGGGTGGCCTGCGGTGACTGGCGCGTAGCCGCCGTACAACACCACTTGCACCAGATTGGTGGGGTCGTTCAGCAGCACAGCGCGGTTGCCTGCCAGGGACGGGTAGGCCACTTTGCCATCGGCGGTGTTGATGCCTTCGCCCTTTTCACCGTGGCATTGCAGGCAATGGCGTTCGTATACCTTGGCGCCTTGTTTGGTGACTTGCAGGCTGATGCGGGCGGGCTGACGAGGACTCTGTGGAGCTTGATCTGGGGCATTTTTTGCACGCGATTGCAAATAAACCGCCATGGCTTGCAGATCGTTCGGGCTAAGGTGTTGCAGGCTGTGTTGCACCACTTCGCCCATGGGGCCGCTGGTTTGAGCCGATGCCGATGTGCCGGTGCGCAACAGGCGCACGATCTCGGGCAGGGGCGAGCTGGCCAAGCCAGTTTCAGCGTCACGGGTCAGGTCAGGGGCGTACCAATTGACCACGGGCATCAGGCCACCCGACAAGTCACTGACCGAGCCGCTCGCCCCGAGCGCGTTGCGCGGGCTGTGGCAGGCCGCGCAGTGACCCAGTCCTTGCACCAGGTAAGCGCCACGGTTCCATTGCGCATTTTGCTGTGTATCCACCACGAATGGGCTGGGTGCAAAGTACAGGCTTCGCCAGACGGCCAGGGCTGGCTGCGTGCCCACGGGCCAGACCAGGGTGTGGTCGGGCTGGGCCTGGACAATCGGGGCTTGGGTGTTCAGCCAGGCAAAAATTGCGTCGCTGTCTTCGCGGGGAATGACACTGGTGTGGTTGTAAGGAAAGGCCGGGGTCAGCAAACGACCGCCCTTGGATCGGCCCAGGTGCAAGGCGTGCCAAAAATCTTGCGCATCCCATTGGCCCAGGCCCGTCTGCGGGTCGGGCGTCAGGTTGCTGCTGTAGACGCCACCAAAAGGCGTGTCAATGCGGCGCCCCCCCGCCAAGGCTGGCCCACCCAGGCTGGTGTGACAGGCCATGCAGTTTCCTGCCAGGGCCAGGTAGCGTCCTTGCTCGATTTGGGCTTCGGTTGCCTTGCCCGAGAGGGCTGGGGCGTCTTTTGGGGGCCAAACCAGGTCGCCCCAGTTGTCCCACACCACCGCTGCAGCGAGCACCCCAAGGCTGAGCAAAATGACTTGGCCCAATCGCCAAAAAGGTTTCGTGGGGTGCGTGAGGCGGTTCATGATCGGCCCCCGGCAAGGGGCTGTGCCGGCGCTTGGCCAGACAATTCAGGTGCACTGCCACAACGCAAGGCTTCAGGCAGCGCAGGGCCTGCAGGGCGGCGATCTGTGGCCTGGGTGTCAGCCGGCAGTGGCTGGCGAGCCAACCAACTCGAAACAGCAATCAGGTCTGCCGCCGGCATGCGCTTGACCACTTCGGCCATGCAATCAGGTGCGTGGGCGCGGCGTTGTCCGGTCTGCCAAGCCCCCAGTTGGGCGTTCAGGTAGTCCAGTGGCAAGCCCAGCAGGCCCGGCACGTTGGGCTGCACGCCCGTCAGGCGCACACCATGGCATTGCGTACAGGCGGGCAAGCCGCGTGCGGCATCGCCCTGGGTCACCAGTTGCTGGCCCTTGGCCAGGCGTTCGGGCGAGATGGCATTGTTCGCCGTGGGGGGCGGGTAGGGCAGTTTCAGCTGGGCAAAGTACTGGGCCATCTCGCCCAGATAGTCGTCGTTCAGGGGGTTGACCAAACGCGCCATCAGGTCGTAATGCCGCCGACCTTGTGCAAAATTGCGCAGCTGGTTGTGCAGGTAGCCTGCCGGCTTGCCTGCCAGGCGTGGGTAATAACCATCGGGCCCGGCGCGGCCTTGGTCGCCGTGGCAAGCAGTGCAGGCCCGGGTGCGTTCTGCCATGTCGTCGGCAAACCGGCCAGGGGTTTGGGCGCTGGCCAAGCCCGTGCCAAGCACCCCCAATGCCCAAAAAAGCCCTGCAAAAAACCAGGCCCGCACCCGCTTCAAAGTGTTGGCCGCTTGGCCACAAAGGACCTTCGGGGGGTGTGCCAACGGATAATTCATGCTGCTCAAAGACGTCCTCATGGGTTGAAGATAACCGAAGCGGCGACAATGTCTGGTTTTGCGCCGAAAGACCTGGTTTTTCGGCACCTTGTTGTTTATTTCTAGTTCAAGCCATGTCCGATATCCAAGTCCGATTTGCCTCCCTTCAAGATGCGCCTGCAGTGGCTGCATTGCATGTGAGCGCCTGCCGCGCTGCCTACGCCGGCCAAGTGCCTGATGCCCATTGGGACGCCACCCCCATGCCCAAACGGGTGTCCTTCTGGAAAGAGGCGATTGAATACGGTGAGCCGCAAGTGATGCTGGCCACCGACGGCCGTGAAGTCGTCGGCTTTGTCGGGTTTGACCGTTCGCGCGACCCCAAATCCAAAAACACAACAGGCGAAATCTGGGCCATTTATGTGGCCCCTGACCGTTTGGGTCAGGGCATTGGCCTGGCCCTGTGGGATGCTGCCCTTGAAGGCCTGGAAGAAGAAGGTTGCACCGAAGTCACTGTCTGGTTGCCACTTTTGCATGAAAAAACCTTGCGTTTTCACGATCTGGCGGGGTTCAAGCGCGAGATGAACACGGCCCGCACCGTGCCATTGGGTGGTGTGAAGATCGAAGAGGTTCGGCTCAAGCGCAAACTCAGCTGATGGCCTGACCTCATGCAAACGCGCCATTTGGGCGGTCGCATCATGCTGGCGCCCATGGAGGGCCTGCTCGACCACACCTTGCGAGACATGCTCACGCGTGTGGGCGGTGTGGACTTGTGCGTGTCGGAGTTCATCCGGGTCACCAACACCGTGCTGCCGCGCCGCGCCTTCATTCGCGTGGCGCCCGAATTGCTGAACAAGAGTTGCACCCCCGCAGGGGTGCCAGTGCGTGTGCAGTTGCTGGGCTCGGACCCGATCTGTCTGGCAGACAATGCGGCTGCCTTGGCCGAGCTGGAACCGGCTGGCATCGATTTGAATTTTGGCTGCCCTGCAAAAACTGTCAATCAGCACCGGGGAGGTGCGGTCTTGCTGGATGAGCCCGAGTTGGTGGGGGACATCGTGGCGGCTGTGCGCCGAGCAGTGCCGGCGCACATCCCGGTCTCGGCCAAGATGCGCCTGGGCTACAACGATGACAGCCGAGCAGAGGACTGCGCTCAGGCCATTGAGGCCGCCGGTGCCAGTGATCTGGTGGTTCATGCCCGAACCAAGGCCCATGGCTACCGGCCGCCCGCTTACTGGGATCGGATCGCTGATTTGCGCCAGCATGTGCGATTGCCCATGGTGGCCAACGGTGAAATCTGGACTTTGTCGGATGCCTTGCGTTGCCGCGAGGTGACCGGGTGTGAGCGTCTCATGATTGGGCGTGGCATGGTGGCCGACCCTGGCCTGGCTTTGGCCATTGCGCATCACGATGCCGTATTGACAGGCACGTCGACCGGGGAGGCCGTGACTTGGGCACACATTGTGGTGTTGATGCGCCTGTTTTGGCAGGGCATCAGCCAGCGGGTGGCCCCTCGCCACCGCGCGGGGCGGCTCAAGCAGTGGCTCAATTATTTGCGGCGGGTTCACCCGCAGGCACAAGAGGCGTTTGACCAACTGCGTCTGATGCATGACCCTGCCACCATTGCCCAGTGGCTGGAGGCACAAAACCCGCCAGATTCTGCAGCCAGTGCCGTCAAAGCTGAAATTTGCGCCTGAGGTTGGCGATGGGCCGCCCAGTGGTTGTGCAGCCCGCTGAAGCGGATCGGGGCTTGTTCAAGCCTGCGGGTGGCTCACCAGGTGTGAGGCGACTTCGTTGCGCAGCGCCTCCAGCTGGGGGGCCAATTGGCTGTAAGCGGCACGGACTTCCGAGATTTCAGCGTGCTTGCTCATTTGCTCAACAATCACGACCAGTTCAACCAGGCTGTCGACGCAAAACACCGGGGTGAATCCTTTTAGCTGGTGCAACACGCGGTTCACACCATGCATGTCGTCTTGTTCCAACAGCGCCGCAATGCGCGGCAGGTCTTCGCCCAAAGTCTGGTGCAAGGTGTTCAGCAAGGATAAAACCCCGTTGGCATCGCCAATGAATTCGATCGCCCGTTCAACAGACAGATAAATGGGCGCAGATGTTTCGGTCATGAGTGCTGGAAAAGATCTATTAGTGTTACAAATTGTAATAGTTAATCGTGATCCAGCAAAGCGGCCAAACCCAACTCAGGCTCAAAGCGCTTGTTTTTGAACATCAGGCGGGTCGGGCCGGGAAACGCTGATCGCGCTACCGAATGCCGTGGGTCGCCGGGATAGCAAATGGTGCGGACGCCGTCCTGATCGAAGGGTTCAGGCTCCACCACAGGGGGATGGCGACTTTGGGCTTCTGCCAGCGCACTGTGGGTGTCCGAGTGTCTGCCAAGCTGCACCAGCCCCATGATTTGTGGTGGCGCCAGTTCGATCTGGCGGTCCCAGTAACGTATCAAGGCCTCGCGCGGGGTAATCCACAGGGCTTCGGTGGTCTCATGGTTGTCGTGTTCGGCGGTTTGACCTTCGGGCACCCGGGTGATAAAGAAACGGGTGTCGAAGCGTTTATGCGTGACGGATGCCTGCCGGGGTGTGATCCAACGGGTCCAGGGCACCAAGGTGTCGGTGGACAAGCGAAGCGAAAGATTTTGAAAGGCCTCAGCCCAGCTTTGCCCGCTGGCCAAAGCGTCTTGCAAGGCTTGCAGGTCTGGACTGTCATCGCCGGTTTGGCCTAACAAGATCCGGCATTCTTCAAATGCCTCGCGAATAGCCGCCACAAAAAGGCCCGCCGCCCGTTCAGCGCTCAGATGAGGTTCTGCGAGTCGCTGGTGCAAAGTGCCGATGTCTTGGCTCAGTTGGGCCAGCAAACCTGGACTTTGGTCAGCCGCGTCGAGTTTGCCGCCTGGAAACACATAGGCCCCACCCAAAACGTTGGACGCTTGGTGGCGCCTGAGCAAAAGCACTTGCATGCCTTGTGCACTGTCGCGCAACAAGACCACCGAAGCAGAGTCCAGCGGTGCGGTGGTGATGATTTCGGTGTTGAGTTCCATGGCGGGGTGTCAATCGTGCAACACAGCTTGGGGGCTGGCTGTTTTAAAGTCGGGCAAGGTTTGAAGTGGACCCCAAAGTCAGGACAGCCTTGATGGCAGTTTAAGTTGCACTCAACTTCTCGCAGCTGGTCGGCGCTGCCCCGGTTTTTGCATTTTGTATTGCTGGCTCAATCTCAATCCTGACTTCCCCGGCCGCAGTCGCGCTGGAGCGCAGCGCAACTGGGAGTCTTTCTTTGCTCCGGTATTTGTCCACGATCATCGCACCGCCGCCGCTTGACGTCTGGTGAACCTCTTGCGGTGTTTGATTTTCCAGTGACTGGTGCGGGCGCTCGGTGTTGTAGAAAGCAAAGTATTTCGTCAGGCCCACCAGCAACTCGCCCATGGTGGCATAGCCGTTGAGGTAGATGTCCTCATGCTTGACGCTCCTCCAAAGCCGCTCCACAAAGATGTTGTCATAGGCCCGGCCCCGGCCGTCCATGCTGATGGTGATCCCCTCGCGATTGAGCACGCCCGTGAATGCCTCGCTGGTGAATTGGCTGCCCTGGTCGCTGTTGAATACCTCAGGCTTGCCGTGCTCACGCAAGGCGTCCTCCAGGCAGTCCACGCAAAACGCGGCCTCCATGCTGTTGCTGATTCGCCAGCTCAGCACCCGCCGAGAGTACCAGTCAATCACAGCCACGAGGTAGGCAAAGCCCCGAGCTAGCCGCACATAGGTGATGTCCGTGCTCCAGACCTGATTGGCCCGCACCACGGGCACGCCACGCAGGAGATAGGGGTGCACCTTGTGCTGCGGGTGCGCCGCGCTCGTATTCGGCCCTGGTGCCATACCAGCCAGCGACATGCTGCGCATGTAGCGCTGCACCCGCTTGCGGTTGACCCAGTGTCCGCAACGCCCCAAGTACACCACCATCTTGCGGCTACCGTAAAAGGGGTGGCGCGTGTACTCCTCATCAATCAGCCGCTTGAGCACCTCGTCTGCCTCGACAAAAAACACGGCTTTGC
>NZ_JBIKHV010000200.1:0-2501 GCF_044361985.1 Limnohabitans sp. | reverse complement strand
AACCAGCTCAAAGGACGGCAGCCTTCGCAGGCCGCCGTGGCCGAGGTCCGTGGCCTCATCGGGGCGGCGCCCACTGATGGCCACCGACGTGATTTGCTGATTGAGCACCTGCATGTGCTCAACGACCATTTCCATGGGCTGTTTGAGCGCCACATCGTGGCCCTGGCCGCCGAGATGCGCCTGCCTGTGGTTGAAGCGTTTGAGGTCGCTTCGTTCTACCACCACTTTGAACTGCTCAAGGACCATGACACCGCGCCGGGCGTGACATTGCGCGTGTGCGACAGCCTCAGTTGCAGCCTGGCTGGCGCCCAAAGCCTGCTGGACAAACTGCCGGCCCTGCTGGGACCGAATGTCAAGCTTCAGCCCGTGCCCTGCCTGGGCCGATGCGAGCAAGCACCTGCGGCGCAAGTCGGCCAGCAAGCCGTTGCTTTTGCCACCCCTGAAAAATTGACATCGCTGCTGGCCCGGCAGCAAACACAGCCCCTGCCATTGCCCCATGCGCTGCGCTATGACGCCTACAAAAAAGCAGGCGGCTACCAACTCGCCTTGCAAGTGGCCACGGGTTTGAAGGACCATGAGTCGGTGATCGAGTGCCTGGCGTCTGCTGGCTTGCGGGGTCTGGGTGGCGCAGGCTTCCCAGCGGGCCGCAAGTGGCGCATTGTGCGTGACCAGCCCGGGCCGCGCCTGATGGCGGTCAACATCGATGAGGGCGAGCCCGGCACCTTCAAGGACCGCACTTGCCTGGAGGCCGATCCGCACCGTTTTCTGGAAGGTGTGCTGATCGCCGCCAGCGTGGTGGGCTGCGAGGCGGTTTACATTTACCTGCGCGACGAGTACCACGAAGCCCGGGTCATGCTGACCGAAGAATTGGCCGCGTTGAAATTGAACCCACCTTGCGCCTTGCCGCAGATCGAGTTGCGTCGTGGCGCTGGTGCCTATATTTGCGGTGAAGAGTCCGCCATGATTGAAAGCATTGAAGGCAAGCGCGGCGAGCCCCGCCTGCGCCCCCCTTACATCGCCGAAATCGGCTTGTTTGGACGCCCAACCTTGGAGCACAACTTCGAGACGCTTTACTGGATTCGCGAACTGGTTGAGCAGGGCGCTGACCGTTTTGCAGCGCAGGGTCGGCATGGTCGCAAGGGCCTGCGCCGCTTCAGTGTGAGCGGTCGCATCAAACAGCCGGGGGTCAAGCTGGCCCCTGCGGGCATCACCCTGCGCGAATTGGTCGATGAATACTGCGGCGGTATGGCCGATGGTCACACCCTTTATGCCTACCTTCCCGGCGGTGCCAGTGGCGGCATCTTGCCCGCCCGCCTTGCCGATGTGCCGCTCGACTTTGACACGCTGCAGCTTCACGGCTGCTTCATTGGCTCGGCTGCTGTCATGGTGCTTGGCCAACACGACAGCGCCCGTGCGGCGGCCTTGAACGTGATGAAGTTCTTTGCACACGAAAGCTGTGGGCAGTGCACGCCCTGCCGTGTAGGCACCGACAAAGCGGCGCAACTCATGGCCGTGGATGTGTGGGATGCGGACACCTTGCAAGACCTCGCGCAGGTCATGGGCGATGCCTCCATTTGCGGTCTCGGCCAAGCGGCACCCAACCCGATCCGGTGTGTGCTGGATTATTTCCCGCACGAAGTGGGGGCCACGACATGAGTACCATTGAATTCACCCTCAACGGCCAAAGCGTCGAGGCACCCGCTGGCAAAAGCATCTTCAACATCGCCAAAGAACTGGGCATTGCCATCCCCCACCTGTGCCACCAGGAAGGCCTGGTGCCCGACGGCAACTGCCGCGCCTGTGTGGTGGAGATCGGCGGTGAGCGCGCCTTGGCGCCCAGTTGCTGCCGCAGCCCCCGCCCCGGTATGCAGGTGCAAACCGCCAGCCCGCGGGCCCTCAAAAGCCAGAAAATGGTGCTTGAAATGCTGCTGGCCGATTTGCCCGAGCAAGGCTTTAAATGGCTCGATGACCGTGCGCAAGCGCCGCATGGTGAGCTGAGCCAGTGGGCCGAACACCACGGCGTGCAGGTGCGCCCGTCTTTGGCCGCATTGCGCCGTGAGGCGGTGCCCGCCGATTTGTCTCACCCGGCCATGGCCGTCAACCTGGACGCCTGTATCCAATGCAACCGCTGCGAACGCGCTTGCCGCGACTTGCAGGTCAACGATGTGATCGGCCTGGCTTTTCGGGGCGCCCACACGCAAGTGGTGTTTGACCTGGCCGACCCGATGGGTGGCAGCAGTTGTGTGGGCTGCGGCGAATGCGTGCAGGCCTGCCCCACGGGGGCGCTCATGCCCAAGAGCCACATCGGCCCGCAAAAGGTGGACCGCGAGGTCGACTCAGTCTGTCCGTTTTGTGGCGTCGGCTGCTTGGTCACCTACCAGGTCAAGGATGAAAAAATCATCAGCGTCAAAGGCCGGGAAGGCCCGGCCAATGAAGGGCGTTTGTGCGTCAAGGGCCGATTCGGCATGGACTACATCCACAGCCCCGACCGCATCACAAAA
>NZ_JBIKHV010000089.1:0-8475 GCF_044361985.1 Limnohabitans sp. | reverse complement strand
CAAGCGCGTCCTGTCGGCCCAGTTTGTCGATTTGCAAACACAAGAAGCGGCGGAGGGCAGCGAGTTTCGCCTGACGGCCAGTATCAAGCCCGAAGCCGCTCGACGCGTACAAGAGCAGGCCCTGAAGCAAAACATCACCACCTTGCACAACCGCATCAACGAACTCGGCGTGGCCGAACCGGTGATTCAGCAGCAAGGCCTTGACCGCATCGTGGTCCAGTTGCCTGGTGTGCAGGACACCGCCAAGGCCAAAGACATTTTGGGCCGCACCGCCACACTCGAGGTGCGCATGGTGGACGAAAGCACCGAAGCACGTGCCGCTGAGCAGGCGGGCGGCATTGTGCCTTTTGGTGCGGAGCGCTACCTGGAGCGGGATGGCAGGCCGTTGATCGTCAAAAAGCAAGTCGTTTTGACGGGTGACAACCTGACCGATGCCCAGCCCGGTTTTGATGGCCAGACGCAAGAGCCGGTGGTCAACCTGACCTTGGATGCCAAGGGCGCCCGTATTTTCAAGGACGTGACCCGCGACAACGTGGGCAAGCGCATGGCCATCATCCTGTTCGAAAAGGGCAAGGGCGAGGTGGTCACTGCGCCGGTGATTCGCGCCGAAATTGGTGGCGGACGCGTGCAGATTTCGGGCCGCATGAACACGGCCGAAGCCAACGACACCGCCTTGTTGTTGCGTGCAGGCTCCCTGGCTGCGCCCATGGAGATCATCGAAGAGCGCACCATCGGCCCGAGCTTGGGGGCTGAGAACATTGCCAAAGGCTTCAGCAGTGTGACCTGGGGTTTCCTGGTGATCGTGGCCTTCATGGTGGTTTATTACGCCATGTTCGGCATGTTCTCTGGCATTGCGCTGGGTGTGAACCTGTTGTTTTTGGTGGCCATTTTGTCCCTGCTGCAAGCCACCCTCACGCTGCCTGGCATGGCCGCGATGGCGCTGGCGCTGGGCATGGCCATTGACTCCAACGTGCTGATCAACGAGCGTGTGCGTGAAGAGCTGCGCAATGGCGTCAGCCCGCAAGCAGCCATCCATGCCGGTTACGACCGTGCCTGGGCCACGATTTTTGACTCCAACATCACCACCTTGATTGCCGGTGTGGCCTTGCTGGCGTTTGGCTCGGGTCCGGTGCGCGGCTTTGCCGTGGTGCACTGCATCGGCATTTTGACCAGCATGTTCTCCGCGGTGTTTTTCTCGCGCGGCTTGGTCAACCTCTGGTACGGCGGCAAAAAGAAACTCAAATCGGTGTCCATCGGCACCGTGTGGCGGCCTGAGGCTGGCACTGCGGTGAAAGCCGACTAAGGGGAGCAGAGCATGGAATTATTCAAAATCAGAAAAGACATCCCGTTCATGAAGCACGCGGTGGTCTTCAACGTGATCTCCTTCGTGACCTTTGCCTTGGCGGTGTTTTTCCTCTTCAGCCGTGGCCTGCACTTGTCGGTGGAATTCACCGGTGGCACCTTGATGGAAGTGAGCTACAGCCAGCCCGCCGACCTGCAAAAGGTGCGCGGTACGGTGGCTACGCTGGGCTTTTCTGAGGTGCAGGTGCAAAACTTCGGCTCGGCGCGTGAGGTGATGATTCGCCTGCCCGCTCAAAAAAATGTGAGCTCGGCGCAGCAAAGCGAAAAAGTCCTGGCGGCCCTCAAAGCCAATGACCCGGATGTCACGTTGCGCCGCACCGAGTTTGTGGGTCCGCAAGTCGGTGACGAGCTGGCCGAAGACGGCCTGAAAGCCTTGGGTTTTGTGGTGATCGGCATCATGATTTATCTGGCGATCCGCTTCGAGTGGAAGTTTGCCGTCTCGGCCATCATCGCCAACTTGCACGACGTGATCATCATCCTGGGCTTTTTCGCCTTCTTCCAGTGGGAGTTTTCGCTCGCGGTGCTGGCTGCCGTGCTGGCGGTGCTGGGTTATTCGGTCAACGAATCGGTGGTGATTTTTGACCGAATCCGGGAGAACTTTCGCCGTTACCGCAAGATGAACACGGTCGAGATCATCGACAACGCGATCACTTCCACCATCAGTCGCACCATCATCACCCACGGTTCAACCCAGATCATGGTCTTGTCCATGCTGCTTTTTGGGGGCGAGACCTTGCACTACTTTGCCATGGCCCTGACCATCGGTATTTGCTTTGGCATTTACTCGTCGGTCTTCGTGGCGGCGGCGATTGCCATGTGGTTGGGTTTGCAGCGCGAAGACCTGATCAAGCCGATCAAGAAAGACAACGATCCTGGCGACGAAAACTCGGGCGCTGTGGTCTGAATTAAGCCGAGCCGATGCGCTGAAACAGCCCGCCCGGCAGGCGACCTACTTGCCCAAGCAGCTCCAGCTCCAGCAACTGGGCTTGCAGCTGAGCGGTTGTCCATCCGCAGCGCGCTTGCAGGGCATCAAGACTCACCGGGTCGTGGCCCAGAGCGCAGAGCAGGGCGTCCTCGGTTTGGTCATCAGCTTGAGCCTCTTGCGGTTCGTCCCCCTCCAGCGCCAATGGCACTTGCCTGAAAACCTCAGGCAAGCGCAACTCCTCCAAGACGTCTTGCGCTGACTCCACCAGCTTTGCCCCTTGCTTGATCAGCAGATGGCAGCCCTTGGACTGGGCTGAGTGGATCGAGCCGGGGATGGCCATCACGTCACGGCCTTGTTCCAGCGCTTGCTTGGCGGTGATGAGCGAGCCCGACAGCAAGGCGGCTTCAACGACCAGCGTGGCTTGCGACAAGCCGGAGATCAAACGGTTGCGGCGCGGGAAATTGGGGGCCAGGGGTGGCGTGCCTAACGGGTATTCGCTGAGGATCAAGCCCCGTTGGGCAATCTGGTGTGCCAACTGCCGGTGTTGGCGCGGATAAACCCGGTCCAGCCCAGTGCCCACCACGGCGATGGTGGGCAGCATATCGGCATGAGCACCCAGCAGCGCCCCTTCATGTGCGGCGCCATCTATGCCCAGCGCCATGCCCGAGATGACCGTCAGTCCGCTGGCAGCCAGGCTGCGCGCAAACTCGCGGGCATTGATCTGACCTTGTGGTGTCGGGTTGCGGCTGCCCACCATCGCCACTGTTTGCGCGGCCTTGAGGCCCCGCAGGGCGCCAATCTGGCCCATGGCGTAGAGCATCAATGGTGGATCGGGAATTTCCAGCAGGGCACCGGGGTAGTCGGCATCGCCCAATGTGACCACGGCACGGCCAATGCCTGGGTCAGTCGGGGCTTGCAACCATTGCCATGTTTCGTCCGTCAATTCTGACCAGCCCAGCGGGGGCTGTTGAAGTGCCTTGGCTTGCTGCGCCGAGACGATCTGGCGCAAGGCCGCATCGGGTTGGGTCCAAATGGCCTGGGGTTCGCCAAATGCTGCCAGCAACCGTCTGGCGCCGTCCGGTCCGACGCCTGGGGTGAGCGACAGGCGCAGCCAGCCGCCCAGTTCTTCGGGTGTATTCACCATCATGTCTCCCTGTGCAGCCTTGGCGGCTGTCTGTGCAGACATTGTGGGCCTAACCCGTGCTGCTGCCTAGTTTATTGGTGGCGCAGCCGCCTCTATTTTTTTGGAAAGTGAGGCACCGTTGGCCATCAGAGGCTGGACCGGATGCGCTTTAGTCGCAGGTGGGCCAGCCAGCCAAACCACAGGTGGTTGGCAAACGCCACAGCCCAGCAGATAAAACCCGTCCACAAGGTGTGGCTGGGGTAATGCGCACCCCGCAGGGTTTGGGTCAGACCCAGCACCACGCCCATTGCCAGAACACCCAGCAAGATGCGCCGCCCAATCTTGCGTTGCGCCGTCAAACCAGAGCCGAGCCAGGGCAAAGCCAGTGCCGTAAAACCCAGTGCAGACGAAACGTGGCCACCCGGAAAGCAATGGCCTGAGCCCCCATCGCCCAGGCCCCAGTTCCAGTGCGAGATGTAGGTGGCTGCACCTCCAAAATCTTGTAACTCCCAAGGGCAACTGGTCAGGCTGAACCGTTTGAGGGTGCTGATGGTGACCAGGGAAAGCGTGATGCCGACCATGATTTCCGTGCGTTGCAAACGGGCCAGCTGTCTGAACGGCCCCACAGGCCACCAAACCATGGCCAGCAGCCCAAAATAAACGACGATGGCCAGTTGCTTGGCCCGTGTGTGCAAAATTTCCTTGAGCCACCAGTTGTTGCTCAGGCTGAAACTGCCGCCCTCGGCGATCCAGTGCATCACCGTGTTGTCAAGTCCGGAAAAATCCCAGGCCAGCAAACACATCAGGGCTACCCAGGTGAATTGCCCCAGGCGCCGCGAAGGAGAAAGGTCGCCAAGCTTGGCGTAAGAGGTCTCTGGGGACATGTATCTGTCAGGCTAAAGGCAGGGTGCTGAGGGGCTGGGTGTGGGCGTGCAAAGCACTGAACATACCCTTGCCCAGAATGTAAGTGAGATTGTGCGGTGTGCGGCAAAACAGGCGGTTTTTGGCAATGCTTTTGCGAAGCCCTTCAGCGCAACTTCATGTGCCGTGTCTAGAATCAAGCCCATTTGAATTTCGCGACCCACCCATGAAGCTTATTTCCGTGCGTTCTGCTTGGCACCCCACCACCTTGCTGGCGGTGTTGACCCTCTGGCTGGGCACGGTGGGTAATTTTCCTTTTTGGATGGCCATCTGGACGCTGCCTGAAACACAGGGCTTGCGCGCGCTGACCACCATGGTCAGCCTGTGGCTGATTTTGTTGGGGCTGGTCGGCTGGTTTTTGTGTCTTTGGGTCTGGCCACGATGGCTCAAGCCTGCGGGCCTGGTGATGTTGATGACGGTGGCTTCGAGCAGTTATTTCATGCTCACCTACGGGGTGGTGATTGACCCCAGCATGTTGGCCAATGTGGTGCAAACCGATGTGCGCGAGGTGCGTGACCTGCTGTCCTGGCCGATGCTGGCTGCTTTGGTGTTGGGCGTGATCCTTCCCGGAGTCTGGTTGTGGCGGCAGCCTGTTCGCGCTGTGAATGCCAAGCCCTTGCTGGTGCGTCAATTGGGCGTGTCCTTGCTGGCCTTGCTGGTGGCCGTGGGTTTGTTTTGGATGTCGTTTCAGGACATCGCCTCGCTGACGCGCAACCACAAGCATTTGCGTTACATGGTGAACCCGTTCAACAGCGTGTATGCGGTGACCCGTTTGTTCGTGGGGCAAGCGACTTTGGCCAGCCAGCCTTTGCTGGCGATCGGCGAAGATGCGCAGGCAATGGCGCCCCTTGCGGCGCCAGACAAGTCCCCATTGATCGTGCTGGTGTTGGGTGAGACGGCGCGAGCTGCCAATTTTGGTTTGGGCGGGTATGCCCGTGACACCACGCCCCAGTTGCGCCAGTTGCAGGCGCAAGGTGATCTGGCTTATTTTTCCGACGTGAAATCCTGTGGCACCAGCACACAAGCCTCGGTGCCCTGCATGTTCTCTCATTTGGGCAAAGCCGCTTACGAGAGCAGCAACCAGCGTTTTGAAAGCTTGCTCGATGTGTTGCAGCGTGCAGGCTTGGCGGTGCTCTGGCTGGACAACCAGTCGGGCTGCAAAGGTGTGTGTGAGCGGGTGCCGAATGTCTCGACCACAGCGCTGAAGGTGCCCGAGTTTTGCAAAGACGGCGAATGTCTGGACGAAGTCATGCTGCACGAATTGCCCAAGCAACTGGCAGCGCTGGACCCGGCACGCCGAGCCAAAGGCACGGTGGTGGTGTTGCACCAGATGGGCAGCCACGGCCCCGCGTATTACAAGCGTTCGCCTGCGGCCATGAAGCAGTTTCAGCCCGAATGCAGCAGCCATGCGCTGCAAAATTGCCCCTCTGAACAAATCGCCAATGCTTACGACAACTCGATCCTTTACACCGATCATTTCATTGCCCAGACGGTGAATTGGCTGCAAGTCCAGTCGCGCCCCACAGCGCTGATGTACCTGTCTGACCACGGCGAGTCGTTGGGCGAAAAAGGCTTGTACTTGCACGGCATGCCTTACAGCATCGCGCCTAAAGAGCAAATTCATGTGCCCATGGTGGTCTGGTTGTCCAAGCCCATGCAGCGCCAGCGTGGTTGGACCATGGCTTGCCTGCAAGGGCAAAGTGCCAAGGCACTCACGCACGACAACCTGTTTCACTCGATGCTGGGCTTGAGCCAGGTCAAGACCGGTCTGGCCAAGCCGGATCTGGACCTCTTTGCGGCTTGCTCAGGCAGTCGTTGACCGGGCTCGGCCGGGCTGTGCAAACCTGTCTGCACAGCCCCGGCTGAAATTAGGGACAATACGCACCTGGTTTTATTTATCCACTGACCCATGGCCCTGCTTCCCATTCTTTGCTATCCCGATCCTCGCCTGCACAAGGTGGCCAAGCCCGTGCAGACAGTGGATGCGCGCATTCACGCCCTGATCGACGACATGCTTGAAACCATGTACGAAGCAGGCGGCATTGGCCTGGCGGCCACGCAGATCGACGTGCACGAACGCCTGGTGGTGATCGACACCTCTGAAGATCGCAATCAGCCCATGGTGCTGATCAACCCCGACATCACCTGGTTGGGCGATGAACGCATCAAGGGCGAAGAAGGGTGCTTGTCGGTGCCCGGCATTTACGACGGTGTGGCGCGTGCCACGGCTGTCAAGGTCATGGCGCTCGATCGCCACGGCAAGACACAAAGCATTGAGGCCGAAGGCATGTTGGCCGTGTGCATTCAGCATGAGTTGGACCATTTGCTGGGCAAAGTGTTTGTGGAATACCTGTCGCCACTCAAACAGGGCCGCATCAAGACCAAAATGGTCAAAGCCCAAAAAGCCGAGCGCTGAGCACGGCATGCGATTGATTTTTGCGGGCACGCCCGAATTTGCCCAGCTGGCCATGGCCGCCTTGCACGCTGCAGGCCACGACATCGTTTTGGTGCTGACCCAGCCCGACCGCCCCGCCGGTCGTGGCATGAAGCTTCAACCTTCGCCCGTCAAGCAATGGGCCCTTGAGCACCATGTGCCGGTGGCCCAGCCTCGCAGTCTGCGCCTTGATGGCAAATACCCCGAAGATGCTGTGGCCGCCCGCCAGGCGCTGCTGGCCGCAAATGCCGACGCCATGGTCGTCGCCGCCTATGGGCTGATCTTGCCGCAATGGGTGCTCGATCTGCCACCCACGGGTTGCCTGAACATTCATGCCTCTTTGCTGCCGCGCTGGCGCGGCGCAGCCCCCATTCACCGAGCCATCGAGGCGGGAGACACCCTGACCGGTATCACCATCATGCAGATGGATGCGGGCCTGGACACGGGCGACATGCTGCTGGTGCGCACGCAAGCCATCTTGCCTGCCGACACCACGGCTGCTTTGCATGACCGGCTGGCCGTTTTGGGGGGCGAGGCCATCGTGCAGGCTTTGGCCGAGATCGACCACCTCAAGCCATTGCCCCAACCCGCAGAGGGCGTGACTTATGCCCACAAGATTGAAAAAGCCGAAGCGGCCCTCGACTGGACTTTGCCCGCCGACTTGCTGGCCCGCCGTATCCGGGCGTTTGACCCGTTTCCGGGCATGACGGTGCCTCTGGCCAGCACTTCGGGCCAAGAAACCCTCAAGCTTTGGCATGCCACGGCCGAGCCTGCCGAACACCCCGCTGAGCCTGGCAGCGTGTTGCGTGCCGATGCATCGGGTGTGCGGGTGGCCTGCGGGCAAGGCCAGCTGTGCCTGACCCAATTGCAGCGGCCCGGTGGCAAACGCCTGAATGCCGCCGATTTTTTACGTGGATGTCCGTTGCAAGTGGGCCAGCGACTGGTGCATGCCTGATGTTTTTTCTGTCCCGCCTGTACCGGCACCCTGCCTTTTTGGTCGGCATGCGCGAGGTGTCGCCCCAGTCACCCGGCATCGCCGCCTGGGGGCTCATGACCGGGGTGGCCATGGTCAAGTCGGGCATGAGCGTGTTCGAGGCCAGCGCCATGACTTTGCTGGTGTTTGCGGGCAGCTCGCAATTGGCCGCGATTCCGCTGATCGTGGCGGGCGCGCCGGTCTGGGTGATCCTGGCCACCGGCTTCTGCGTCAACCTGCGCTTTGTGGTGTTCAGTTTGCACTTGCGGCCCTACCTGATGCATTTGCCGCGCTGGCAGCGCATGTTCCATGGCTACCTCACAGCCGATATCAGTTATGTGTTGTTCACCCGCAAACACCCCAAACCTGCAGAGACGCCCCCCGAGCGCCTGGCGCAAGAGGCCTATTTGGCGGGCAATGACTTTCTGAATTGGGCCTCCTGGGTTGTGGCGAGTTTTGTAGGCGTTGCACTCGCCAACTTGATCCCGCCCTCTTGGGGGCTGGGCTTTGCGGGCATCTTGTGTCTGTTGGGCATTCAATGCTCATTGGCCAGCTCGCGCATGCGCGTGTTGTCGGCGGCAGTCGCTGGGGTGGCTGCGGTGGTGGCCTATTCGCTGCCGCTCAAGCTCAACATTGTGGTGGCCATTGCCGTGGCCGTGATCTTGTGCCTGACGGTTGAAAAGCTCAAGCCCGTTTCAGGTGCCACGACATGAACAACACAGACCTCTCGACCTTGG
>NZ_JBIKHV010000199.1:0-2508 GCF_044361985.1 Limnohabitans sp. | reverse complement strand
TGTGGCTGGGCGGTGTGAATCGGCAGATTTGCCAGCGGTCGACGGTGGCTTGGGGGTCGAGGCCATTGGCGCTCATGGCCATTTGCCAGAATGGCGGCGCCTTGATGCCCGCCATGTGGCGCTGGAGGATGACTTGGTCGCCCTCCACCGAGGTGCTGGAGGGGGTCTCGTCGATTTCGGGCTGGCCGATGCTGGTCGCGTGCACATAAGTCTCGTGTGTCAGGTCCATCAGGTTGTCGATCATCAGGCGGTAGTCGGCCTGGACGTGGTACAGCCCGCCGCCGTAGGCCCAGGCGGGGTTGTCAAAGAATTCAAACACCGGCATCTTGGCCGCGTCGGCCTGGGCTTGATCGCCGGGCCAGACCCAGACAAAGCCATAGCGCTGCAGCACGGCATAGCTTTTGATCGCCGGGAAGCCACGTACACGTTGCCCGGGCATGTGCACGGTTTGGCCGTCGCAGCCCATCTCCAGGCCGTGGTAGCCGCACACCAGCTTGCCCTCACACACCTTGCCCAGCGACAAGGGCGCGCCCCGGTGCGGGCAGAAGTCTTCGACCGCGGCCACCTGACCGTCCGGGCCTTTGAAGAAGACCATTTTTTCATTGCAAATGGTGCGACCCAGGGGCTTGCTGCCCAGCGCATCAAGTTCGGCCTCGGTGCAGGCCACGTACCAGGTGTTTTTAATGAACATGCTTCACCTTTGGAAGATCAAAAAATTCAGGGCTTGCGGGCCACCTTCTTCGACAGCTTCAGGGGCCTGATGGCGAACGGACGATGAGGGCATGAGACCGATTTGGAAAAATGGCATTAAACCATCAACCAGCCTGTCCCTGCCCCCAACCCTTCCCCGAAAATCATCAGCGGCTTCATTTATGAGCCCTCTAAATGCTTTGTGGTTTCAACCGCTGCGCTCAGCAAGCGATCAAGGGCGGCGACAATCGAGTTGGCTTGGAGGAACGCCCTGATGGATTTGCAATTACTGGACTTTGAATGCACCGAAGACGCTGACGGTCTGGTGTGCTGGGACGCCTTAGCGCAACCGCTGGCCCGCCACAACAGCGCCTTGCTGCAAGAGGTGTCTCAGGTGCTGGCCTGGGCCTTTCGCTTTGAGCCGCAAGGGCCCGGCAGCCTAGAGGACGGCGCGCTCTGGGACTTTGACCTGCAAGCCACGCTGCACAGCGACGGGCAGTTGCCGCTGGCAGCCAGCATCGTGTTCAACCCGGCCACAGGCCAAACCACCCTCTCGCCCCCTGCCCAGGACCTGCGGATTGCCCTGAGCTTGAGCCTGAGCGGCGCACCTGGTTTTGTGCAGGCCTTTCGCGACCACTGGGGTGCGCCATGACGCGCCCCACGACAAGAGACATGCAGCCTTCCGTGCCAGCGCCCTCGCCCATCGGGTTCCGGCAAGCACTCCAATTTTGGTTCTGGTTGGGCTGCGTGAGCTTTGGCGGACCTGCGGCCCAGATCGCCCTGATGCATGAAGAACTGGTGGTGCGCCGCCGCTGGATTTCTGAAAAGCGCTACCTGCACGCGCTGCATTACTGCATGCTGCTGCCCGGCCCTGAAGCGCAGCAACTGGCCACTTACATCGGCTGGCTGATGCACGGCACACGCGGCGGCATCGCGGCAGGGGCCTTGTTTGTGCTGCCCTCTTTGCTGCTCTTGATCGTGCTGAGCTGGGCCTATACCGCCTGGGGCAATCACCCCTGGGGTCAGGCGCTGCTTTGGGGGCTCAAGCCTGCCGTAACCGCGCTGGTGCTGCACGCGGCTCACCGCATGGCCAAGCGCACATTGCGCTCGCGCTGGCTGTGGGTACTGGCCACATTGTCTTTGCTGGGCATGCTCTGGGGTCTGCCCTTTCCGGTGATCATTTTGGGGGCGGCAGCCGTGGGTTACACCATGTCACGCCAACATGCTGATCAGGCCCCCCTCAGCAAATCCGCATCCGCAACCGCTTTCACGGCATCGCTTGCAGCAGCCATGCCGGCCGCAGCCAGCACCGAACCCGATGCGCCACGTGCCTGGCTGGATGATCCGTCTGCCCCGGCAGCGCACACACAGTTCAGCATGCGACGCTTGTGGCGCGGACTGGCCGTGGGGGTGGGCTTGTGGCTGCTGAGCCTGGGCCTGATTGCCTTGGCGTTTGGAGTGGGCCACCCCCTTACACAGATGGGTGGCTTTTTCACCCAAGCGGCCTTGCTGACTTTTGGCGGCGCCTATGCGGTGCTGCCCTTTGTGACGCAGGCGGCAGTGGTGCAATACGGCTGGCTGACGGCGGCGCAAATGATGGACGGCCTGGCCTTGGGCGAGACCACGCCCGGTCCGCTCATCATGGTGGTGGCCTTTGTGGGCTTTTTGGGTGGGCACAGCCAGGCCTTGCTGGGCCACCCCTTGCTGGGCGGCATCGTGGCGGCTTGCGTGGTGACCTGGTTCACGTTTTTGCCCTCGTTTGTCTTCATTTTGGTGGGTGGGCCACTGGTCGAGTCGACGCGGCACATGCCCTCACTG
>NZ_JBIKHV010000198.1:0-2516 GCF_044361985.1 Limnohabitans sp. | reverse complement strand
TCCTGTCATTTTAATGATGTAATTTGCCGATGAGATCCAGATTCCGTCACGTCGCGCTGTTTGGCAAATACCACGCCAGCACCCAGGGGGGGGCTTTGGAGAGTTCACGCCTGGTTCTGGACGATGTGGCCCAGTTTTTGACTCGACAAGGCTGCGAGGTCGTGCTGGACCAAGAAACCGCGTTGCACACAGGCCTGGCCCATTACCCCACCTTGGACATGGGCAGCATCGGCAACGCATGTGATTTGGGCCTGGTGATCGGCGGCGACGGCACCATGCTGGGCATTGGCCGCCAAATGGCCCGTTACGCCTTGCCGCTGATTGGCATCAACCAGGGCCGACTGGGCTTTATTACCGACATTCCCATTCAAAGTTACCAGGATGTTCTTTTGCCCATGCTGCAAGGCAATTACCAGACCGAAGACCGCAGCTTGCTACAGGGACATGTCATGCGCGACCAGCGCAACGTGTTCAGCGCCCTGGCCATGAACGATGTGGTCGTCAACCGAGGTGGGACCTCGGGCATGGTCGAGTTGCGGGTAGAAGTCGATGGCCGATTTGTGGCCACCCAACGTGCTGACGGACTGATCATTGCCACCCCCACAGGCTCTACCGCTTATGCCCTTTCGGTGGGCGGCCCGCTGATGCACCCCTCGATTGGTGGCTGGGTCATGGCGCCAATCGCACCGCACACGCTGTCAAACCGCCCGATCGTGCTGCCCGAGTCTTCCGAAATCAGCATCGAGATTGTGGCGGGACGCTATGTCAGCGCCAATTTCGACATGCAATCGGTGGCTGACCTGGCACTGGGAGACCGGATCGTGGTGCAACGCTCAGAACACCAGGTGCGATTTTTGCATCCCGCTGGCTGGAATTACTTTGACACTTTGCGCAAAAAAATGCACTGGAATGAGGGCGTTTAAGCTGTGGCACTGACGCACATCACCCTGCGCGACTTTGTCATCGTGCACGAACTGGAACTGGATTTGAGCAGCGGTTTCAGTGTGCTGACTGGTGAAACTGGCGCCGGCAAGTCCATCCTGATCGACGCCCTGCAACTGGCCCTGGGCGCCCGCGCTGACTCAGGGGTTGTGCGAGAAGGCGCAAGCCGCTGTGAAGTTTGTGCGGGGTTCGAGCCCACGCCCGCCATCCAGGCCTGGCTGGAGGAAGCCGGGTTTGAAACCAACGCCGAATTGCTTTTGCGCCGGACCTTGGACACTTCGGGCAAAAGCCGCGCCTGGATCAATGGCAGCCCCGCGACGGCCACGCAGCTGCGCGCACTGGGTGAACAACTGCTGGACATTCATGGCCAACACGCCTGGCAAAGTCTGACCCGGCCTGAAGCCGTGCGCGGGCTGCTCGATGCCTATGCAGGCATCGACATCCGGCCACTCAAGGCCGCCTGGCAAACCTGGCGTCAAGCACAGCAAACACTTGCCAACGCGCAACAAGCGCAAAGCACCCTGACCAGCGAACGTGAGCGCTTGGCCTGGCAAATTGGCGAGCTTGAAAAACTCAATCCACTTGCCCATGAGTGGCAAGACCTGAGCACACAACACAGTCGCCTGGCCAACGCACAAGCTTTGATCGATGGCGCCAACGAGACCAGCGCCCTGCTGGAAAGCGAAGATTTAGCAGGCGCCTTGAGCCAGTTGTCCAAGGCCATCCAAACACTGCAGTCACTGGGCCACTTTGAGCCCGAATTCAATGCCTTGGCCGATGTGCTGACATCGGCCCAAGCCCAAGCCGAAGATGTAGCCCACAGCCTGCACAGTTATTTGCGCAAAACCGATCTGGATCCAGCTCACCTGGCCCAGCTCGACGAGCGCATGGGCTTGTGGCTGTCTCTGGCCCGACGCTACAAAAAAACACCCGACGAATTGCCGCAGGCCCTTCAAGCCTGGCGAAAAGACTTGGCTCAGCTCGATGCAGCTGCCGACCTCAATAGCCTGCAAAAGGCGGCACAAGCTGCACAAACCGCCTGCGTACAAGCTGCCAAATCCGTTTCAAGCCAGCGCCAACAGGCTGCCAAACCATTGGCCCAAGCCGTAAGCAGCGCCATGCAGCAACTGGGCATGCAAGGCGGTCGTTTTGAAGTACAGCTGCAAGCCCTTGAATCCCCTGCCCAGCATGGCCTTGAAGAAATCAGCTTTCTGGTCGCCGGTCACGAAGGCAGCACCCCACGGCCCGTGGGAAAAGTCGCCTCAGGCGGCGAGTTGTCACGCATTGCGTTGGCCATTGCCGTGACCACCAGCGAACTCGGCGAAGCCTGCACCCTGATTTTTGACGAAGTGGACTCTGGCGTCGGTGGCGCTGTCGCCGAAACCGTGGGCCGCCTGATGAAGCAACTGGGCCAGCACCGCCAAGTGCTGGCAGTCACCCACTTGCCACAAGTGGCAGCCTGTGCCGACCATCACCTGCTGGTCAGCAAAGCCGCTGCCCATGGTCAAGTCAACAGCCAAGTGCGTGCCGTTGCAGGCGAAGAACGCGTCAGCGAAATCGCACGCATGTTGGGT
>NZ_JBIKHV010000197.1:0-2520 GCF_044361985.1 Limnohabitans sp. | reverse complement strand
GTAACGAAGACAATCCACGCATCTTGCAAGCCTTCAATGAGAAGACGCCCGACTGGTTGTCGTTCTTCATGTTCACTTATTTCACCGACCGTGATGGCAAGTTCCAGCTCTGCGCCCTGGCCGAATCTGCCTTCGACCCGCTGGCCCGCACCACCAAGTTCATGCTGACCGAAGAGGCGCACCACATGTTTGTGGGCGAGTCTGGCGTGAGCCGCACCATCCAGCGCACTGTGGATGTGATGAACCAGCTCAAGACCGACGACGTGGGCAAGTTGCGCGCTGCCGGTGTGATCGATTTGCCCACCATCCAGCGTTACATCAACTTCCACTTTTCGGTGACCATCGATTTGTTCGGTGCCGACGAGTCGTCCAACGCGGCCACCTTTTACAGCTCTGGCCTGAAAGGCCGTTACGAAGAAGGCAAGCGCGGTGATGACCACGTGCTCAAGGGCAACAGCTACAAGATCCTTTCGGTCGTAGAAGGCAAGCTGATCGAAAAAGAAGTGCCGATGCTCAACGCCCTGAACGAAGTGCTGCGCGACGACTACATCACCGACTCCAAAGGCGGCATCGACCGTTGGAACCGTGTGATCAGCAAAGCGGGTATTCCTTTCACATTGACGGCCCCACACAAAGCCTTCCACCGCAACATCGGCTCTTTGTCCGGCTCCAAAATCACGCCCGATGGCCAAGTGGTGACTGAGGCCGAGTGGATGTCCAAAGTGGGCGAGTGGCTGCCCACCAACGAAGACCGCGCCTATGTGGCCAGCCTGATGGGTCGTGTGGTCGAGCCAGGCAAATTTGCCAACTGGATCGCGCCACCCGTCATGGGCATCAACCGTCAGCCCGTGGACTTCGATTACGTCCGTTTTAACTGATGCGTTGAGCTTTTGATCGACTGCTGCTTCCTTGCGGGGGCAGCAGTTGACAGAGGAAGGGGTGGGTTTCTCATACGGGGTACCGGAAAATCGTCACCCACCCCTTCCTCTGTCAACTGCATGGTGTTTGCAGGGCGCAAACGCTTGTAGACTGCCAAAGCTTGGGCTGGCTACAGCTGTGGGATGGCTGGGGGTCGGGCACCGATTTTCCGGTACCCCGTATGAGGTGCCTGGCCCCCAGCCATTTCGCAGCGGTCTTTGTGAACCAAGAGCCCCCCAGCACTGGCCAAGCAAAGAACCAGAATACAAAACCGAAAGCCTGAGGAGGCATTCCATGACCACAGCCGCAACCCTGATCAAACAGCACGTCATCGACCCCGAAATCTGTATCCGCTGCAACACCTGCGAAGCGATTTGCCCGGTCGGGGCCATTACCCATGACTCGCTCAACTACGTGGTCAATGCCGACATTTGCAACCTGTGCATGCACTGCATCTCCCCATGCCCCACAGGTTCGATTGACAACTGGCGCATGATGCCCAAGGTCAAGGCCTACAGCATCGAAGAGCAGCTCAAGTGGGATGAATTGCCTGCCGAGCTCAGCGATGAGGAACTGGGCGCTGCAGCGGGTGCTGAAGCCGATGCTGTTCAAGAAGCGCAAAGCATCGTGCAATCGGCAGCCGCATCGTCTGCATCGGCCGTGAGCACAGCCACCGCCTCGGGCTTCAATTCGGCGGCTTTTGGAGCCATCACGCCGCCCTGGTCTGCCGCACATGCCTACACCAACCTGTATGGCCCCAAGGCGGCAGAAAAAACCATCACCGCCACGGTCAGCGGCAACGTGCGTGTGACCGAAGTGGGTAAAACAGCAGGGAACGACTACGACACGCACCACATCGTGCTCGACTTCGGCAGCATGCCCTTTCCGGTGCTCGAAGGCCAGTCGATCGGCATCATTCCGCCGGGTCTGGACGCCAAAGGCAAGCCGCACCATGCCCGCCAATACTCGATTGCCAGCCCCCGCAATGGCGAGCGCCCCGGCTACAACAACCTCTCGCTGACCATCAAGCGGGTGCTTGAAGACCACGCTGGTCAGCCCGTGCGCGGCTTGGGTTCCAACTACATGTGCGACGTGCAGGTAGGTGACAAGGTCCAGGTGATCGGCCCGTTTGGTGCCAGCTTCCTGATGCCCAACCACCCCAAGAGCAACATCGTGATGATTTGCACCGGCACGGGCAGTGCGCCCATGCGTGCCATGACCGAGTGGCGTCGACGTCTGCGGGCCAGTGGCAAGTTTGAAGGCGGCAAACTGATGCTTTTCTTCGGTGCACGAACGCCGCAAGAGTTGCCTTATTTCGGGCCACTGAACAATCTGCCCAAAGATTTCATTGACATCGAGTTTGCGTTTTCACGCGAGACGGGTAAATCCAAGCGCTATGTGCAAGATGCCATGCGCGACCGTTCTGCCGACATCGCGGCTCAGCTCCAGGACGACAACACCAGCTTTTATGTGTGTGGCCTCAAAAGCATGGAAGAGGGCGTGGTGATGGCCTTGCGTGACATCGCACAGAACGCCGGTCTCGATTGGGATACCGTGGGTGCGACGCTCAAAAAAGAAGGCCGTCTGCACCTTGAGACCTAT
>NZ_JBIKHV010000196.1:0-2531 GCF_044361985.1 Limnohabitans sp. | reverse complement strand
TGGTGTGTGCGCTGTCAGGCATGGCGCTGGGCGCAGACCTCACTGTGCCCGGCGCCCTGCTCAACCAATTGATTGACCGCTGCGGCGAGCGGGGCCGCACAGACGGCGCCTTCATGGGCTGGTGGAATCTGGCCACCAAGCTGAACCTGGCCTTGGCCGCTGGTTTGTCCTTGCCCTTATTGGGCATGTGGGGCTATGCCCCTGGACGGCAAGACGCCGATGCCTTGCTGGCGCTGGGCCTGGCTTACGGCCTGCTGCCATGTGTGCTCAAGCTGATGGCCGCGCTGGCTTTGTATTGGGGTTTGATGCGGGCACCGGCTTTGCGGCACGCCGCCTGATGCACGCCCCATGCATCGGCACGAATTCGAATCAAATTTGGAAAATAGGAGCTTGCTGATGAGCAAAAAGATGGATCGCCGAAGCGCCCTAGTTCGCCTGGGCACACTGCCCGTGCTTGCCGCTGCGCCTTTTTTGGCCAGCTGCGCCGGGCCGCAGGTGCAAGGGTATGCGCAAGAAAAGCCCGCGCTTGATTTGCGCACCTATTTCACAGGCACCATCGACGCCTGGGGTGTTTTTACCGATCGCAGCGGTCAGGTGGTCAAGCGCTTCACCGTGGTGATGGACTGCAGCTGGAATGGCGATGAAGGCGTGCTCGACGAGGCTTTTGTTTATTCGGATGGCACCCGGCAGCGTCGCATCTGGCGCCTCAAGGCAGGACCCAATGGCACCTACACCGGGCGTGCCGACGACGTGGTGGGTGAGGCCACAGGCCAGGTCAGTGGCAACGCGTTTCGCTGGGGCTACACCCTGGCGCTGCCGGTGGATGGCCGCACCTGGCATGTCGATTTTGACGACTGGATGTACCTGATGGACGACCGCGTGATGCTGAACAAAGCCACCATGAGCAAATGGGGCGTGAAGCTGGGTGAAGTCACCTTGTCGTTCACGCGTCGAACGCCTGTGTTGGCCAAGCCGGTTTGAGCCGCATGAGTGCGATCCCTTCCATCGCCGCCAGCCCTGCCAACGACGTGTTGCAAAAGAGTAGCCGGCAGCCCCGGCCTGAGGCTGCCAAGCGCAGCTGGCTGCAGCTGAACACGCCCATCGCCCACTGGCATGGCCGCAGAGTCTGGCTGGTGGGGGCCTCAACAGGCATTGGCCTTGCCTGCGCCCAAGCCTTGCGTGCGGCGGGCGCCATGGTGGTGATCTCGGCACGCACCCCTCAAGGCGTGCAAAACTGGGCTGAGCAAGACCCGCTGGTGCAGTGGCGACCGCTCGATGTGGCGATCAACACCGATGTGCAGGCCACCGCCCGCGCTATTTTGAGCGAGGGCCCGCTGGACCTCGTGGTCTACGCGGCCGGCTACTACCGCGCTCAGCGCGCAACGGCCATCGACCTGGACGATCTGTTGCAGCACGACAAAGTCAATTACCAGGGCGCGCTGCAAGTGATCAATGCGGTTTTGCCCGACATGCTGACGCGGCAAAGCGGGCACATCAGTTTGCTCAGCAGTGTGGCGGGTTGGCGCGGCTTGCCCAACGGTCTGGCCTACGGCCCGACCAAGGCGGCGCTCACGCATCTGGCAGAAACCCTGTACCTCGATTTACAAGACCAGGGCATTGGCGTGAGCGTGGTCAACCCCGGCTTTGTGGACACCCCGCTGACCGCTCAGAATCAGTTCACCATGCCGGCGCTCATCAGCGCTGAGCAGGCCGCGGGCGAAATGCTCAAGGGATGGGCCCAGGGCCAGTTCGACATCCATTTTCCCAAGCGCTTTACCTTCTGGCTCAAACTGCTGCGGCTGCTGCCCTACCGCTTGTATTTTCCACTGGTGCGCAAGTTCACAGGCTTGTGAGCGTGGGTTTTGAAAGTCTCCATGAACACCCGACAAGCCACCCAAAACCTGGCCACGTTCTTTGAAACGCTGTCCCCCCACAGCGTGGCGCAACTGCACACGCTCTACGATGCGCAAGCCCGCTTCAAAGACCCTTTTAATGAAGTTCAGGGCCTGCCTGAGATCGAGCGAATTTTTCGCCACATGTATGTGGCGCTCGACCGGCCCCACTTCGTCATCACTGGCCAGCTGGTCGATGATCAACAGGCATTTCTGACCTGGGAGTTCCGCTTTCATTTCAAGCGCTTTGACACCGCCACCTTGCAAACCGTGCGAGGCGGCAGCCACGTGGTGTTCAACGAACACGGCCTGGTGACGCTGCACCGTGATTATTGGGACGCGGCTGAAGAGCTGTACGAAAAATTGCCGCTGGTGGGCGGCGTGATGCGCTGGTTGAAAAAGCGCGCCAACTCCTGAGCCCGGGCACGAGCAGGGCTTGCTGCATCAATGACAGCAAGCGGCTTGCCGACGATCCGCAGATGACTAATCAGGTGGGTGTGCTGTCGATGAAACTCTGACGCTGCGCCAGCTTGTCGTACAGCTTGTGCAGGTTCGGGTAAGGCGTGCGCCAGTCGATTTGGGGAAAACGGAAATCCAGATAACTGACAGCGCAGCAGACAGCGATATCGGACAGGCTCA
>NZ_JBIKHV010000088.1:0-8591 GCF_044361985.1 Limnohabitans sp. | reverse complement strand
TTTCCTTGCCAGGGTTGCGTTCGTTGTGTTTGTTAACCGCTTCAATCAGGGCGCCGGCAACCGATGAGCCGTTACCTTGGGCGATATAACGAACGCCTTGGTCCATGGCCGCTTTCAGCGCATTCAGACTTTCAGCGGGGCTAAGCTTGTTGTCAAAGGAAACCATTTCGAACTTGACGCCAGCCGGATTGGTCTTGCTGAATTTTTCTGCGAAAAACTGAAAGCTCTTGAGTTGGTTGGTGCCCACCGGACCCATGAGTCCGGAAAGTGGATCAATGTGCGCGATTTTGACAGTTTCGCCTTTTTGCGCATGGGCGGACATGGCACATGCGGCCAAAGCAGCAATAGCGATCAAACGGGTGGTGGTTTTCATTCGAAGTCTCCAGAGTTGAAATCATGCCATTCAGCACCATGTCAGCGTAACCGTTGAACACCGAAAAGGGCTCGGGGTTTGTCCCTAAGCCATATCACCCGCGGGACTTGAAATTACACGGGCTTGCGCCAAGTCAAAGCCCCGGCAACACGTAATCGGCCAACTGTTCGCGCAATCGGGTCTTGAGCATCTTGCCAGTGCCCCCCAAGGGAATGGCATCGACAAAGACCACATCGTCCGGAATTTGCCATTTGGCGGTCTTGCCTTCGTAGAAGGCGATCAGGGCTTCACGGCTGACCTCCAGACCGGGTTTTTTGACCACACACACAATCGGCCGCTCGTCCCACTTGGGGTGGCGCATGCCAATGCACGCGGCCATGGCCACTGCCGGGTGCGCCATGGCGATGTTTTCGACATCGATGGAGCTGATCCACTCACCGCCCGACTTGATCACATCCTTGCTGCGGTCGGTGATTTGCATGAACCCATCGCTATCGATGGATGCCACGTCACCCGTGGGGAACCAACCGTCGACCAGCGGGTCGCCCCCTTCTTGTTTGTAGTAACTGGCGATGACCCAAGGGCCTTTCACCAGCAGATCGCCTGCGGACTTGCCGTCGTGGGGCAATGACTTGCCGTTTTCATCGACGATTTTCATGTCGATGCCAAAGATGCAGCGACCTTGCTTCATGCGCAATTTCATTTGCGCTTCGGCAGGCAGGCTCAGGTGTTTGTTCTTCAGGGTGCAAACCGTGCCCAGCGGGCTCAACTCGGTCATGCCCCAGGCGTGCAGCACATCGACGTTGTAGTCCTGCCTGAAGGCGTCGATCATGGCCGGAGGACAAGCCGAGCCGCCGATGACGGTGCGGTTGAGTCGGCTGAACTTCAGGCCGGCGGGCTTCATGTGGCCCAGCAGCATTTGCCAGACGGTGGGCACGCCCGCCGCAAAGGTCACGCCTTCGGACTCAATCAGTTCGTAGACGGATTTGCCATCGAGCGCCGGACCGGGAAACACCAGCTTGGCCCCGGCCATGGCCGCACTGTAGGGAATGCCCCAGGCGTTGACATGGAACATGGGCACTACGGGCAAGATGGCGTCACGTGCAGAAATGCACATGGAGTCGGGCAAAGCCGCTGCATAGGCATGCAACACGGTCGAGCGGTGGCTGTACAAAGCGCCCTTGGGGTTGCCTGTGGTGCCACTGGTGTAGCACAGGCTACAGGCCGTGTTTTCGTCCAACTCGGGCCAGTTGTAGGCGTCGGGCTGCTGACCCATCCAGGCCTCGTAGCTGACCAGGTTCGGGATGCCGGTGTCGGCCGGTAATTTGTCAGCATCGCACAAAGCCACATAGTGGGTGATGGTGGTGCACTTGGCGTGCACCGCTTGCACCAGCGGCAGGAAAGACATGTCAAAGCACAGCACCTGGTCTTCGGCATGGTTGGCAATCCAGGCCAGTTGATCAGGATGCAACCGCGGGTTCATGGTGTGCAGCACTCGGCCCGATCCACTCACGCCAAAGTAGAGTTCCAAGTGGCGGTAGCCGTTCCAGGCGAGCGTGGCGATGCGGGCACCCTGGGGCAATTTGTGTGCATCCAGCGCGTTGGCCACTTGACGCGCCCGACGCGCCACATCGGCCCAGGCGTAGCGGTGAATGTCCCCCTCCACCCTGCGCGAAACCACTTCACCGTCACCGTGGTGCTTCTCGGCAAATTCGATCAAGGAAGAAATCAGCAATGATTGCTGTTGCATCAGTCCCAGCATGGGGGTCTCCTGTCAGGTGGGTGAAATTCAAGCTTTTCATTGTGCACTGGAGTCTTACTGCACTGGGCCTTAAAACCCGCCAAACCCCGGGTACTTGTCAAGGGCGTGACAATCGGCGCATGGATTTTTCCCCCTTGAACACTTCCGGACCCGAAGTCGATGTGCCGCCAGCGCTGGTCTGGACACACCGCCTGAAGCAACTGGGCCCCCGGTTTTACACCTCCCTGCAACCCACCCCCTTGGCGGCTCCCCGGTGGGCCGCCTGCAACCAGGGCTTGCGAAACGAGCTGGGCTGGCCTTCTGATATTTTTGACAGCGAGCACCTGCAAGCCCTCGCAGGCAACGCCACCATGCGTGGATCCGAGCCCCTGGCCACGGTGTACAGCGGCCACCAGTTCGGGCAATGGGCCGGGCAACTGGGCGATGGGCGCGCCATCTGGTTGGGCGAAGCGGCGTCCAGACAAGGCCCGCAAGAAATCCAGCTCAAAGGCGCTGGCCGCACCCCTTATTCAAGGGGTGGCGATGGCCGTGCGGTGCTGCGCTCGAGCATTCGCGAATACCTGTGCAGCGAAGCCATGCATGGTCTGGGCATTGCGACCACCCGGGCCTTGAGCCTGGTGGATTCCACAGAACCGGTGCGTCGGGAAGAGATGGAAACTGCCGCTGTGGTGGCGCGTGTAGCCCCGAGCTTTTTGCGTTTTGGGCACTTCGAGCATTTTTCGGCCCAGGGAGACTCCGACAGCCTGAGGGCGCTGGCCGACCATGCCATCGCCCATCACCTGCCCGAATGCCAAGCGCGTGCAGCCCTTTGGCAAGGCAATGTGTACGCCGCTTTGCTGGACGAGGTTCAAGAGCGCACAGCCAAGCTGATGTCCCAGTGGCAGGCAGTGGGTTTTTGCCATGGCGTGATGAACACCGACAACATGAGCCTGCTGGGCCTGACGATAGACTACGGTCCATTCCAGTTCATGGACAGCTTTGACCCAGGCCACATCTGCAACCACTCAGACCACCAGGGCCGATACGCCTATGGCAAGCAGCCCAACGTGGCCTACTGGAACCTGTTTTGCTTGGCCCAGTCCATCGCGCCCCTGATCGACGACCAAGACATGACACTGCAAGTCCTGGAGGGCTACAAGACCCTTTTCCCGCGCAATTTGGGCGACGCCATGCGCGCCAAACTGGGCCTGGTGGGCGCACTGGCAACCGAATCTGAGCGCGAAGCAGACTGGACTTTGGTAGAAGACCTGATGCAGCTCATGGCCTCGGAAAAGGTGGACTTCACCTTGTTTTGGCGGCAACTGAGCCAAGCTGTGGGGCAGCAATCACAAGCCCTGGCTTTGCAGTCATCTGCCGAGCAGGCTTTGCTGCCTGCCGACTGGCACCTCGTGACCGACTTGGTGCTCGATCGCCCTCGCCTGTTGGCTTGGCTGGCGCGTTACACCGCCCGCGCGGGCACGCAGAACTTGGCGGCCATGGGCCAGCAAATGCTGCGCAGCAACCCCAAATTTGTGCTGCGTAACCACCTGGCCGAAACCGCCATTCGACAGGCCAAGGCCGGCGACTTCACTGAGCTCGAAACCCTGCACAACTTGTTAAAGTCCCCCTTCGACGAGCATCCAGGCTTTGAAGCCTATGCCGACTTGCCGCCCGATTGGGCGGGCCAACTGGAAATCAGCTGTTCATCATGACAAAAATCCAAAAATCCGAACAAGAGTGGCGCGAGCTGCTGGCCAGCAAAAGCGCTGAGCCTGTGGCCTACGCCGTGACCCGGCAAGCGGCCACCGAACGCCCGTTCACTGGCAAATACGAAGGCCATTGGGCCAGCGGAACTTACCGGTGCATCTGCTGCGATGCCGAATTGTTCAAGTCGGACACCAAATTTGACGCAGGCTGCGGCTGGCCCAGCTTTTACCAGGCATCGGCTGACGGCGCCATCGAAGAGCACGTGGATGTGAGCCTGGGCATGCGGCGGGTGGAGACCGTGTGTGCCCAGTGCGGTGCCCATCTGGGCCATGTGTTCGAAGACGGCCCCGCCCCCACCGGCTTGCGCTATTGCATGAACTCGGCTTCGTTAGACTTCAAGCCTTCCTGACTGACCCCGTTTGCGCCTTATGGGCACAACCACCCCACACACTTCATGAAATTCATCCTCGACTTTTTCCCCATCCTGCTGTTTTTTGGCGCGTACAAGATGGCCGACATCTACACCGCCACCGCGGTCTTGATGGGCGCAACCGTGCTGCAGACCGCGATCATTTACAAAATGGACGGCAAGCTGCAAACCATGCACAAAATCACGCTGGTGCTGGTGCTTGGCTTTGGCGCACTCACGCTGGGCCTGCACGATGAGCGCTTCATCAAGTGGAAACCCACCTTGCTGTACTCGGGCTTGGCCATTGCACTGGCCGTGTCGCACGGGCTCTTGAAAAAGAACTTTCTGCACATGCTGCTGGGACAGCAGTTGCAACTGCCGGCTGCCGTGTGGCATCGCCTGAACCTGTCGTGGATGCTTTATTGCGTGTTCATGGCGGCCATCAACGCGTATGTGGCCAGCTATTTCAGCACCGAAGACTGGGTCAACTTCAAGCTGTGGGGCTATGCGTTTCCGTTGGTGTTCATCCTGGCCCAGGGCTTGTACATTTCGCGCTACCTGCCCAAAGAAAATACGGACAAAGAATGAACGTCGCCATAGACCAACTTCCCCTGAGTGCTCGAATCCACGCCCGTTTGACCGAGCGACTCCAGCCCACCGAGCTGCGGGTGACCGATGAAAGCGCGGCACATGCTGGGCACGTCGGCGCCAACGATACGGGCCAGGGCACGCACATGCGTGTGTGCATTGCCTCACCTTTGTTTGCACAACTCAGCCGCGTTCAGCGCCATCGCCTTGTGTATGATGCTCTGCAAGATTTCATTGACCAAGGCCTGCACGCCTTGGCCATCGAGCTGATCTGATCCCGGGCCGTCACCCTTCGGTGACAGCCCCATTTTTTTGAACCCTTGATTCACACCTGACTGAACGTCATGGAGGAACCCACAATGAAAAAGCAAATGCTCAGCGCCGCCCTGGTGGCCTTGCTCGCCATCCCCGCCTTGGCGCAAAACTTGGCCGTGGTCAACGGCAAGCCAGTCCCCTCCTCGCGCGTGAAAGCGCTGCAGCAGCAAATCGAAGCCTCTGGCCGCCCCGTGACACCTGAAGTGTTGGCACAGATCAAGGAAGAGCTGATTGCCCGTGAAGTCTTCATGCAAGAAGCCAGAAAACGCGGCCTGGACGCCAGCGAAGAGTACAAAGCGCAAATTGAACTGGCCCGTCAAACCATACTGATCCGTCAGCTGTTTGCCGATTTCCAAAAGAAAAATCCTGTGACCGACGCTGACATCAAGGCCGAGTACGACAAGTTTGTGGCCGCCAACGGTGGCAAGGAATACCGCGCACGACACATTCTGGTGGAAAAAGAAGACGAAGCCAAAACCCTGATCGCCGACATCAAGAAAGGCGCCAAGTTTGAAGACCTGGCCAAGAAAGCCTCCAAAGATCCGGGTTCTGGTGCGAATGGCGGCGACCTGGACTGGGCGGCTGCTGGCAGCTATGTGCCTGAGTTCTCAGGCGCCATGGTCAAACTGGAAAAAGGCCAGATGACCGAATCCCCGGTCAAGAGCCAATTCGGCTTCCACATCATCCGTGTCGACGATGTGCGCGATGCCCAGTTGCCCAAGCTGGAAGAGGTCAAGCCCCAGATTTCACAGCAACTGCAGCAACAAAAGCTCAGCACCTACCAAGAAGGCCTGCGCGGCAAAGCCAAAATCCAGTGATCTGAACCTGCTGCCCAAGCCCAAACGCGACCTCGGTCGCGTTTTTTTGGTTCACCAAGCACCCAGGGTGAATTGACGTCGACGAAGATCAGCCCAAAGGCTTGAACAGCTCGTTCAGGTCAGACTCGCCAAACAAGGGTTCTTTGCGCTGCACTGCGCCCGAATACATGTCTTGCGCCAGTTGCGCTTTGCGCGCTTGCAAGGCCAGCATGCGCTCCTCGATGGTGCCCTGGGCCACCAGCTTGACGACCCAGACACTTTGGGTTTGACCGATGCGGTGCGCGCGATCGGTGGCCTGGTTTTCCACGGCGGGGTTCCACCAGGGGTCGTAGTGAATGACGGTATCGGCCTGCGGCAAGTTCAGGCCCACGCCACCCGCCTTCAGGCTGATGAGGAAGAGCGGCACCTGACCGCTGGTGAACTGTTCAATCAGGGTATCCCGGTTCTTGCTCTGCCCCGTGAGCTTGACCCAGGGAATGCCCAAGCGCGGCAACTCTTGCTCGATCAGGCTGAGCATTTGTGTGAATTGCGAGAACAGCAAAATCTTGCGGCCCTCGGCCACCATTTCAGGCAGCATGTCCAACAACTGCGACAGCTTGGCCGATTGCTGCACCTGGCTGGCCGCACCCAATTTAAGCAAGCGCGGGTCGCAGCAGACTTGGCGCAGCTTGAGCAGGGCATCCAGAATGGTGATTTGTGATTTGGCCAAGCCCTGAGCATTCAGCGCGTCGCGCACGGTTTTTTCCATGCCCAAGCGAATGGTTTCGTACAGATCGGCCTGCTTGCCTTGCAGCGGCACAGGCAGCAGGGTCTCGACCTTGGGCGGCAGTTCGCTGGCCACCACGCTCTTGATACGGCGCAGCATGAAGGGCGTGATGCGCTTGCGCAGCTGGTCCATTTTTTCGCTGCTGCCCTGGCGCTCAATCGGATTGCGAAAGAGTTCACCAAAACGTTTTTGGCTGCCTAAGAAGCCGGGCATCAAAAAGTGGAACAGGCTCCACAGTTCGCCCAAATGGTTTTCCATGGGCGTGCCTGACAGACACAGACGGTGTTTGGCCGGAATGTCGCCCACCACCTGAGCGGCATGGGTGTTGGCATTTTTGATGTTTTGGGCTTCGTCCAAAACCAGCATGTGCCAGTCGTTGGCCAACCACAGGTCGCGGTCGCGGTGCAACAAGGAATAAGGCGTGAACACGATGTCGGTTTCGCTCAGGGCTGGCGTTACGCCATGCCGGCTCAGGCCATGGTGAATGTGTGTGCGCAGCTCCGGGCAAAAGCGGGCCGTTTCGCGCTGCCAGTTGCCCAGCAGGCTCACGGGGGCCACGATCAGGGCCGGGTGTGTCAGACGCCCCGCGTCTTTTTCAGTTTGGATGTGGGCCAGCGTTTGCAGGGTTTTGCCCAGGCCCATGTCGTCGGCCAAAATGCCCGCCAATTGGTGCTGACGCAAGAACTGTAGCCAATTCAGGCCTTGCTGCTGATACGGGCGCAAAGTGGCTTGCAGGCTGGGGGGCACGGGCACTTCAGGCAGGCTCTCGAGGCCCCGCATTTGCTGGACCAAGGCCAGCAGGCTTTGGGCGCCGGCCCAAGCCACCCCCTCGCCCAACGAGGCGGCGGTGCGCAATGCTTCCAGTCGCGACAGGCGCAGCTCGTCACCCGCCCAATCACGCCCCCGCTCGGACACCAGTTCCATCAAAGTGCTCAGCCACGGTTGAATCTTGGCTGTGGGCAACTTCACAAAGCCCTCACCCTGAAGGTCGGGCAGGTACAAAAATGGCGGCAGCACGGCTTTTTCGCCCTCGGGAGTCATACCGCTGATTTGTGCCAAGCTTGTCAAAATAGTCGGCACCCAGGGCAAGATGTTCACCCGTTTGCCATCGATGTCCATGCCCAAGGACAAGTCAAACCAAGCGGAAGTGCCAGGGGCTTCTTTCTCATCCGACAAGTCGATGTGTACGTCATCGGCCTGGCGCAGCCACGGGGCTGGACCTGAGACAAAACGCACCTCGAAACCTGCCTGGCGCAAGGGCGCAAAGTCGCTTTCCAGCCACTCTAGCCAAAGTTGCTGCGAATGCTCTGGGGGCAAACCCAGCATGTTGGCGTCAAAAGCGACCATGCCCAAAGTGTCCAGCGCTTCCCAGGCTTTCCGCTCACTGGGCAGGTCGCGCAGCAACATGCTGGCTTGGGGGCCCTGCCCGACCATGACCCGGCTTTGGGTAACCGGCCAAAACCCGCAATGCCCGGCATAGTCAAAACTCAATTCGGCCAAAAAAAGACCCGACAAACTGCGCTCTGTGGGGTCAACAGGCACGATGTCGAGCACAGCGATTGGTTTAACGCCCCGAATTTCGGGCATTTTTTGAATCACAGGCGGCAAAGGCACCGGGCCCAAACGCTCGAGCAACTGGTTTTGAAACTTGAAGGCCACGCTTTCAGGCACCACAGGCGAGTTGGACAAGACTTGCAACTCATTGGCGCTCAGGCCCTGCGCATCGAGCGGTCCACAAAGGCCCTGGACGGTGTCCAGGAACAAAGGCGGATGGTTCAGGCCATAGAACAAACCCGGGCGCTGTGGCTGCATGCTCAGCTGCCAGCCATCGGGCAGGTGGTCCTGGCCCTTGACTTCGAGCCAAACACCCACCA
>NZ_JBIKHV010000024.1:0-30209 GCF_044361985.1 Limnohabitans sp. | reverse complement strand
GGGTTGTGCACCATGCAGGCGCCATGCCCGTCACCCTCGCCATCGCCGTTGCCGATGAGCACATAGCTGCCTGGCACCTGTTCGAGCATGAAGGCGAAGTCTTCACTGCCCGTGAGCGCACGTCCCTGGCGAACGGTCTTGTCCGGGCCCACCAGTTCTTCAGCCACATCGCGTGCAAAGTCGGTTTCGGCCAGATGGTTCACCAGCACGGGGTAGCCGCGCTGGTAGTCGATCTCGGCGCTGATGCCGTAACTTTGGGCTTGCGCATGGACCAGTTCGGTGATGCGTTGTTCAAGCAGCACGCGCACATCGCGGTCCAGCGAGCGCACACTTAAGCGCAGGGTGGCGGTCTGCGGGATCACATTGTTGGCCACCCCCGCATTGAACGCGCCCACCGTGATGATGGCCATTTTTTGCGGATCGATGTTGCGCGCCACGATGCTTTGCAGACCCATAACGATGGCCGACCCAGCCACCACCGGGTCTGCGGCCACATGCGGCATGGCGCCGTGTCCACCCTTGCCATGCAAGGTGATGGTCACGTTGTCTGACGATGCCATGGCCGGGCCATCGCGCAAGACCAGGTGACCCTGCGCTTGCCCCGGCATGTTGTGCATGGCGTAGATGGCGTCACACGGGAACTGAGTGAACAGGCCGTCTTCCATCATTTTTTTGGCGCCGCCTAAGCCTTCTTCGGCAGGCTGAAAAATCAGGTTGACCGTACCGGAAAAAACGCCTTGTTGTGCAATGTGCTTAGCCGCTGCCAGCAGCATGGCGGTGTGACCGTCATGGCCGCAGGCATGCATGATGCCCACGTTGCAGCTGGCATAGGGCAAGCCGGTGGCTTCGTCGATGGGCAAGGCGTCCATGTCGGCACGGATGCCGATGCTTTTGCTGCCCGTGCCCTTTTTGATCTGGCCTACCAGGCCAGTGCCGCCTAGACCGCGCGTGACCTGGTAGCCCCAGGTGCTCAGTTGCTCTGCCACCAAGTCGCTGGTGCGGTATTCCTTGTAGCCCATCTCCGGGTGCTTGTGGATATCTTGGCGTACCGCGATGAATTCATCGGCCTGTGCATGCAGGGCTTGCAGTTTGTCGTGCAAAAAAGCCTCGCTGGGAGCGTTCATGAACTGACCTCTTGTGATGAGAATGGTTTATTGAGGTTGCAGGTTAATCGATTTGGCGATGGCGCGATAGCGTTCGATTTCGCTTTGGTACACACGGGCCAGTTCGGCCGGGGTGCGTGAAGGCAAGAGCATGTTGCCACTGCCTTCCAGTGCCTTGCGGGTTTCGGACACTTCTGCCGCCGCATAGAAAGCCTTGTTCAGCGTGTTGACCACGGCGTCCGGGGTGTTCTTGTGCACTTGCACACCGGCCCAGATGTCAAAATCCATGGCTTCCATGCCCTTCATGGCCGCCATAGCGGGGAACTGCTTGAACAAGGCGTGCGGGGTTTTGGAGGTCACGGCCAGGCCCTGGATTTTGCCGTCCAAGAGGGTGGCGGGGATGGAGCCGGCCATGGGCAGAAAAGCCATGTCGATCTGGCCTCCCATCAGGTCGGACAGCAGGGGTGCAATGCCCTTGTAGGGGACGTGCAGCATCTGGATCTTGGTGATTTGAGAGAATTTTTCGCCAATCAGGTGGTACAGCGAACCGGGACCCACGCTGCCATAGCTCAGTGGCTTGTCTGTGCTTTTGCGTGCCAGCGCCAGAAGTTCGTCCACGGTCTTGACGTTGAGCGAGTTGCGCACAGCCAAGATGGTGTTGGTGGTGGCAAATTGCGCAACCAATTTGAAGTCTTCAGATTTGTACTTGACGCCCTGAATGGCCATCGGGGCCAGCACCAGCTCCATGGGGCTGCCCAAGCTCAGGGTGTAGCCGTCGGCCGGTGCATTCACCAATTTGGCCATGCCGATCGCACCACCAGCACCGCCGATGTTTTCGATGATCATGGTCTGACCCAATTTGGCCGCTGCGTCGGGTTGAAGCTTGCGTGCAAAAAAGTCAGAGGGGCCACCGGCCGGGTAGGGCACGATCAGGCTGATGGTTTTGGCGGGGTAGGTTTGCGCCCAGGCGGGGCCGAAAGCGCTGGCAGCGACAAGCAGGGCGCCGAAAAGGGTTTTGAGGTTCATGTTGTCTCCTGTTGGATGTTGAGTTCTGAATGGTCCGAAAACCATGCCCGAATCGTAAGAAGCCAAAATTCATGTGTCCAATGACTTATTTTTGTGATTTACATTCGTAAAATGAATGAATGAACCTCAAGCACCTGGCGCATTGGTTGGCCTTGGCCGAAACTGGCTCGTTCAGCCGGGCCGCCGAAAAGCTGCACATTACCCAGTCCGCGCTCAGCCGCAGCATTCAGGTGCTGGAGGACGAACTGGGCGGACCCTTGGTGGACCGTGTGGGCAAAAAGAACGAAATGACACCTTTGGGTGTGTCCGTGCTGGAGCGTGCCCGGCGCATCGTGCATGAGGCGCAAGAACTCAAACAGGGGGCTGCCTTGCTGCAGCAAGGCGGTATGGGCAAGCTGCGTGTGGGGCTGGGCTCGGGACCTGGGGCCATGCTGATGACGCCCTGGCTGCAGTACATGGCCGAGCACCACCCCTCGGTGCAGGTGACCGTGTCCAGGGGGTCGACCGAGTTGCAGTTGATGCAGCTGCGAGAGCGGCAACTGGATGCCTTGGTGGTCGATGTGAGGCGGGTGGCGGCAGCGACTGACCTGAACATGGCACACATCGTCGAGATGCGCGCTGGGTTTGTGTGTCGCGCAGGGCACCCGATCCTCAGCCTGCACCCGGCTAAGGTGCCATTCGATGCCGTGTTGGCCTATCCGGTGGCATCGACCCCGCTGTCACAAGAGGTGGCCCGCATTCTGGTGGACCATTACGGCCCTCGCGCCAACCCGGCACAGATGACCACCTTGCAGTGTGAAGAAATTGCCAGCCTGATCGATGTGGTGCGGCAGACCGATGCGATCTACCTCGGTATCCTGGGCGCGGCGCGGCTCGGCCTGGCCGATGGTTCGCTGGTCGAGCTGGCGCTGGACCCGCTGTTTAGCGGCGGGGCGCGGCTGGCGCTGGTCACGCTGGCAGGCCGCACCGAGTTGCCGGTCATGGCGGTGTTCAGGGCATTTGTAAGCACTCGACTGGGCGATTGAAGGCAGCAAGGAATGAACATGCAAGAGTGGTGGGCACCCCTGGGTGTGGTTTTGTTGGGCTACACCGTACTGGGGCTGACAGGCTTTGGTTCGGCCTTGGTGGTGGTGCCCTTGCTGGCTTGGCATTGGCCATTGCCTGAAGTGGTTGCGCTGACCTTGTTGATGGATGTGCCCGCATCGATGCTGCACAGTGGCCTGAACTGGCGACAGGTGCAATGGCGTGAGTTGCGCAGTCTGCTCCCGGGCATGGTGTTGGGCACGCTGGTCGGGTTGTGGCTGATGCAACACATGAACACCCAGTGGCCCCTGTTGATGCTGGGTATTTATGTGGCGGGCGTGGGCATCCATGCCCTGCGCCCCAAGGCTGCGTTGGCCCAGCCCAAGCCAATAATCTGGGCTTGGCCTGTGGGCGGAGCGATTGGCTTGGTCGAACTTCTTTTTGGCACGGCTGGCCCCCTGGTGGTGGCCTGGCTCAGTCAACGTCTGGCCGACGTGCAGCACATGCGGGCCAGCACGCCCATGATCATTGCGACTGCCGCAACCACCGTGTTGGCCGGCATGGCGTGGGAGGGGCGTTTGGCAAGTGAGGTGCTGTGGCAGCGTTGGGCGGCGTTGATTGGCCTGGCATTGACCGGCGTTTGGTTGGGCCATCGCTTGGCGCACCGTGTGCCTGTGGCCAAACTGCGCCAGATCATTTGCGCCTTGCTGGTGGTCAGCGGTCTGATGCTGGCGCTGGGGGCCTTGCGCTAAGCCTTTTTGCTAGAAATCTGGCCGCATCACCCGCTCTTCACTGCGGCCCGCGGCTGATTGAAGCCAGCGGGCCGAAGGGTGCATGGTTTCAAAGCCATGGACGCCCTTCAAGCCAGAGGCGACAAAGTCCGGAGCCGGCTCACATCAGCAGGTGTTCGCCCGCGTTGTCGCCACCCAAAGTCACATAGTTCACTTTGCGGATGTCCATCAGCTTGGTGCCGCCGGAATAGCTGATCGAGCTTTGCACGTCCTGCTCCATTTCGATCAGGGTGTTGGCCAGCGTGCCCTTGATCGGCTCCAGAATGCGCTTGCCTTCAACGTGCTTGTATTCGCCCTTGTTGAAGTCGCTGGCTGAGCCGTAATATTCCTTGAACAATTCGCCATCGACCTCGACAGTTTTCCCTGGCGACTCCTCGTGGCCGGCAAACAGCGAGCCGATCATGACCATGCTGGCACCAAAGCGGATGCTCTTGGCGATGTCGCCGTGGCTGCGGATGCCCCCGTCGGCGATGATGGGTTTGGTGGCCACGCGGGCACACCATTTGAGCGCTGACAATTGCCAGCCGCCTGTGCCAAAACCGGTCTTGAGCTTGGTGATGCAGACCTTGCCCGGGCCCACGCCCACTTTGGTGGCGTCAGCACCCCAGTTTTCCAGATCGATCACGGCTTCGGGCGTGGCCACGTTGCCCGCGATCACAAAGCTGGTGGGCAGTTTGGCCTTGATGTAGCTGATCATGTCGCGCACGCTGTCGGCATGGCCGTGGGCGATGTCGATGGTGATGTATTCGGGGATCAGGCCTGATGCGGCCAGTTCATCCACGGTGGCGCGGTCAGGGGCTTTCACGCCCAGCGAAATCGAGGCATAAACGCCTTGGGCGTGCATGGCACGCACAAACTTCACGTTGTCCAGGTCAAACCGGTGCATCACGTAAAAGTAATTGTTTTTGCCCATCCAGGTGCAAATCGATTCGTCGACCACCGTTTTCATGTTGGCAGGCACCACCGGCAGGCGGAATTTGCGGCCGCCCAGTTCTACACTGGCATCGCACTCGGAACGGCTTTCTACGCGGCACTTGCGTGGCAAAAGCAGGATGTTGTCGTAGTCAAAAATTTCCATGAGAAAACCAAGCTCCAAAAAAGGATTCGTTGAAAGAACGAGTGAGCGCTTGGCTTGGCCGGTTTTTTAGCCCCTGAAACAAACCCGTTGCAGGTTCAGGGCAAAAAAAACCGGGCGCAAGAATCTTGGGCCCGGTGGTTGATTCTACCCGTGTTGAAAGGCAGGCTGCTTTGGCTGCTGTAACCCAACTTCAAGGGTGTGCAAGCTCCGAAGGGGGCAGTGCCGGTTTGGTGGCCAGCATGAAGGACAGTGAACCCAGGGCTGCCAGCAAAGCCAGCAGGCTAAAACCCAGTCGGTAATCGCCCGTGAGGTCGGCCAACACGCCGGCAATCATGGGCCCGGCAATTTGCCCCAGCGCGATGATAGCCGCCGACAGGCCCAGAATCAGGCCGATCGCGTTGCGCCCGAAATAATCGGCCCGGATGGCCTGCATGAAGGGGCCCCGCAAGCCCCAGGCAATGCCATGGAACACCCCAAAGGCCACCAGTGCGGCCATGTGGGTGGCATAGGTCAGGCACAGCATGCCGATGCCGTGGGCCAGCATGCACAGGGCAGCGACTTTTCTTTTGTCAAACCAGTCGCCCATGCCAGCGCCCAGCAGCACCCCGGCCAGTTGGCCAAAGGTCATGATCAGGATCACCCAACTGGCGGTGGTGACGCTGTACCCCAGCCCTTCTTTCATGTGGCTGATGGCGTGCACGTTCACGGCAGACACCACCAGCAAGGCCAAGCCGTGGCCGATTGCCAGCATCCAGAAGGCCCGGGTGCGCAAGGCTTGCGCCACGGTGAATTCGATTTGAGCGGGGGCCGGAGCTCGGCCTTCGGCCAGGTTGGCAGCGGCTGCGTGAGCTGGGTCGATGCCATCGACGTGTTCCCCATGGTCTTCTGGGCGTCGGCGGATGATGCCGGCCATGGGCAAGCCGGTCAGCAAGACCAGCACGCCCGAACCCGCGGCCGTGGCCCGCCAGCCCCACTGTTGCATCGACCAGGCCATGAGTGGCACCACCAGCCCGCCCATGGCCAAGCCCAGGCTCATGATGGACAAGGCACGGGCGCGGAATTTTTCGAACCACTGCACCAATGCCACCGACAGCGGAAAGTAGCCCCCCAGGCTGGCACCGATGGCCATCAAGATGGCGCTCGCATAAAAGCTGCCCACGCTGTCGACCTGGCTGAGCAGCAGCAAACCTGCAGCGAAAAGTACCATGCCCCAGCGGATCATTTTTTGCGGACCCATCCTGTCCATCATCCAGCCCAGTACCGGGCCGATGATGGCCGCTTCGACCGACTGCAGGGCCGCTGCGCCCGACAAGGTGGTTTTGCTCCAGCCCATTTCGTCAGACAAGACGGCGATGTAAAGGCCCAGGGCCTGCGTGAGAAAGGCGGCCAGTAAAAACTGAATGCCACAGGCCGCGCCCACCATGCGCCAACCATAAAAAAGCTTCATTCAGCGGACCTCGGCGGCTTGCAGCACAAGCCCAAGCGGCCGGCGCTGTGCCAGCCTTCGTGCCACTCAGGCTGGGGGCAGGGGGGTGGGGTCATGGGGATTTGATAGCTCATGCGGGGGGCGTTCACGGTATTGCATGGTGGCACGCCAGGGCCGCGCCCTGTGTCTCGAAGTGGACGAAAAACCAGCTTCGCGGGGCCTGCAAAGGACGCAGGCCAGGTCAGACGCAAAATGAGATTCGAACTTCCTACAATCAAGGCATGTTGTCTGAAACCTCCCCTAACGCTTCGGCGTCTCCCTTGCTCGCCCAGCTCAACGACGAGCAGCACCGGGCGGTGGCCTTGCCCCCCGAGCACGCCTTGATCCTGGCTGGCGCAGGCTCTGGTAAAACGCGGGTGCTGACCACCCGCATCGCCTGGCTGTTGCAGACCGGGCAGGTTTCGCCCAGCGGCATTTTGGCCGTGACCTTCACCAACAAGGCTGCCAAAGAGATGAAGTTGCGTTTGCAGGCCATGCTGCCGGTCAATGTGAACGCCATGTGGATTGGCACCTTCCACGGCTTGTGCAACCGCTTTTTGCGGGCGCATTACCAATTGGCCGGTTTGCCGCAGACCTTTCAGATTTTGGACACGCAAGACCAGCTGTCGGCCATCAAGCGCCTGTGCAAACAGTTCAATGTGGACGAAGACCGCTTTCCGCCCAAGCAGGTGCAGTACTTCATTGCGGGGTCCAAGGAAGACGGTCAGCGCCCCACAGATGTGACGGTGCGTGACGATGAAACCCGCCGCAAGGTGGAGCTGTACGAACTTTACGAAGCGCAGTGCCTGCGCGAAGGGGTGGTCGATTTTGGGGAGCTGATGCTGCGCTCTTACGAGCTCTTGCGCGACAACAACCTTGTGCGTGCGCATTACCGCCGCAGGTTCCGACACATCTTGGTCGATGAGTTTCAGGATACGAACAAACTGCAATACGCCTGGATCAAGCAACTGGTTGGCTTGCCAAGCGAGGGGGGCGAAGGGGCTGTGCTGGCCGTGGGTGACGACGACCAGAGTATTTATGCCTTCAGGGGTGCCCGTGTGGGCAATATGGCCGACTTTGTGCGCGAGTTCCAGGTGCGCCACCAGATCAAGCTGGAGCAAAACTACCGCAGTCACAGCAATATTTTGGATTCGGCCAACCACTTGATCAGCCACAACAAGACCCGGTTGGGCAAAACCTTGCGCACAGACCAGGGTGCAGGTGAGCTTGTGCGGGTGGTGGAGTCACCCTCGGACTTTGCCGAGGCGCAGTGGTTGGTCGAGGAGCTGCGCCAACTGGTCACGCAAGACGGTTTTGAGCGCAAGGAGATGGCTTTGCTTTACCGCAGCAACGCCCAAAGCCGTGTGCTGGAAACCGCGCTGTTCAATGCAGGTTTTCCGTACCGGGTTTACGGCGGCCTGCGATTTTTTGAGCGGGCCGAAATCAAACACGCGCTGGCCTACCTGCGGTTGATGGAGAACCCCAACGACGACACCAGCTTTTTGCGGGTAGTTAATTTTCCGCCTCGTGGCATTGGTGCCCGCAGCATCGAGCAGTTGCAGGATGCGTCGCGTGCAGCAGGCTGTTCATTGCACGATGCGGTGAGTGTGACCACTGGCAAGGCGGGTGCCAACCTGGCCGCCTTTGTGGCCATGGTGGACGTGCTGCGTGAGCAGACCGAGGGCCTGACCTTGCGCGAAATCATCGATCTGGTGCTCGACAAAACCGGTTTGCTGAACCACTACCGGGCTGAAAAAGAAGGCGCAGATCGGGTAGAAAACCTGGAAGAACTGGTCAACGCCGCCGAAAGCTTTGTCACGCAAGAAGGCTTTGGCCGCAGTGCGGTGGCCTTGCCCTCCGGGTCGGCGCAGGGTTTGACGCAAAGCCCCGCCAGCCAAGGTCTGTCGGACGATGCACAGGCGGGTGTCGACGAGTTCAACGAAGACGGTGTGATCATGAGCCCACTGGCAGCGTTTCTCACGCACGCCTCTTTGGAAGCGGGAGACAATCAGGCGCAAGCCGGTGAAGACGCGGTGCAACTCATGACGGTGCACGCCAGCAAGGGCTTGGAGTTCGATGCGGTTTTCATTTCTGGGCTGGAAGAAGGCTTGTTTCCGCACGAAAACGCCATGAACGACTTTGACGGCCTGGAAGAAGAGCGCCGACTGATGTACGTGGCCATCACCCGTGCTCGCAAACGCTTGTACCTGAGCCACTCGCAAACCCGGATGCTGCACGGGCAGACCCGCTACAACCTGAAAAGCCGCTTTCTGGAGGAGTTGCCTGAAGCGTGCCTGAAATGGATCACTCCCAAGCAATCCGGATTTTCCAACCTGGGCGCTGGTGGGGCAGGGGGTTTTGGCAGCGCTTCTGGCGGTGGAACCACTGGCGCATGGGGCCAGACCCCGGCACAAAGCCGTCATGCCCGACCCGCCTGGGGCCAAAGCAGCCTGACTACCGAGACCTACAAAAGCCCACCCGTCCCGGTACAAAAAGCCGAGCCTGAACACGGCATCAGCGCAGGCAAAAATGTGTTCCACACCAAATTTGGTGAGGGCAAGGTGCTGGCTGTTGAGGGTGGAGGAGCGGATGCCCGTGCCCAAGTCAATTTTTCTCGCCACGGTGTGAAATGGCTGGCGCTGAGTGTGGCCAAACTCACCGTGGTCTAACCCCTGCGCATGAACAGCTTGGCGGCAAGCCCGATCGGGCCCAAAAGTGCGCACGGCTGAACGACAATTCCCCTTTTTATTGAGAACCTGGAACCCCGGCATGAAAATCACCCAAGACACCGTTGTCACCATGCACTACAAAGTGGTGAACGCTCAAGGCCAAGTGCTCGACAAGGCGCAACAGCCCACCTCGTATTTGCATGGGGGCTATGACAACACCCTGCCCAAAATTGAAGAAGCGCTGGAGGGTCAGGAAGTTGGCTTTGCCATCACCTTGAACCTGGCCGCTGCCGATGCCTTTGGCGAACGCGACGAAAGCCTGGTTCAGACCATTCCCAAAACCGAGTTTCCTCCAGGCGTCAAAGTGGGTGGGCAGTTACGCGGCCTCACCCCCGATGGGCGCGATCAGGTTTTCAATGTCGTGAAAATAAAAGGTGACAAAGTCATTCTGGACGGCAACCACCCGTGGGCCGGGCTCAATCTGAGCATGACACTGAAAGTGCTGGACGTGCGCGCGGCTTCGGCCGATGAGGTCACGCACCGCCATGCCCACGGTGATCACGGGCATCACCACTGAAGCCGCAGGCCCCGGGTGCTTGGGTGCCGGGCAGTGACCCGTTCGATCAAACGGGTTCTTGGGGGCTGGCGCTGAAGCAGTCCTGCACGGTGAACAGCATCGATGTGAAAAACATCGCTGCCACCATCATGGCCATGGGCATGAGCACAGCCATCATCAACTGCGGGTCGCCCAGCAAGCTGGCAATCAGCAAGGCTAGGATGCCCGAGCCGGTGAAGATACCGATCCAGACCAGGGTGTAGACCGAAAAAGCTTTCAGGTTGCGCCAGCAAGCCATGAGGCTGAAAAACAGGCTTTTACCGGCGGGCAAGCCATGCCAGAAAACCAAGGCCGGCGCGTGCCAGAACATCATGGAGACCGGGATGTACAGCACCATCGAAACCCACAAAGCCAATTGAAACGACTCGGTGTTGACCACTTCGGGTGTGATGGGGCTGCCGCCGAAATACACTTTGGCAAAGGTGCCGCCATCGGCGAGCATGGACACCACCATGACACCCAAAAAGAGCATGGCGTACCAACCGCCCAGATGCAGCATGTTTTTTCTCTGAGGCCCTGTTTTCAGCGCAGTAAACAAAACAGCGGGCATGGGGAATTTGCCCTGAATCGCGCTTTGTGTGGCCGCCATCATGCCCAGTGTCAGCGCGGGCAAAATCACCAAGGCCAGGGCGCCACCGATGAAGGGCACCATGGACACTAGGGACACGGTGGCCATGAACAAAAAGAACAAGCCTGACATGGCCAGCGGTTGGCGCCAGAACGTGCGGACGCCTTGAGTGGCCCAATGCAGGCCGGTGCGTGCGGGAACGATTTGCAGGTTCATGGTGTCAGTCTATGGCATTGGCCAGTAAAGGATGGTCAACGCGGCCACGCAAGACGCGCTCAAAGTGCGTGGGGTCGTGGGGTTTGAGCATGGATGCTTCTCGGGGCAGATGGTAGTCCCACAGTCTTGAAATCCAGAAACGCAAAGCCCCTGCGCGCAAAAGGCCAGGCAGCAATTCACGCTCCGGCGCACTCAAGGGGCGCACCTGCGAGTAGCCGTGCAGCATGGCGCGAGCCCGCTCGGCAGCGTGCAGACCCGAGGGTAAATCGATGCACCAGTCGTTCATGCACACCGCCAAGTCAAACAACCAAGTGTCAACACCGGCAAAGTAAAAGTCAAAAAAGCCGGTCAGCTGCTCGCCTTCAAACATCACGTTGTCGCGAAACAAGTCGGCATGCACTGGCCCTCGGGGCAGCGCCGCATAGGCTGAACTTTGGGCAATGTGATTTTGATAGGCCAGCTCGCTGCGCAGCAGGGCTTGCTGGGCTTTGTCCAGGTGGGGCAGCACCAGGGACAGGGTCTCGTTCCACCAGGGCAAGCCACGCAAGTTGGGCTGGCTGCGGCTGTAGTCTGCGCCGGCCAGGTGCATGCGCGCCAGCATGTCGCCCACGGCGGCGCAGTGCACGGCTTGGGGCTGCAACTGGCTCTTGCCTTTGAGCTTGTTGACCACGGCAGCGGGCTTGCCATTCACGCTGTGCAGGATGTCGCCATCGCGGTTGGCCGCGGGGTCGGGCACCGGGATACCGCGTCCAGCCAAATGTTTCATCAAAAACAAATAAAAGGGCAATTGCGCGTGGGTGAGGCGCTCGAACAAGGTGAGCACGTACTCGCCCTGGTCCGTTGTCGCGAAGTAGTTGGTGTTTTCAATGCCGCCTTCAATGCCGCGCAATTCGGTCAGAGATCCCAGATTCAGGGAAAGCATCAGGTCGTTGGCCTGGGTTGGGGTGACTTCGGTGAATACCGCCATGGGAAGAAGGTCAAAGCGCCAGAGGGGGCTGGCGTGGGTGGGCAAAACAAGGATTGTAGAGTGTGAAAAGTCAACAATGACCCGCAAAGGGCTGGCTGCGCTGGGGCGATGTGGCAAAGCGAAGCGCCTCTGAGGCCCCGCGCAGCCTGCCCTTTGCGGGTCTGCACGGTAAGGGGGAGATCGGTACCCGGGCCTGCACCGGAGCTCAGGGGCGCTTCGCTTTGCCCCATCGCCCCGGTACAGACCCGGGCGCCGATCTGGAGAGGCAAGAAAATGCTTTAACCCGGTACACAATCGGGGGATGAGCGAAAACACACCTGACACCCCCCAAAAAAAACCAGTTTTGCTGCTGGTCGACGGCTCCAGCTACCTGTACCGGGCTTTTCATGCCATGCCCGACTTGCGGGCTGTGCCCGGCGACCCGAGCAGCCCGGCCACCGGGGCCATTCGCGGCATGATCAACATGATGGAGCGGCTGCGCAAGGATGTGCCCGCTGTTTACGCCGCTTGCGTGTTCGACGCCAAGGGCCCGACCTTTCGGGACGAAATTTACCCGGAGTATAAGCAGCACCGCAGCCCCATGCCCGACGATTTGCGGGCACAAATCGAGCCCATCCATGAGCTGGTGCGCCTGCTTGGCTGGAAGGTGCTGGACGTGCCGGGAGTCGAGGCCGATGACGTGATCGGCACCCTGGCTTATGCGGCTTCAGCGCAGGGCATTGAGGTGATTGTGTCGAGTGGCGACAAGGACTTGGCGCAACTGGTGGACCAGCACATCACCATCATCGACACCATGAACGGCAAGCGCCGCGACTTGGCTGGGGTGGAGGCCGAATTTGGCGTGCCTGCGCGCCTGATGGTGGATTTTCAGGCCCTGGTGGGCGATGTGGTGGACAACGTGCCGGGTGTGGCCAAGGTGGGCCCCAAGACCGCTGCCAAGTGGCTGCAGGAATATGGCTCGCTCGATAACCTGGTGGCCCGTGCCGATGAAATCAAGGGCGTGGCGGGTGAAAACCTGCGCCAGTCCATCGACTGGCTGCCCACAGGGCGCAAACTGCTGACCATCAAGACCGATTGCGACCTGAATGGCTGGGTGCCCGACATGCCCAAGTTGGACTTTCTGCACATGGGGCAGCCGGACAACGCCAAATTGCGCGACTTTTACCAAGCCTACGGTTTTCGCGGCCTGGTCCAGTCGCTGGGTGGACCGGTGCCCTCGCCAGCCGTCAAAACAGCCACCAAGCCCAAGCCGACCACGCCTGCCAAGGACACGGGAATGGGCGATTTGTTTGCCGACCCCGATGCGGCTGAGCCGTCTGCATCCGGACTGGCCGCACCAGACAATGCGGTCAGCGCTGTGGTCCGCGACTTGAACTACGTCACGGTGCTCGACTGGGCCACGTTTGACGACTGGATGACGCGCATCACGCAAGCGCCGTTGACAGCCATTGACACCGAAACCACCTCGCTCGATGCGATGAGGGCCGAGATCGTGGGCATTTCTTTGAGTGTTCAAGCAGGCGAAGCGGCCTATATTCCGCTGGCGCATAACGGTCCGGGCGCCCCCGAACAACTTCCGCTGGCCGAGGTGCTGGCCAGGCTCAAGCCCTGGCTTGAAAACCCGGCCTATCCGAAGCTGGGGCAGCACGTCAAATACGACCGCCACGTGTTGGCCAACCACGGCATCGAGGTGCAGGGCTACGCCCACGACACCATGCTGGAAAGCTATGTGCTCGAAGTGCACAAACCGCACGGCCTGGCGAACCTGGCCGAGCGCCATCTGGGGCGCCAAGGCGTCAACTACGAAGACCTGTGTGGCAAAGGCGCTCACCAGATCCCGTTTGCGCAGGTCGACGTCGACAAGGCGGCGCATTACTCTTGTGAAGACGCCGAGCAGTGCCTGGACGTGCATGGGGTGCTGTGGCCGCAGATCGAAACCGCAGCCGGGCTCAAACGCATTTATGCGCTGGAAATGGCCACCAGCGAAGCGCTGTTCCGCATCGAGCGCAATGGCGTGTTGATCGACGCGCCCACGCTGGCCGCGCAAAGCCAGGCCCTGGGCGAGCGCATTGTTCAGCTTGAACTCGAAGCCTATGAGATTGCAGGCCAGCCCTTCAACCTGGCCAGCCCCAAGCAACTGGGTGAAATCTTCTTTGACAAACTGGGCCTGCCCGTGGTCAAGAAAACCGCCACGGGTGCCCGCAGTACCGACGAGGAAGTGCTGGAAAAACTGGCCGAGGATTACCCGCTGCCGGCCCGCATTCTGGAACACCGCAGCCTCTCCAAACTCAAGGGCACCTATACCGACAAGCTGGCCCAGATGGCGCACCCTCGCACGGGCAGGGTGCACACGCATTACGCCCAGGCGGTGGCGGTGACGGGTCGCTTATCGAGCAACGAGCCGAACTTGCAGAACATCCCGGTGCGCACCGCCGAAGGCCGCAAGGTGCGTGAGGCCTTCGTGGCCCCGCTAGGTTGCGTCATCGCCAGCGCCGATTACAGCCAGATTGAGCTGCGCATCATGGCCCACTTGAGCGATGACGCCGCCTTGCTCAAGGCCTTTCAAGAGGGGTTGGATGTGCACAAAGCGACGGCCGCCGAGGTGTTTGGCCTGACGCCCGACACCGTCAGCAGCGAGCAGCGCCGCTACGCCAAGACCATCAACTTCGGCCTGATTTATGGCATGAGTGCCTTTGGCCTGGCCAAGGCGCTGGGCATCGACAACACGGCCGCCAAAAATTACATCGCGCGCTACTTCGAGCGTTTTGCGGGCGTCAAGCACTACATGGATGCCACCCGTGCGCAGGCCAAGGCCTTGGGCTATGTCGAGACGGTGTTTGGCCGTCGCCTGATGCTGCCCGAGATCAACAGCCCCAATGGCCCGCGCCGCGCTGGGGCTGAGCGTGCTGCCATCAATGCGCCCATGCAGGGCACAGCAGCGGACTTGATCAAGTTGAGCATGGTGGCGGTGCAACAGGCACTGGACGACCAAGCCAAGGCCACCAAGGTCATCATGCAGGTTCACGATGAACTGGTGTTCGAGGTGCCCGAGTCAGAGGTCGAATGGGTGAGAACCGAAATTCCGCGCATCATGGCCAGCGTGGCAGACCTCAAGGTGCCCTTGCTGGCCGAAGTAGGCTTTGGGCCCAATTGGGAGCAGGCGCACTGATCAGTGGGTCATTTGCGGGATTTGAATTGAAGAATGCTTTTCTTCAGGTCTCGGTACTCTTCGCAGCCAAATGTACAAGCCTTGTCGAGGCGGGCGAGCATGGTTTCAGCCCCGGCAAGGTCATTTTTCAACAGCAAGAGTTCACCGTAGTACTCCAGCGCGCCGCGGTGTTTGGCGTCTTTGCCCAATGCGGCCAAGTAATTTTTTTCAGCCTCGGCCAAATTGGGCGGTGTTTTTTGACGCAAGCTGTAACCCATCAGGTTGTGCCAGTCTGCAGTCGGGTTGGCATCGGATTGCCGCAGCGTGGTGATGGCTTGGTCGTAGTTTTTGGCTTCGATCAGTTTTTTAACCTGACTTTGCCAACTGGGTGATGAGGGTTCTGCGGGCGTCGTATCGGCAGACATGGCCGAGGCCGCGATGCTCAAAAGAAGACAAAGGGTGAAAATTTTTTTCATGGTCATGGACTCAGTCTGGCGGTTGAAGGTCTGATCTCTGAATCATTCTGGCTTTTCTCCATGACCTTTGCAAATTCCGATGAAGCCTCGAAATTCTCCATCCATTGCCTCAAGGATGGCCAGGTTTGAGTTCTGAACCAGAGCGGGTCAACATGGGCAAACTGCCTGGCAAAAGGGGCCAGAGCCGCATCGGTGAGCCCCCATTGGGGGCCGGATAAATATTTTTGTTGTTGAAGTTGAACATCCAGCTCGCGCAATAAAACAGATGCCAGGTCTCGGTCATGCAGGCCATTGACCAGACCAAAACGATGGGGATATTTGTAGCGGTCCAGGTGGGTTTTAAACAGGCCGTCATTGACGGCAATTCTTTTCAAGCACTGAGGCATGTCGGACAAACTGCCTGGAAGCCACTGATGTGGGTCGTGCTGGCGCAAAGCCCAGAGCATGATGTCCAGACTTTGCTCGATGACCAGTCCGCCTTGCGCTGGTGCGTCGCTGGGCACCCACAACACCGGCACGGTGCCTTTTGGCGACAAGGCCAGCATGTGGGCGGGCTTGTTTTTCAGCGCCACTTCGCGCAGTTCATAAACCACACCGCTGGCTTGCAAGGCCAGCCTGGCCCTGATGGCAAAGGGGCAGCGGCGAAATGAATACAAAACGGGTAGAACGGCGTCAGACATGGCGGGAGTGTAAATCCCGGCACTTTTGCAATCAAAATGCGCATGTGCAAAGATATAAGCCCCTTTCATTTGTGATTTTGGAGACCTGCAGTGAACAAAGACCTGATCGATGACACGCAAGCCCTGCTGGGTGGGCGAATCGGCGCCAATGGCACCACCCGCCGGGTGGCCTTGAAAGCCGCGTTGGGCGTGGGCTACGCCGCAGCCGCCGTGCCCCTCATGGCACAAACCGCTGTCAAAACCCCTTCAACGGGGCTGGTCACGGGGGAAGTGACCATTGATGTAAATGGCTTCAAGATGCCCGCCTTCCGCAGTGCGCCCGAGGGTAAAACCGGCTTGCCGGTGGTGCTGGTGATCTCTGAAATTTTTGGGGTGCACGAGTACATCGCCGACGTCACGCGCCGTCTGGCCCAAGCCGGCTACATGGCCATAGCGCCCGAATTGTTTGTCCGTCAGGGCGACGCCACAGCCTATGGCGAAATTGCCAAACTGCAGGCCGAAGTCATCTCCAAGGTGCCTGATGCACAGGTGATGGCCGATCTGGACGCTTGTGTGGCTTGGGCTGCGGCCAACGGGGGCAATGCCAATAAACTCGCGATCACGGGATTTTGCTGGGGAGGGCGCATCACCTGGTTGTATGCCGCGCACCAGCCCAAGCTCAAGGCGGGTGTGGCTTGGTACGGCCGTCTGGTGGGCAATGCCACGGCACTGACCCCAAGCCACCCAACAGCCTTGGTGGGCAAACTACAAGCGCCCGTGCTGGGTTTGTATGGCGCTGCCGATACAGGCATCCCCCTTGACACGGTTGATAAGATGAAAACTGATTTGGCCCAGGGCCCCGCAGCAGCCAAGGCCAGTGAGTTTGTGGTTTATCCTGAGGCCCCGCACGCTTTTCATGCCGATTACCGCCCCAGCTTCCGCAAGGCTGCGGCAGAAGATGGTTGGCAGCGCTTGCTGGCTTGGCTCAAACGCCATGGCGTGGCCTGATTTTATGAACGCAACGGCCGCCCTTTTGGGCGGTTTGTTTTGGGGTGTAGAGCACTCCGGGAAACAAGATGACTTTATTGGCGATTTTGGTGGGCACTTTGGTGGCAGGCATTGGCAGCGTCTGGGTCGCAGCTTGGCTGAGTTTCGGGGTGTTGAGTCGTTACACCCAGCACATGCTGAGCCTGGCAGCCGGTGCTTTGCTGGCCACATCTTTTTTACATTTGTTGCCGGAAGCTTTCGAAAGTGAAGCGGGCGCCCACGCGCTCTTTCTCACCTTGTTGCTGGGGCTTTTGTTCTTCTTTTTGCTCGACAAGGCCGAACTGTGGCACCACGGACATGAGCATCACCATGGCGACGGCCACGGGCATGACGGCCATGGTCATGACCAGGCACCTCATCCAGACCCGTCGGTGGCACATACCCATGCAGAAGCGAGCGGCCATTCAGACGCGGCGGCAACGCCCGTCGAGTCACCTCGAGGCCAGTGGGCGGTGTTGGCCGGTGACAGCGTGCACTGTTTTGGCGATGGCATTCTCATCGCTTCGGCCTTCATCGCAGACATTCGCCTGGGTGTGATTGCGGCCTTGGCTGTGATGGCGCACGAGGTGCCTCACCACATGGGTGACCTGGCCGTTTTGCGCCAGGGCAGCAGCAGCCGCCGGGCGGCCGTTGTCAAAGTCTCCATGGCCGGGGCAATCACGGCTTTCGGGGGGGCGGTTGGCTATGTGCTGGTGGATGCTTTGCACGACTGGCTGCCTTATTTTCTGGTGGTAGCCAGCAGCAGCTTCATGTATGTGGCCTTGGCCGACCTGATTCCCCAGTTGCAAAAACGCCTGTCTGCGCGTGAAACGGTGGCGCAGATCATCTGGCTTTCACTCGGCATAGGGATGGTGGTGCTGGTCAGCACAGTGGCCGGGCACAGCCACTGAAACTCAGCGCGGAAAGACTGCGGCAATTCAGTGTCCGCAGCGCCATCAGCCCTGGGCGCAGGGCAGGCCAGGGGTGCGACACCACTCGCTCCAGCTGCCCGCGTAAAGTGCGGTCGCGCCAAAACCAGCCAACTCCATCGCGATCAGATTGGGCACAGCGGTCACGCCGCTGCCGCAATGGTGCACAACGCTGCTGGCAGGTCGGCCTGCCAAGACCCGCTGCCATTCCTCCCTCAGCACATCGGCTGGCTTGAAGCGGCCATCCTCCGTGAAATTTTCGGTAAAGGGGCGGTTGAGAGCGCCTGGAATGTGCCCGGCCACCGGGTCCAGTGGTTCCACCTCGCCCCGGTAACGTGCACCGGCACGGGCATCGATCACGGTTTGTGCGGCCTTGCCCAAACGGGCGGACACGGATTCGGTCAGCACCAAACTGCGCAGGGACGGCTTTAGATCGAAGCGGGCAGAAACGCCGGGCTCAGCCGGGCCAAAGGCCAGCGGGCCGCCCACGTCTTTCCAGGCCTGAAGGCCGCCATCGAGGACCGCCACGGCATCGTGCCCCAACCATTTCAACATCCACCACAAGCGGCCACAGTAGTGCCCCTTGTTGCGGTCGTACACCACGATTTGTAGGCCATTGTGGATGCCCAGACTACCCAGCCATTGCGCCACGATCTCGCGCTGTGGCAGGGGGTGACGCCCACCGTTCACCGCCTCTGCCGTGTTGTGCGTGCTGAGGTGTTTGTCCAGGTGGGCATGCCGCGCGCCTGCAATGTGCTCGGCCTCAAAAAGACCATCGGCCAACTCGGGCTTCATCAGGTCAAAACTGCAGTCGAGCACCACGCAGGGGGCACCTTGTTGTTGCAGTTGTTGTAATTCGGGGGCAGTGATCAGCAAGTCGTACATGGTCAAGTCTCCTGGTTCAGTGTTCTTCTGCGGGGGCTCTGGGCAAAGCGCGGTTGCGCAAAACAGTGGAGGCAATGCCGCTGGCCATGATGAGGGCAATGCCCAGCCAGCCCATCAGCGGAATCTGGTCGCCAAACAACATCAGACCAAACAATGCGCCAAAAACGATGCCCGAATACTGCAGATTGGCCACCACCAGGGTTGAACCCCGGCTGTAGGCTTTGGTCATGCACAGTTGACCCAGCGCCGCCAGCAAGCCAATGGGCAGCAACCACAGGGCGCTGGGCCACAGCCAGGGACTGATACCGGTGACCAGCATCAAAACTGCGCCCACCACGGTGGTGCCCACTGAAAAATAAAAAACGGTGCGGGCTTCCGGTTCGTTGAGCCGCCCTAAAGCGGCCACCTGCATGTAGGCCAAGGCGGCGATCAAGCCTGAGAATAAACCGACGATACCGGCAAACAACTGGTCTTGTTCAATGGTGGGTCGCAGCAGCAAGATGACGCCGCCAAAACCTGCAATCACCGTCAGCACAATGGGGCCTTGTCGGGTGGCGTCTTGCAGTTTGCCCATGACCAAGGTGCCCCCCACCAGGAAAACCGCGACCCAGATGCCACTCATGTAGTTGAGCGTCATGGCTGTGGCCAAGGGCAGGTGGCCAATGGCATAGAACCATGCAGCCAGTGAGGTCACGCCCACCACCGAGCGCCAGACATGCATCATGGGAATGGGCGTTCGCAACGAAACCCCCTGCACACGGCAGACGGTGATCATAAAAAAGATCCCGATCAGGCCCCGAAAAAAAACCAGCTCAAAGGTGTGGAAGTGGGCCGATGCAAATTTGATGCAAACGCCCATCATCGAAAAGAACAAGGACGCCAGAATCATCCACGAGGCTTGCATCGGCCGGTGACTTTCAGAGGCCGGCCATTTGACGGCGGTACCACTCATGGAAGTGTTGCATGCCATCTTCCATGGGGCTTTGGTAGGGGCCGATTTCGTTGTCGCCGCGTGTCAACAAGGCTTTGCGGCCCGCATCCATTCGCTCGGCAATCTCGTCGTCCTCGATGCAGGTTTCCATGTAGGCGGCCTGCTGGGCTTCGACAAATTCGCGCTCAAAGGCCACGATCTCTTCGGGGTAGTAAAACTCGACCATGTTCATGGTCTTGGTGGGGCTGATCGGGTGCAAGGTGGACACCGTCAGCACATGGGGGTACCACTCGACCATGATGTGCGGGTAGTAGGTCAGCCAGATGGCACCGCGCTCGGGCAATTGGCCGCTGCGGTACTTCAGCAGCACCTCATGCCACTTTTTGTAGGTGTCTGATCCAGGCTGGCCAAAGCCGCTGGAAACCCCCACGGTTTGCACTGAGTAGTGTTCCTTGAACTCCCAGCTCAGGTCATCGCAGGTCACAAACTGGCCCAGCCCTGGGTGAAAGGGGCCCACGTGGTAATCCTCCAGATAAACCTCGATGAAGGTTTTCCAGTTGTAGTTGCACTCGTGCAGTTCAACCCGGTCGAGGGCGTAGCCTGAAAAATCAAGCTGCGCACGTGGCCCCATGCCCGCCAAGTCAGCGGCAATGTCGCGACCGTTGTCTTCGAAAAGCAAACCGTTCCATGCCTGCAATTTGTAATTGTTCAGGTTCAGGCAGGGGTCTTGTTCAAAATGCGGCGCCCCCAGAAGCTGTCCGCTGGGTGAATAGGTCCAGCGGTGCAGCGGGCAGACGATATTGCCGCCTGCGCTGCTTTTTTGTTGGGTGTGCAGGTTGCCCCGGCCATTGAGCATGACGGCCTGGCGGTGACGGCAGACGTTGGAGACAAGCTCGACCCCGCCTTGGGCATTGCGCACCAGGGCGCGGCCTTCGGCCTCATGGGGCAGGGCGAAGTAGTCGCCTGGGTTGGGCACGGCCAGCTGGTGGCCCACATAGCGGGGGCCTTGCCGAAAGAGCGCGTTCAATTCGCGCTGAAACAGCGCTTCATCGAAATAAGTGGAAACTGGTAGTTGGCTTGCGGCCTGCTGCAGTTGAAGACTTAAATCAGACATGGATGACCTGACCTAGAGACTCCCCCTATGAAGGGGCAGGGACAAAGCGCTGAATTCAAGGAAAACGGCGCAAAAAAATGACAGGAAATTTCCTGCCGATGAATGCCAATTCTACCCCGTGGGGTCTTGCCGCTCGTACGCTGCGCCACAAGTCATGGAAATATCAGGAAATGGCCTGGCTTGGTTTTTGACGTGCCTGGGGGTCAGTCTGGGCATGGCTTAAGGCCTAAAATCGAGTTTTTTCGGAAACCACCATGTCCAAGGCAGCCAAAACCGAACTCGCTGACGCCCCACCGGCACCTTTGCCCGCCACTTACGAGGCTGCTATGGCGGAGCTGGAGTCGCTGGTCGGCCAACTCGAGTCGGGCCAAATGCCTCTGGACCAATTGCTGAGCGGCTACCAGCGCGGCGCCGTTTTGCTGGCTTTTTGCCGTGACAAGCTCAAGGCAGTGGAAGATCAAATTCAGGTGCTGGACGGTGGGCAGCTGAAACCCTGGGGTGGTGCATGACCAGTTTCGACCTGAAAGCCTGGATGCAACCGCACCTGGACCATGTCGAGTCGGCTTTGTCCGATGGCATTCAGGCCGACTCACCCGCTGCTTTAGGGCTGGCCATGCGTTACGCCGTGCTCGATGGTGGCAAACGCTTGCGCCCCTTGCTTGTGCTGGCCACGGCCGAGGCTGTAGGGGATGACTTTTTTGGGGAGGCAGCCTTGCGAGCGGCTTGTGCCATTGAGCTGATCCATGCTTATTCGCTGGTACACGATGACATGCCCTGCATGGACAACGATGTGCTGCGTCGTGGCAAACCCACGGTGCATGTGCAGTTTGGTGAGGCACAGGCCTTGCTGGCGGGCGATGCCTTGCAAACCCTGGCCTTTGAGCTGCTGACGCCGCAAGACGGCAGCGTGGCTGCCTCGGTGCAAGCGGCCTGCGTGGCTTTGTTGGCCCGCGCTTCGGGCTACCAAGGCATGGCCGGTGGCCAAGCGATTGACCTGGCCAGTGTGGGTCGGCGCTTGACTGAGGACCAGCTGCGCCAGATGCACCGCCTCAAAACGGGGGCTTTGCTGATTTGCAGTGTTCAAATGGGTGCTGCTTGTGTGCCCAGGGTGTCCGCCTTGGTGCAGGCTGGACTGACCCGCTTTGGCGAATCCCTGGGCCTGGCTTTTCAGGTGGTGGACGACATCCTGGATGTGACGGCCGATTCGGCCACTTTGGGCAAAACGGCGGGCAAGGACGAGGCCGCCGACAAACCCACCTATGTCGCCTTGATGGGGCTCGAGCAGGCCAAGGCGTACGCCGATGCCTTGGCGGCAAATGCCATGCAGGCCTTGGCTGACACCGGATTGCCCGATGAGCGGCTGGGGGCATTGCGTGCTTTGGCCAGCATGGTGGTAAAAAGAAACAACTGATTTATGACCGATTTGCTTAAAACCATCCACTCCCCTGCTGACCTCCGACGCTTGTCACGCACGGATTTGCCGCGCCTGGCCGATGAGCTGCGTTTTTGCGTCCTCGACAACGTTTCCAAAACCGGGGGGCACTTGAGCTCCAACCTCGGCACGGTGGAGTTGACGGTGGCTTTGCACTACGTCTTCAACACCCCCGAAGACCGCATCGTCTGGGATGTGGGCCACCAAACTTACCCGCACAAAATTCTCACAGGGCGCCGTGATCGCATGCCCACGTTGCGACAATTTGGCGGCTTGTCGGGCTTTCCGCGCCGCGACGAAAGCGAGTACGACACCTTTGGCACCGCCCACTCCTCCACCAGCATCTCGGCAGCGCTGGGCATGGCCGTGGCAGCGCGTCAAAAGGGTGAATCGCGCCATGCCATTGCCGTGATCGGTGATGGCGCGATGACCGCAGGCATGGCCTTTGAGGCCCTGAACAACGCTGGGGTGGAAGAGTGCAAGTTGCTGGTGATCCTGAATGACAACGACATGTCGATCAGCCCGCCTGTAGGGGCCCTCAACCGGTATTTGGCGCAACTCATGAGCGGGCGCTTTTACTCGGCGGCCAAAGCCGGCGCCAAAAACGTGCTCAAGAACGCGCCGCCCCTTTTTGAGCTGGCCAAGCGGCTGGAAGAACACGCCAAGGGCATGGTGGTGCCGGCCACGCTTTTCGAGAAATTTGGCTTCAACTACATCGGGCCGATCGACGGGCACGACCTTGAGTCGCTGATCCCGACGCTTGAAAACATCAAGCATCTGGAGGGGCCTCAGTTCTTGCATGTGGTCACCAAAAAAGGCCAGGGCTATGAGAAGGCAGAAGCCGACCCAGTGGCCTACCACGGCCCTGGCAAGTTCGATCCCAACGTGGGTTTGCTGCCTGCCACCACGCCGCCCAAAACTACCTTCACCCAAGTGTTTGGCCAATGGCTGTGCGACATGGCTGAACAGGACCCGCGCCTGGTGGGCATCACACCCGCCATGCGCGAGGGCTCGGGCATGGTGGCGTTTCACCAGCGCTTTCCCAAGCGCTATTACGACGTGGGCATTGCCGAGCAACATGCCGTGACCTTTGCCGCAGGCATGGCATGCGAGGGGCTCAAGCCCGTGGTGGCCATTTACTCCACTTTTTTACAGCGCGGCTACGACCAGCTGATCCACGATGTGGCTTTGCAAAACTTGCCCGTGGTGTTTGCGTTGGACCGCGCTGGCCTGGTGGGTGCCGACGGTGCCACCCACGCGGGGGCTTACGACATTGCTTACATCCGCTGCATCCCCAACATGAGCCTGGCCTGCCCGGCCGACGAGCGCGAATGCCGCCAGTTGCTGAGCACCGCGTTCGCCCAAAACCACCCGGTGGCGGTGCGTTATCCCCGCGGTGCTGGCGTGGGGGCCGTGCCTGGGCGCGATCTGGACACCTTGCCTTTTGGCAAGGGCGAGCTGCGCCGCCAAGGCAAGCAACTGGCCATTCTGGCCTTTGGCACTTTGTTGGCCCCGGCTTTGGAGGCGGCCGAAAAACTCGATGCCACGGTGGTCAACATGCGCTGGGTCAAGCCGCTGGACACCGAGTTGCTCGCGCAAATCGCCAAAGACCACGATCGGCTGGTGACGGTGGAAGAGGGCTGCATCATGGGCGGGGCAGGCAGTGCGGTCCTGGAGGCTTTGCAGCAACTGAATATTCAGCGTTCTGTGCTACAGCTGGGCCTGCCCGATGCATTCATTGAGCATGGCGACCCGGCCAAGCTGTTGGCCTTGCAGGGTCTGGATGCAGTGGGGATTGAAAAGTCTATTTGTCAGCGGTGGCTGGATTGATTGATTGATTAGATTTCAACTGCGCACTGAATTCATTTCATTGCTTCGCCACTCTGTGCAAAGTGTGGAAACTTCGGGGATTTAAAAAGGGTAAACCCCCGGCTTTACACTCACAATCGCTCCCTACAATACTGACTGCCTCAACGAGTGGCCTCATCCCAAGGCCTGAATCAAACTTTCACAAGGAGTCCACACATGGATCGTCGTTCCCTCATCAAAAACACGGGCATGGCCGGTATCTTGGCTGCAGGTGTTGCACCATCAGTACATGCCCAAGCGGCATTGCGTTGGCGCCTGACTTCCAGTTTCCCCAAGGCACTGGACACATTGTTTGGCGTGAACGATGTGTTTGCGGCCAAGGTCAAAGAGATGACCGGTGGCAAGTTCGAAATCACCACCCACGCAGCCGGTGAATTGGTGCCCGCTTTCGGCACCATCGACGCCACCAAAGACGGCACCGTCGAAATGTCCAACACCGCGCCTTACTACTATTTTGGTAAAGACGAAGTGTTTGCCCTAGGTTGCGCTATTCCTTTTGGTCTGAATAGCCGCCAGATGACTGCCTGGATGCACCATGGCAACGGAATGAAGTTGATGCGCGAGCATTACAACAACTACAACATCGTTAATTTCGTGATGGGTAACACCGGTGCCCAGATGGGCGGCTGGTTCCGCAAACCCATTAAGTCGCTGGCTGACTTCAAGGGCACGAAGTTCCGCGTGGGCGGTTTTGCTGGAAAAGTGGTCGAGCGCATCGGTGGCGTGCCACAAAACATTCCTGGTGGCGAGATTTACCAAGCCTTGGAAAAAGGAACGATCGATGCGGCTGAGTGGGTTGGTCCTTACGATGACCTGAAGCTGGGATTTTACAAAGTGGCCAAGAACTATGCTTACCCAGGCTGGTGGGAAGGCGGTCCACAGCTTGACCTGCACATCAACAAAAAGGCGTATGAAAGTTTGTCCAGCGAATACAAGGCCATCATTGAAGCTGCGTCCAGTTTTGCCGCAACCGACATGCAAGCCCGTTACGATGCCCGCAACGCCGCTGCGCTCAAGACGCTGGTGGCCGGTGGAGCCAAGTTGTTCCCCTTCCCCAAGGATTTGATGGATGCGGCGTTCAAGCAATCCATGGCGCTTTACGCTGAAATTGGTGAAAAGAACCCTGGCTGGAAGAAAATTTACGGCGACTACTCCGCCTTCCGCAAGGAGGCCAACCAGTGGTTCCGCTTTACCGAAGCGCGCTTCGACAGTTACATGCAGTCGGCCAAGCTTTAATTCAGCCAGCATGAATTCACCACAAAAGGCCCTTCGGGGCCTTTTGTTTTGCACATCCCCCAAACCCTGCAAAAAGAAAAAAGCATCAGGCAAACTTCGGGTCATGCAGCAAATCCATATTTCTTACCAATGGGCCCCTTTGGGCCTTGCTGAGGTGCGCAATCGTCATAGCCCTTTGCGCAATCCGCTCATGGACTTGCTGCAGGCCGTCCTTAATGCAGGCTCGATTGCTGGGGCCGCCAAACTGATGGGCTTGTCTTACCGACATGTATGGGGCGAGCTCAAGCGATGGGAGCAAACCTTGGGGCAGCCGCTGATTTTGTGGGAAAAGGGGCAGGCTGCACGTTTGAGCGGGTTTGCCGACAAGTTGTTGTGGGCTGAGCGCCAGGCGCAAGCCCGTCTTGCCCCCCAGATCAGCGCGCTTCAAGCTGAACTTGAAAAAACCTTTGCGATAGCCTTTGACCCGACACACCAAGCATTGCCCATTTATGCCAGTCACGACGATGCGCTGGTCATGCTGCGCGAGGTGGCGGCAGCTCAGTCGCTGCATTTGGACCTGCGCTTTTGCGGCAGTGTGGACGCCATTCGGGCTTTGAATGAGGGGCGTTGTCATGTGGCGGGTTTTCACGCCCCGTGGCAGCCCGATGCGCATTCCCTGGTGGCCCGCACCTACAAGCCTTTGCTCAAGCCCGGGCAGCACAAACTGATTGGTTTTGCCACGCGTGCGCAAGGCTTGATGGTCGAGGCGGGCAATCCCCTGCGCTTGCAAAGCTTGGCGGATGTAGCTCGTGCCGGTGTGCGGTATGTCAACCGGAGTCCCGGTACGGGAACACGTCTGCTGTTGGACCAGTGTCTGCAGGTTTTGGGCTTGCAAGCATTGGACCTTAGGGGTTATGACCATGAGGAAAATTCGCACGCTGCAGTTGCCGCCTGCATTGCCGCAGGCCAGGCCGATACTGGCTTGGGCATCGCGAGTGCTGCGCAGGTGCATGGACTTGATTTTGTGCCTTTGTACCCAGAGCGTTATTGGCTGGTGTGTCTGGCATCGGCCTTGGAAAGTGAGCCTGTGCGGCAATTAAGGCAGTTGTTGAAGCATGAAGCTTGGTTGGCGCGATTACAAGGGATGGCGGGCTACACCACCACCACCGATGCCGGACAGGTCCAGTCCTTGCGAAGCATGCTGCCTTGGTGGCAGTTCAAAGCAGGACGCGTTGAAGGGCAGGGTTAACCCTTCAGCCGATGGACATTGAAATGCGCTCAATGCTTTGGGTGAAAATTTCAATGACCTTAGGCCCCAGTTCGTTCATCCAGACGCCCACACAGACTTACAATCGCGCCAGATTTCCTGGAGGACGATATGTCTTTTTTCTTGTTGATTTCACGTGGCATTGACCGTTTGAATCAAAGCGTGGGCCTTTTCACCACCTGGTTGATTTTGGCCACCACCTTGATCAGTGCAGGTAACGCCATTGTGCGCAAGGCTTTTGATTCGAGCTCGAATGCCCTTCTGGAAATTCAGTGGTACTTGTTTGCCGCCGTGTTTTTGTTGGGAGCAGGCTATGGTCTGCTCAAAAACTCGCATGTGCGCATCGACTTCATCTCGGGCATGCTCAGCCCTCGAACACGCAACTGGATTGACGTGGGGGGCATATTGCTGGCCTTGTTCCCTTTTTGCGTTATTTGCATTTATCTTTCCTGGCCCTTGTTCATGCAGGCCTTCAACACCGGAGAAATGTCTTCCAACGCGGGCGGCCTGATCCGTTGGCCTGTGTATGCTCTGGTGCCCGCCGGTTTCGCCTTGCTCTTGCTGCAAGGTGTCTCCGAGTTGATCAAGAGGTTGGCATTTTTGATGGGCCATGGAGAAGACGTCCTTGCGTCTGAAGAGGCCATGTCGGATGAGCAAAAAGAATTGTTGGCGTTGGAAAAATTGGCGCAACAACAAGCGCAGGGAGCACGTTGATGGAAGCAACTTTTCTGGCACAAAATTTTGTGCCCATCATGTTCGGTGGCTTGCTTGTGCTGCTGCTCACGGGTTTTCCGGTGGCCTTTGCCCTGGCCGCCTGCGGTCTGGGGTTTGGCTACATCGGCATGGAGGCGGGACTGTTCCCTCCGTCCTTGTTCCAAGCCTTGCCCTTGCGCATTTTTGGCATCATGCAAAACGACACTTTGCTGGCCATTCCATTCTTCACCTTTATGGGCATCATCTTGCAAAAATCCGGCATGGCGGAAGACCTGCTTGAAACTGTAGGACAGGTCTTTGGCCCAGTGCGGGGTGGCGTGGCGATTGCCGTGATTTTGGTGGGGGCCTTGCTGGCTGCTACAACGGGTGTGGTGGCGGCTGCGGTGATTTCCATGGGTTTGATTTCCTTGCCCATCATGCTTCGCTATGGTTACAGCCGAATCATTGCTACCGGGGCCATCACGGCCTCTGGGACCTTGGCGCAGGCCATTCCGCCATCTTTGGTACTGATTGTGCTGGCGGACCAGTTGGGCCGGTCCGTGGGAGATATGTATGCCGGGGCCCTGGTGCCAGGCCTGATGCTGGTGGGTTTGTATGTTTTGTTCATCGTGGCCGTGGCTATTTTCAAGCCAGCCATGGTACCGGCCTTGCCGCCTGAGGCCCGCATTTACCGAGAAGACAACGGAAAATCAGGCCATGTTTCTTTGATGTTTTTGCTTATTTTGTGCACGGTGGTGGGTTTTTCTTGGGCCTACGCGCACGACAGCATCATGATGTCCTGGCTGGAGCGAACGCAATCTGCGCCTGGCGATGAGGTGGTCATCATGTCCATGACGGTCGCTTCTTTTGTGGCGTTGTCTTTGGCCATCATCAACCGCGTTACGCGCCTGGGTTTGTTGTCCAAACTGGCCGAGCAAGTGACCTTTGTCTTGATGCCGCCTTTGATCCTGATCTTTTTGGTTCTGGGCACCATCTTTCTGGGTGTGGCTACACCTACCGAAGGCGGGGCCATGGGCGCTTTGGGGGCCTTGATCTTGGCCATTGGTAAAAGGCGTTTAAGTCTGCCTTTGTTGAACCAGGCCTTGGAAAGCACAGCCAAACTGGCATCGTTTGTATTGTTTATTTTGATCGGCTCGACCGTATTCAGCTTCACCTTCAACGCAGCCGATGGGCACATTTGGGTGGAACACCTGTTTGTCGACATGCCTGGCGGTGCGATCGGCTTTTTGATCGTGGTGAACCTGTTGATTTTCATCTTGGGCTGTTTCATTGATTTTTTTGAAATCGCCTTTATTGTCATTCCTATCCTGGCACCAGTAGCCGAAAAAATCCTACCCGGTATGGTGCCTGGCATGACGGCAGACCAAGCCATGATCTGGTTTGGGGTGATCATCGCCATGAATTTGCAGACCTCGTTTCTGACGCCGCCCTTTGGTTTTGCTTTGTTTTACTTGCGCAGCGTCGCGCCCAAGAGCGATTACAAGGATCGCGTGACGGGGGCAAACATCCGTTCGGTCACTACTACGGAGATCTACAAAGGCTCGATCGCTTTCATCGTGCTCCAGTTGATCATGGTGGCTGCCATCATCATGGTGCCATCTTTGGTCACGGGTGGCCTGCAAGAAGGCGTTAAGGTGGATGCTGATGCGGCACTTGAGCAGATGCTCGAGCGTGAAGGCCAGTCTCAAGACGCGGAACAAGAGGGTCTTCAGCCTGAAGGTGAAGAACCCGGTGAGGACGACCCGGCCAAAGCACTGGAGGCGGACATGAAGGCCGACAAAAAATAATGCACGGGTCTTGCACTCAGTGAAACCAGAAAGCCCGGTTTACCGGGCTTTTTTGTGCTCGTCACCGAATGGGCGCATGGAAGACTTGTTGGTTTGAGGCTATGCAAAGTGTTTCATAGTGGACAGCCCTCATGCGCTACACCCCCTTTGTCTCTTAGCATTTGCACTGCCTTATGAACACTTTTACCGACAGCGTCGTGACAGCGCTGAACCTCATTGCGTCTTTCGATCCTGCACTCTGGACGGTGGTGCTGCGCTCTTTGGCGGTCAGTGCCACGGCCTGTCTGCTGGCCTATGGCCTGGGCGTCGTGTTGGGTGCCTGGCTGGCGGTGGCCCGGTTTTCTGGCCGGGGTGCCGTGTTGCTGGGGCTGAACACTTTGCTGGCCTTGCCTTCGGTGGTGGTGGGGCTGGTGGTTTATCTGCTGCTCTCGCGCACCGGGCCTTTGGGCTTTCTGGGCTGGCTGTTCAGCTTCAAGGCCATGGTGTTGGCCCAATTCATTTTGGTGGTGCCCGTGGTGACCGCGCTGACCCGGCAGGTGGTCGAAGACGTCGAGCGTCAGCATGGGGAGCAATGGGCCTCGCTGGGTGCAGGCCCTTGGTTGCGCGGCATTTTGCTGGCCTGGGACGAACGTCTGGCCCTCATGACGATTGGCGTGGCCGCTTTTGGCCGGGCCATCTCAGAGGTGGGGGCCGTCATGATCGTGGGCGGCAACATTGACGGCTTTACCCGGGTGATGACCACCGCCATTGCGCTGGAAACCAGCAAGGGCGATTTACCGCTGGCGCTGGGCTTGGGGCTGGTGCTGTTGTCGGTGGTCTTGCTGCTCAATGCGGCGGTAGCCGGTTTGCGCCGCTGGGGCGAAAAACGCCAGGGTAGCAGCGTGGCTTCGCCCAAAGGCTGGGTCGCATGACGGCCCCATCGGTGGTTCAGTTGAACGATGTCTCGGTGCGTCTGGGTCCGGTTTGGGCCCTGAAGGGCGTCGACCTTCGTGTTCAGCCGGGCGAGCGCGTGGCCTTGGTGGGCTCAAATGGCTCAGGCAAGAGCAGCTTGCTGCGCACGGTGCACGGCTTGTTGCCACCTGACCAGGGGCGCATCGAGTGGCACCCCGGTTTGCGCCAAGCCATGCTGTTTCAAAGGCCACACCTGTTGCGCATGTCGGCCTTGAACAACGTGGCGCTGGGCCTTTGGTTGGACCGTGGCCAGGGTTTGAGCTGGGCGCAGGCCAAGGTGCTTG
>NZ_JBIKHV010000195.1:0-2561 GCF_044361985.1 Limnohabitans sp. | reverse complement strand
ATCGTGGAACAAAGCGGCTACAACCTGGCCGCCAGCGGGGCCATCGGTGTGAACGCTTTTGACGAAGAAGTGGTGGCCCTTGAGCTGCTGAACTACCTGATACCGAACTATCCGCTGGCCTTGTCGTCGCGCTACAAGATCACGGAGGTGGCCAGCCACACCGATGAAACCATGCTCGAAGCAATAGCCCGTCAACGCGGTGCTATTCAAAGCGGCGGGCGTGTCAATACCATCAAAGCAGCGGAGCTCGTGATCCACGATTTTCGCTCTGCCGCACTTGGGCGCGTGACCTTGGAGACACCCGAAGAATTTGCCCAATGGCTGGCCGAAGGCAAAAGAGCCGACGCGGAACGCACTTTGCGCAAAGAAGGCGCCAAAAAGGCGAAGAAAAAGGCCCGCGAATGACCACTGGAACAGCCTTGCAAAACAACAACACGCAACGGGCCACACCCGACAAAGAGGCCATCGCCCTCCTCCCAGTTTTTGAGCGCCTCGGTCTGGACCGTATCACCCTGGTGAGCACGGGTGCACAGGCCGGCAAGGCCTACGATCAACTGGTGGCCGCTCGGGCCTGGGGCTTTGACACCGAATCCAAACCCACTTTCAAGGTGGGCGAACAATCTGACGGGCCGCACATCCTGCAGCTGGCCACCTCGGAGCGGGCCTGGGTGTTTCAGCTGCATGAACCCGAATGCCGTGCTGTGGCAGCCGAATTGCTGGCGCTCGGTGGCGGCATTGCCAAAGCCGGTTTTGGTCTGGGGGATGACCGCAAACGCATCATCCATAAATTGGGCGTGGAGCCCCAAGGCATCCTGGAGCTGAACACCGTGTTCCATCAGCGTGGCTACCGAAAAGACATGGGCGTGAAAGGCGCTGTGGCCGTGCTGTTCAACCAGCGTTTCATGAAGTCCAAAAAAGCCGCCACCAGCAACTGGGCGAATGCCCACCTGACCGAATCACAACTGGTCTATGCCGCCAACGACGCTTATGCAGCCATTCGGGTGTGGGAAGCGCTGGGATTCTAAATAGTTCGCACAGACTCATTTTCGAAAAAAACAGTCAAGCCTGTATTTCGTCCTTTTCTGAGTCCGCGCTTTTGCCGCAACGGCAAAGCATTCAAATGCGTTTTCGTCAAGAACCTCTGTTCCAGCGCGCAAGAAAATATGCCTTCAAAATAAACACCAGTCATTTGCTAACTGCAGACAAACCAGTAGCGTCCCAGTGTTTTCAAAAGAGCGCGCGCTGTTGAGGCTTAAATTCAAAATTTTTGCCGGTGTCTGGTAGCGAAGGAAGTTAATAAGAGCCATCGAAGCTCAAAGGGCAGTGTGCGGCATGGCACCTACAATGCAAAACATAAGCAAGGCAGCTGGAGATAAATTTTGAGTGCCCAAACAGACAATTTAGCGGCTTTATTTCGCACCATGGTGCGCATTCGCGCATTCGAAAACGCTGCCGAGATCGCCAGCCAAGGTGGCGTCAGTGCTTACGGGAAAGCCGCTGACGGAACAGCCCGTGTGCGAGGTCCGCTGCATCTTTCTACCGGCCAGGAGGCCGTTCCCACTGGGGTTTGTGCCCACTTGCGCCGCGACGACTACCTCACCTCTACGCACCGTGGGCACGGTCACACCCTGGCCAAGGGCGCCGACATGCAGGGCATGATGAGCGAGCTGTTCGGCAAGGCCAGCGGTTTCAATGCGGGCAAAGGTGGCTCCATGCACATTGCCGATTTTTCCGTTGGCATGCTCGGCGCCAATGGCGTCGTGGCCGCTGGGCTGCCGATTGCCGTAGGTGCCGCCCACGCGCAAAAACTTCAAGGCCGTGACGCCATCACTGTTTGTTTTTTTGGCGATGGCGCTATCAACCGGGGGCCCTTTCTTGAGTCGCTCAATTGGGCGCGCGTTTTCGGTTTGCCAGTCCTCTTTGTCTGCGAAGACAACCGCTGGAGCGCGACCACAGCCAGTGGCCCCATGACTGCTGGCGAGGGCGCCTCGGTTAGGGCTGAAAGCCTGGACATACCGGCCGTGAAGGTCGATGGCAACGACGTCTTGGCAGTGCATGCGCAAGCTGCGTTGTTGGTGCAACAAGTGCGCGCCGGCAGCGGGCCTCGCCTTCTGCATGCCATCACATACCGCGTGAAGGGGCACGTCTCGGTCGACTTGGCCGCTTATCGCAAGCCTGAAGAACTGCAGGCCGCCTTGCTGACCGATCCATTGCTTCGCGCCCGTGCGCAGTACCTGGCCCTGCCAGGCAGCGATGCTCAGTTGTTCGACGCCATTGAGCGTGAGGCGACCGCGGAGGTCGCTGCGGCAGTGGCTAATGCGGATGCCGCACCCTGGCCGGATGCGGCCACTGCATTCACCGACGTGCAAACCACAGGAGCCGGCCAATGGCATTGATCACTTACGCCCAAGCCGCCGCTCTGGCGGTGGCGCACGAAATGGACGCTGATGCCAACGTGGTGGTGATTGGCGAAGATGTCGGCCGCGGCGGCATCTTCGGCCAGTACGCAGGTTTACAGGCACGCTTTGGCGAACAACGCGTGATCGACACACCGATCAGCG
>NZ_JBIKHV010000087.1:0-8625 GCF_044361985.1 Limnohabitans sp. | reverse complement strand
AGTGCCGTGTACCTCTGCTACAACAAGTTTGTCAGCACCATGGCGCAAGTGCCAACCATCGACCAGTTGCTGCCACTGTCTTCATCCAAGATGGCGTCAGAAACCAAGGCCGCAGGGGCTGTAGCGCATGGCTGGGACTACATCTATGAGCCCGATGCCCAGACGGTCATTGACGAATTGCTGGTCCGTTATGCAGAAGCCTTGGCCTACCAAGCAGTGGCTGAAAACATGGCCTCCGAGCATGCCGCCCGTATGGTGGCCATGAAGGCCGCAACAGACAACGCTGGCAATGTGATTGGTGAGCTCAAACTCATCTACAACAAGACCCGTCAAGCCGCCATCACCAAAGAACTGTCGGAAATCGTCTCTGGCGCAGCCGCGATCAGCGGTTGATTCCCAGTTCAGCTAATTCAAATTATTTGGAGCGAAAAATGCAAGCCCAAGGAAAAATTGTTCAATGTATTGGCGCTGTGGTCGACGTGGAATTTCCACGAAACCAGATGCCCAAGATTTATGACGCACTCAAGATGGACGGCTCCGCGCTGACCCTTGAAGTGCAGCAGCAACTCGGTGATGGCATCGTGCGCACCATTGCGCTCGGCTCTTCCGACGGTTTGCGTCGTGGTCTGATGGTGTCCAACACGGGCAAAGCGATCACCGTGCCCGTTGGCAAAGCCACACTGGGCCGCATCATGGACGTGCTGGGTGCGCCCATCGACGAACGTGGCCCTGTGAGCCAAGAGCTGACAGCCTCCATTCACCGCAAAGCCCCTGCTTACGACGAACTGAGCCCTTCACAAGAACTGCTGGAAACCGGCATCAAGGTGATTGACCTGGTTTGCCCGTTCGCCAAAGGCGGCAAGGTCGGCTTGTTCGGTGGTGCCGGTGTGGGCAAGACCGTGAACATGATGGAATTGATCAACAACATCGCCAAGGCGCACAGCGGCTTGTCCGTGTTCGCCGGTGTGGGTGAGCGTACCCGTGAAGGCAACGACTTCTACCACGAGATGGCCGATTCCGGTGTGGTGAACCTCGAGAACCTCCCTGAGTCCAAAGTCGCCATGGTCTACGGTCAGATGAACGAGCCACCAGGCAACCGTTTGCGCGTCGCCTTGACCGGTCTGACCATTGCCGAATCCTTCCGCGACGAAGGCAAAGACGTGTTGTTCTTCGTGGACAACATCTACCGCTACACCTTGGCCGGTACCGAAGTCTCCGCCTTGTTGGGCCGTATGCCTTCTGCTGTGGGCTACCAGCCTACATTGGCCGAAGAAATGGGCCGTTTGCAAGAACGTATCACCTCGACCAAGGTCGGCTCGATCACTTCCATCCAAGCCGTTTACGTGCCTGCTGATGACTTGACCGACCCATCGCCAGCCACCACCTTTGCCCACTTGGACTCCACTGTCGTGTTGTCCCGTGACATCGCTTCGCTGGGTATCTACCCCGCCGTGGACCCGCTGGACTCCACCAGCCGCCAGCTGGACCCATTGGTCGTTGGCCAGGACCATTACGAAACAGCGCGTGCTGTGCAAGGCACACTGCAGCGTTACCGCGAGCTGCGCGACATCATCGCCATCATGGGTATGGACGACTTGGCCCCTGAAGACAAGTTGGCCGTGGCCCGTGCCCGCAAGATCCAGCGTTTCCTGTCGCAGCCTTTCCACGTGGCTGAAGTGTTCACTGGCTCTCCTGGCAAGTACGTCACATTGGCCGAGACCATTCGTGGTTTCAAAATGATTGTGGCTGGCGAGTGCGATCACTTGCCAGAGCAAGCGTTCTACATGGTCGGTACCATCGACGAAGCTTTCGAAAAGGCCAAAAAGGCAGCGTAAAGCAGCGCCACGGGGCGGCTTCCAGTTGCCCCGCAGCCCGCTTCAACGCAGCCTTTTTAAGGAGTAAACATGAACACCATCCACGTTGATGTGGTCAGTGCAGAAGAGTCCATCTACTCGGGTGAAGCCCGATTCGTGGCCTTGCCTGGCGAGTCTGGCGAACTGGGCATCTACCCACGCCACACCCCGTTGATCACCCGCATCAAGGCCGGTTCGGTTCGGATTGAGACGGCTGACGGCGGCGAGGAATTTGTTTTCGTGGCTGGCGGCATTCTGGAAGTGCAGCCAGACTGTGTCACCGTGCTGTCTGACACCGCGATTCGCGGTAAAGACCTCGACGAAGAGAAAGCCAATGCAGCCAAAGCCGCCGCAGAAGAAGCTTTGAAAAATGCCAAAAGCGAAATCGACATGGCCCGCGCCACGTCCGAGTTGGCTGTGTTGGCCGCGCAGTTGTCTGCCCTGCGCAAGTACCGGAAAAAATAAAACATTTTTCAGCTGACGTTCTTGCATAGCTGCAGGAATATTAAAAAACCCGGTGCATTCATGTGGCCGGGTTTTTTGTTGCCCAGCGCACGCAAGGGTCCGTGTAGACTCAAACGATCATGAAACGAGCCAAACTGCAAGCAGCCGTCGTGGGCGGAACGCCTGACGACATCGAACAAAGCTTTTACGAGGCGCTCCACAACGCCGACATCGAGCAACTCATGGCCTGCTGGGCAGAAGAAGACGAGATTGTTTGCGTGCACCCAGGGGGGCCCAGGATGATTGGGCCAGGTGCCATTCGCGCCACGTTTGAGGGCATGTTTGCCAATGGCAGTGTGCAAGCCCATCCTGAACGTGTCCACAAAGTGGTTTCACTGGCTTGCGCAGTCCACCACCTTGTAGAAAGGGTCGAAGTGATCACCCCCCAAGGTGCAAAACAGGCCTTTGTGATCGCCACCAATGTGTACCAAAAAATGCCGCAAGGCTGGCGCATGGTGGCGCACCATGCCAGTCCCGGCACGCCCAATGACTCGGCTGATGTGGGTCTGAAGCCCACGGTGTTGCACTGACGACCATGCATTACCGGGCCCCAGCATGGCTGCCCGGTGGGCATGCCCAGACCATTTGGCCTGCGTTGTATGCGCTCAGGCGCTGGGAGCCCGCCATGCCGAAACTGCGTGAGCGTTGGCAAACGCCAGACAACGACTTCATCGATGTTGATCGGCAAACCGCAAGCTGCACAAATCGACCCCTGGTGGTGCTTTTTCACGGCCTGGAAGGCTCATCGGACAGCCATTACGCACAGGCATTTGCCGACTGGGCCACCGCACACGACTTCAACTTTGCATTGCCCCATTTTCGTGGGTGCAGTGGCGAGCTCAACCTTGCACCCCGTGCATACCACTCTGGCGACCATCAAGAAATTGACTGGGTGTTGCAACGCTTGCGCACCCAGCACCAATCGCAGGGTGGGAAGATTTTGGTTGCTGCAGGGGTCTCATTGGGCGGCAATGCCTTGATGCGCTGGGCGGGTCTGCAAGGGGCGTCGGCTTTGCAAAGCGCAGATGCGATCGCCTCGATTTGCTCACCACTTGATTTGGTGCAAAGCGGCATGGCGATTGGCAAGGGCTTGAACCGACAGATTTACACCCGCATGTTTTTACACAGCATGAAACCCAAGGCCCTGGCCAAATGGGCCCAACACCCGGGTCTGTTTGACAAAGACCGTCTCATGGCTGCGACAGACCTGTACGATTTTGACAATGTGTTCACGGCCCCTTTGCATGGTTTCAAAGACACCGACGACTACTGGTCCAAGGCGTCAGCCAAACCCCTCATGAAAAACATCTTCATGCCCGCCTTGGCCTTGAATGCTCGCAATGACCCGTTTGTGCCAGCCAGTAGCCTGCCGCAACAAGCGGATGTGTCGACATCGGTCACGCTCTGGCAGCCCGAGCAGGGCGGTCATGTCGGCTTCGCCCAAGGCCAGTGGCCAAGCCACGTCAGAGGCTTACCCAATGCGGTAGGCGGCTGGCTCATGGCGGCTTGTGGACAGCCACTGGATGCAGAGGTGGCGCGCCATGGATGACATTGTTCGGCAAGCCATGGCCAAGTGGCCTAATGTGCCGGATTGCTTTGGCTGGCTGGGCTTGGACAGTCGCGGTCACTGGCACATGCGGGATGACCGCGTGCAAGGCTTGGGGGCTTACCAAAGCGGACAAGAGGGCGCCAAAGGCTCTGTGCTGAGGCATGAAAAATTGGTTGAATTCATCCATCGCAATTACGATGCCGACGAACTCGGGCGCTGGTTTTTTCAAAACGGCCCGCAGCGGGTTTACATCGAACTGGAAGTCGCGCCGCACGTGTGGCGTTTAAACGAAATTTTTGAGCCCACCTCGCACACAGGACAAAAGGCAGAGGCTCTAGGCTGTCTGGTCGATGAAGTCGGGCGTGTTTATTTGCACACCAGCTTGGGCTTGGGTCTGGTGCACACATGGGATGTGGTCTTGGTGGCCCAAGCCATAGAGCAGGGGCTTTGGCAGCCTGAAGACTGTCTGGCTCAGGAGTTACCTGGTCGCTTTGGATTCGTCATCAGTCCACAGCAGGGACAAGGCATCAGCAAAGCATAAGCAAGGCAAAAGCAAGACATAAAAAAACCGACCCCAAGGATCGGTTGTTTTGCAAGCCCTCAGGGCCTTACTTTTTCTCGCCTTCGGCGGCAGGTGCTTTGGGCTCTTCAAATTTGGCGCCAGCATTGTTGGCCATGTAAACCACAGAACGGGCGATTTCGGTGTCATTGAAATCACCACCGCCTTGTGCGCCCATCGCGTTTTTGCCTTTCAACGCCGACGTGACCAAAGTCTCCAGACCTTGCTTGATGCGGGCACCCCAGGCGCCAGTATCAGCAAATTTGGGTGCACCTGCAGCGCCGATGGCATGGCAAGCAGCACATTGGGCTTTGTAGACTTCTTCGCCAGATTTCAGCGGGCGGTTGGCATCGCGGATTTCGACGGTACCCACTTTCTGGATGCGCAGGGCCACCGATTTTTCAGCATCGCTGGCGCCTGGTGCCGTCTTGTTGGCGGAAGTCACATAAAACACCAAGCCGATGATGATGAAAACCGGAATGATGAAAGAGGCCAGACTCAGCAAAAGCATTTGCTTGGGCGTTTTCACCGGACCGGTGTGCGCTTCGTGTTGATCGTGGCTGTTGTCGCTCATGAGATCCTCTTGTAGGGGCTGGGCCGTTTGGCCTGTGGGATTGACCGGAATCAACCCAAGATTATAGCGGCCCACCCTTCACTGGGCTTGCAAGCTCAAGCAAGAAAGACCAGCCGTGTGATAATCCAACTCGCTTCGTGCCGTGCGGCTGTAGCTCAGTGGATAGAGTATTGGCCTCCGAAGCCAAGGGTCGTGGGTTCGATCCCCGCCAGCCGCACCACTTTCAACTTCGCCACCCTTCGCGGTGGCGTTTTGTTGTCAAGCCCTGCTTAGCCCCACCGATTCGGTTTGGGCCCCTGCCGAATTGGATTCAAAACATGTCACCTGCCCTTGAGCACGCATCCCCCCCCGTTTTGCACATCGACAACGGCGTCGCCACCATCACGCTGAACCGGCCTGCGCGGCGCAATCGTCTTGAAAACGGCGACCTGAAGGTTTTGCTGGGGCATTTCGAAACCCTCAACCGTGACCAGGATGTGCGTGTTCTGGTGTTGACCGCCAACACGGCGGGTCACCCCAAACCGGTTTTTTGTGCCGGCTACGACATCGGTGGTTTTGACGAACCTGGGCATGGCGCGATCTTTTTTGAGGAAATTCCGGATGCATTGGCCCAGCTTCGGCCCGTGACGGTTTGCGCTCTGAATGGCAGCGTGTACGGTGGCGCCACCGATGTGGTGCTGGCCTGTGATTTGTGCATTGGCCTGGTGGGCATCGAGTGGCGCATGCCCGCCACTGCGTTGGGCTTGCATTACTACGCGAGTGGCTTACAGCGTTATGTCAGCCGCTTTGGGCTGGCCGGTGCCAAACGGGCGTTTTTGACAGCGCGCGCATTTTCTGCCGAGCAGTTGAACGCCTTGGGCCTGTTTGAAGCCATGGTGGGCTTGCCCGATTGGGACGGGGTCTTGGCGCAATTGGTCAGCGACATTCTGAGTTTGGCGCCTTTGGCCGCGCAGGAAACCAAAAAATCATTGAATGAAATCGCTGCTGGGCAAATGGACGAGGCCCTGCTGCGCGGGCGCGAGCAAATGACCACACGCAGTGCCGATTTTGCAGAAGGGCGCGCCGCATTTGCCGAGCGCCGCAAACCTGTATTTGTGGGCCGGTGACCGCCCCATCAAGAATCGGCGTCTTGATCCGATTCATCAAGGTCATGCATTCAATTTCAAACCGTGGGCGCGCCATCAAGGGCAGGGTCTTGGGAGTCATCATTTTGGGATGGCTCGCGTGTGCTTGCCCGGTCATGGCGGGCCAATACCAGTTGTTGGCAGAGCAATCCAATGCGGTGGTGATTGCCGCGCATGTGCAAAATGCCGAGCAAGTTTGCAACCTGGACATATCGGTTCAGGGGCGACCAGCCCAAGAGCGCGAAGTGCAGGCCCCCTACTTTGAAGCGCGCATCGACATCAAGCCGCAAGACACGCAAACCGTCACCGTGACCTGGCGTGGCAAGTTCAAGCGCGTCAACGGTGTGGCGGTCAATGCCTGCCCGACGCAAGGCCAGGCGCAATTTCAGGTGGTCTCGGACAATGCGCAGTTGCGTGCCGTTTGGGCCGGTGTGTTCTCCCAAATGGTCCCGGCCAAGGCCGAATGCGTGCGCTCAGCCTTGCAGTCAGACCGTGTGCGTTACGACTGGTTTGACATGAACGACAAGCAGGTCAGCCCCGAAGACTGGAAAATTCAACGGGCATTGACCCAGTGCGATGCCTTTTTAGCCCGCAAAAAAGCCTGGGGCGAGCAAACCGCCCGAAGCTTTGCGTGTGTTTTGCCCGGTGGCTTGAAGACCCAATGCGAGGGGTATTTCAGCGCCACCGAAAACGGCAAGACACAGCCCATTTCCAGGGAAGCTGCGATTCAGCGGCAACTCGAAGACAAGGCCTGGGACTCGGGTGTGCGTGAGACGGCGGCGGCCAAAGCCGGGCGCCAAAAGAAAGAACAAGCCTTGAAAGCGCGGCTTGCGGCTGAAGAGGCCGCGAGCATCAAGGCGCAAGAAGAGGCGCGCATTCGCGAAGAGCAAGAAGCGCAAGAGGCCAAAGTGGTTCAAGCCAGGGAGCGCAAAGAGAAGGCCGAAGCCGACCACGCCAGGAGGCTGAAAGAACTTGACCGGCTAGAGCAAGAGCGACTGGAAAAGCGCAGCTGGATGCTCAAACAGTTGGAAAAACTCAGGCGTGATCCGAAAGTGGATGCCAAAGCCGAAGAGGGCAAGCCCGGCAATGCGGTGGCACCTGCCGCCGGAGCGGCCGATGCCAAAGCTGAGACCAAGCCTGAGGCCAAAGCAGAGGCCAAGCCGGAAGTTAAATAACGCTTCGGCCCTCGTCTGAGGGTGCCTTGCGCCGCCCGGCTGACCAGGCCGTGCCCATGGAGGCGGCCATCACCATCGCAATCGCCAGGCCTTGCAACAGTGTCAAACGCTCGGACAGCACCAGCCAGCCTGCCAGGGCGCCCACAGCGGGCTCCAGGCTCAACAAGATGCTGAAGGTATTTTTGGGCAGGTGGTTGAGCGAAAACATTTCCAGCGCGTAAGGGATGGCGCTCGACAAAAGTGCCACGGCCAAGCCGGCCATCAGCCATTGAGGATCCAGCAAGGCGCTGCCCGCGTGGAAAACGCCAACGGGTGCCACCACCAGCGCTGCTGCCAGCATGCCCATGGGCGTGGCCATGCTGCCGTAACGCATGGCCACCCGTTGTCCAAACACAATGTAAAGCGCCCAGCAAAAGCCAGCCGCCAGGGCAAGGCCCATGCCCAGCGGGTCAAGCGCGGTGGCGGCATCGGTACCCGGCAGGGGAAGCAGCAATGCCAGACCCGTGGCCGCCAAAACCACCCACAGCCAGTCGCTGGCTTTTTTGGAGGTCCAAATTGCAACCGCCAGTGGCCCGGTGAATTCGATGGCAATGGCCACACCAAACGGAATGGTCTTGATGGCGCTGTAAAAAAGCAGGTTCATCACGCCCAGCGTGACACCGTACAGGCCCAGCGGCAGGGCGTCGGCCCAGCCCCATTGACGGCGCCACGGACGGAACACCGCCATCAGCATCAGCATTGCAAAAACGATGCGGTAAGCCGAGGTGCCTTCGGCCCCCAAGGCGGGGAACAGGCTTTTGGCAAACGAGGTACCCACAGCCAATGACACCAGGCTGCCCAACAAGGCCAGCATGGCCCACAAACGCAAATTCAAGGGGGTGTCTCTTTCAGGGGTGCACGGTTTGCCGGGGCATTCCGATGGGGCAAAAGGCTTTTAAGCGGCATCATAGCGCCGCATACAATGGCGGCTTCGTCCGCGGTCTGTACTGGCTGCCCCGATCAATCCCGAATTTGCCTTTTTGTGGAGTTTCCATGTTTATTTCTTCCGCTTTTGCCCAAACCGCTCCAGCCGCCGCGTCCGGTGGAGACATGCAGTCCACCCTCATGAGCATGCTGCCTTTGCTGCTGATGTTTGCGGTTTTGTATTTCGTCATGATCCGGCCCCAGATGAAAAAGCAAAAAGAGCACCGCAGCATGATTGAGGCTTTGGCCAAAGGTGACGAAGTCGTGACCGCTGGTGGCCTGTTGGGCAAAGTCAGCAAAATCGGTGATGCTTACATTGGTGTG
>NZ_JBIKHV010000023.1:0-30764 GCF_044361985.1 Limnohabitans sp. | reverse complement strand
CAACACCGGGCCGACGCACATCTTCAACCTGGGCCACGGCATCAGCCAGTTCACGCCGCCAGAGCATGTGACCGCACTGGTGGAGACCGTGCACAGCCATTCGCGCGCGCAGCGCCAAAAATGAGCACGCCTTCTCGCAAGTTTTCAGCTTTAGCACAATAAAAACAGCGTTTCAAGCTCTTTTTTGCAAAATAAATGGTCTGAGACGCTTGACTTATGCACAAAATTGAAATCTTCGACTTGCCTGTCCAGTGGCCTGCCTGGCCGTAAAATCGGTGTATTTACCACCACGCAAGTTATTGATTTCATTGAACTTTTTATCTTGCCCATTGGATGTGCAATTTGTTGGAAGGCTTGATTTTCAAGGCTTCCAGAGCATCGAGGTCAAGTTTTCAACAAAGTTATCCACAGATTTTCTGGGTCACCCCCAAAATGCTGAAAAATCAACGACTTACATCCCGTTCCAAGAATTCAGCTAACTTTTTGCACTGACGATTTTGCTCAAAAGTACCGAGAACAACGTGAGCGACCACCACTGGATCGATGTCGCCGTCCAGACCCCTGCCCACAGCCAGGTGGGCGCTTTACTAAGCTACCGCAGCCCCTTTTTGGTGCAACCTGGTCAACTGGTGCGCGTGCCATTGGGGTCACGCGAAGTGCTCGGCGTGGTTTGGGCCGTGCTGGATGCCGCGCCCACCGGCATGCCCACATCGGCTGTGCGCGATGTGCTGGGGGTGCTCAGCGAGCTGGCACCTCTGAACGCCGACTGGCGGCAGTTGGTGCAGTTCTCGGCCCAGTATTACCAGCGCTCCCTCGGCGAGGTCGCCCTGTCGGCCCTGCCCCCGCAACTGCGTGACCTGACGCCCGAGCAATTGGCGCGGCGTCTCAAAAAGCAAGCTGCTGATCGCAAAATTCAAACTGTGCCAGGCCCCGCCTTGTCGGAAGAGCAAAGCACGGTCCTCGCCAAGATGGCTGGCGGCATGGGTCCGTTTCTGCTCTTTGGCAGCACCGGCAGCGGCAAGACCGAGGTGTATTTGCAAGCGGTCGAACGCATGCTGGCCCGCGACCCGCAAGCCCAGGCACTGCTGATGGTGCCCGAGATCAACCTGACGCCTCAGCTCGAAGAGCGGGTGCAGGCCCGCTTCGGGAACGAGGCGGTGGTGTCCATGCACAGCGGCATGACGCCTGCGCAACGCCTGAAAGCCTGGCTGGCCGCCCATGCGGGCCAGGCCCGCATCGTGCTGGGCACCCGCATGGCCATTTTTGCGTCCATGCCGCACCTGAAACTGATCGTGGTCGACGAAGAACACGACCCCAGCTACAAACAGCAAGAAGGGGCCCGTTATTCGGCCCGAGACCTGGCGGTGTACCGGGGTCGCCTGCACCAGGCCCCGGTGCTGCTGGCTTCGGCCACGCCCTCGCTCGAAAGCTGGCACCTGAGCCGCCCAGCCGACGAGGACGGGCAGCACGGTGGGCGCTACATTCGACTGCACATGCCCTCGCGAATCGGTGCAGGTGGCGGCACTGGCCTGTTGCCCAAGGTGCGCCGGGTGGACATGAACAAGCAGCCACGCCGCACCGTGCTGTCGGCGCCGCTGGTGGCCGCCTTGCAAGAACGGGTAGAGCGGGGCGAGCAATGCATGCTGCTGCTGAACCGGCGTGGCTATGCCCCGGTGCTGCACTGCGCCGACTGCGGCTGGAAGAGCGCGTGCAAGCACTGCAGTGCGTTCAGGGTTTTCCACAAAATTGACCGCACTTTGCGCTGCCACCACTGCGGCCTGACCGAGCGCGTGCCCCGGGGCTGCCCGGACTGCGGCAACGCCGATATCGCCCCGATTGGCCGCGGCACCGAACAATTGGAAGAGCACCTGGCTGAACTGCTGGCCCACGTCAAACGCCCCGATGGCTCACCGATACGCATTGCCCGGATTGATGCCGACACCACCCGCCTGAAAGGCGCACTGGAAAGCCAGCTGGCCTCGGTCCACTCGGGCGAGGTAGACATCCTGGTGGGCACCCAGATGATCGCCAAGGGGCACGACTTTCGGCGCATCACCCTGGTGGCGGCGGTCAACCCGGACACGGCGCTTTTTTCGAGCGACTTTCGGGCCCCCGAGCGGCTGTTTGCCTTACTCATGCAGGCGGCCGGGCGTGCAGGGCGCGATGCGGCCCATAGCGCCAGCAGTGAAATGTGGGTGCAAACCTTTCACCCACAGCACGCCCTGTTTGAAGCGCTCAAAAAGCACGACTACCCGGCCTTTGCCGCCAGCGAACTGGCCGAGCGCACCGCCGCAGACCTGCCTCCCATCAGCCACCAGGCCCTGCTGCGTGCCGACGCCCGCAGCCAGGAAGCTGCTCAGGCCTTGCTGAACGCCGCACGCGAAGCGCTGGAACTGCAACTCAGCGCGGACCCGGCCACGTCCGGCCTGGTGCTGCAAGTCAGCGTGTACCCGGCCGTGCCCATGAGCATGCAGCGCGTGGCCGATGTGGAACGCGCCCAGATGCTACTGGAAAGCCCCTCTCGCATGGCGCTGCAAAAAGCGTTGTGGCATCTGCATGGCGTGCTGCACCAGCTGCGCAGCCAGCCCGAGCACAAAGGCGTGATCCGCTGGCTGGTGGATGTGGACCCGCAGGCGATTTGAACGCGCTGAACGCGCCACCTGCATGAAGCGTCATGCTGCATGCGTCAGGCGTCATGGGCCATGCGTGATGCGTAAGGCAGGTACTGGCGGGGCCAGGCCGCCCAGCACCTTCGACCTCAGGCCTTGAAAAAAGCCACCGCGCCAGAGAACGTCAAAAAAGCCACCGCCGTGGTCATCAAAATGACCCGGGCAATGCGGCCGTTGTCAGCCCCCAGGCGCTCGGCCAAAAGTGACACGTTGCTGGCACTGGGCAAGGCTGCGACCAACACCATCACCTGCAGGGCAAACGGGTCAATCCGCACGCCCCACTGAATGGCGGTCAACCCCACCAGCAAGACCAGCACCGGGTGCAGCACCAATTTAATCAATGAAATCGGCAGGTAATCGGCCATGCGCAAAGGGCCCTCAGGGCGTTCGTGGGCCAGCATTTGCGATCGGGCCAACACCGCGCCAATGGTGAACAAGGCCACGGGCGAGGCCGCGTCGGCCAGCAAGCCCACCGTTTTGGCCACCGGTCCGATCAGCACCAGGTCCCAGAAAGAAAACGCCGCGCCCAAAGAAATGGCCCACGGCATCGGGTTGCGCAGCACCCCCGCCAAGGCCTTGCGGGCAGCCACCGCGGCACCGTGCTCCCCGGCCGCATCCATGCGCGACAAAGCCACGCACAAGGATGAGGTGAACACCAGATCGACCACGATGGTGACGATGGCCGGGCCCACCGCCTGCGGGCCGAGCAAAGCCACCAGCAAGGGCACCCCCATGAAGCCGGTGTTGGGAAATGCAGCCACCAACGCCCCCAAAGACGCATCGTTCCAACGAATGCGCCGGTTCAGGCTGATGGCGATGCTGAACCCCACGATCACAGCAGCGCAAAACAAATAGGTGAAAAACACCCCTGCATCCAGTAACTGCGCAATGGGTGTGTCCGAACCAAAGCGGAACAGCATGCACGGCAAGGCAAAAAACAGCACAAAGCCGTTCAGGCCCGGAATGGCCTCCAAAGGCAAAAACTTCAAGCGGGCCGCCAGGTAACCACACAAGACCAGGGCAAAAAACGGGAAAGTGACGCGCAATATTTCAAGCATGGGCCTGATTGTCGGGTAAACCAGTAGATCTCCAGGTCACAGGGTCGACATGACCCATCTAACGATCCTTTTCAACTGCCCAGGGAGAGGGCGGCCTCAGCCCTCAACGCTTACTCAGGCCTGGCCCAGGTCCAGCCCGCTATGATGGCCGGCTTTGCCCTGATTCCTCGTCTTCTAACGCCCCCTCCATGTCTGCCGGACTGAACAACGCCCAACTCGAAGCCGTGAACTATGTGTCTGGGCCCTGCCTTGTGCTGGCCGGGGCCGGGTCGGGCAAGACGCGGGTGATCACGCACAAGATCGGGCGTCTGATGGAAGCAGGGCTGGAGCCGAAGCGCATCGCCGCCATCACCTTCACCAACAAGGCCGCCGCCGAAATGCGTGAGCGCGCCAAGCAGCTGATTGGCCGCGCCGCCAAGGATGTGCTGATCTGCACCTTTCATGCCCTGGGCGTTCGCATCATGCGCGAAGACGGTGCGGTGCTGGGCCTGAAACCCCAGTTCAGCATCATGGACGCAGACGACGTGACCAGCATTCTGAAAGACTGCGGCGGCACCACCGATGCGGCCACGGCCAGGCAGTGGCAATGGACGATCAGCCTGTGGAAAAACATGGGCCTGAATGCCGAGCAGGCCGCGGCACTTGCCCCCGACGACAACGCCCGGGTGATCGCCCGCATCATGGCGCTTTACCAGGAGCGTTTGAGCGCCTACCAAAGCGTGGACTTTGACGACCTGATCGGCCTGCCCCTGAAGTTGCTGGCCGAGTTTCCGGAGATACGCGAGCGCTGGCAGACCAAGATGGGCCATGTGCTGGTGGACGAATACCAGGACACCAATGCCACGCAATACGAGGTGTTGAAACACCTGGTAGGTGAACGCGCCCGCTTCACAGCGGTGGGCGACGACGACCAGTCCATTTACGGCTGGCGCGGCGCCACGCTGGACAACCTGAAACGTTTGCCGCTGGACTTCCCGCAGCTCAAAGTCATCAAGCTGGAGCAGAACTACCGCTCCACCAGCGCGATCTTGCGGGCGGCCAACAACGTGATCCAGCCCAACCCCAAACTGTTTCCGAAAACCCTGTTTTCAGAACTGGGTGAAGGCGAACCAGTGCGCGTGGTCAACGCCGTCAACGAAGAGCACGAGGCCGAGCGCACCATCTCGCGCATCCAGTCGATCCGCAGCGGGCATTCGCTCGAATCCAAGCACCGCGAGTTCAAGGACTTTGCGGTTTTGTACCGCGCCAACCACATGGCGAGGCCTTTTGAGCAGGCCTTGCGACGCGCCAACATTCCCTACAAGGTGTCAGGCGGGCAGAGCTTTTTTGACAAGGCCGAAATCAAGGACCTGTGCGCCTGGTTTCGTTTGTGGATCAACAACGACGATGACCCGGCTTTTCTGCGCGCGGTGACCAGCCCCAAACGGGGCATTGGCCACCAGACCCTGGGCCAGTTGGGCACCTTTGCCACGCAATACAAACTGAGCCTGTTTGAGTCACTGTTTGCGGGCAGCTTGCCCAGCGCAGTCAATGCCCGCTCTGTGGCAGGTCTGCACGAGTTTGGCCGCTACATCAACGACCTGGAACACCGCGCCCGCCACACCATGGGCAAGGAAGCGGCCCTGGCCTTTTTGCTGGAATGGCTGAAAGAAATCGGCTACGAGCAACACCTGTACGACGGCGAAGACAACGAAAAAGTGGCCTCGGCCCGCTGGACCAACGTGCTGGAGTTTTGCGACTGGATGGCGGGTCGCTGCGGCGGCGAGATCGAGGACGCCACCGGCGCCCAAGCCAGCGACATCAAAAGCCTGCTCGATGTGGCGCAGACCATCTCACTGATCTCGACGCTGAGCGAGCGCGAGAAAGACCAAAACGTGGTCACGCTCTCCACCCTGCACGCCTCCAAGGGGCTGGAGTGGCCGCATGTGATGCTGGTGGGCGTGAACGAGGGGCTGCTGCCCTTCAAGCTGGGCGATGATGACAAACATTCGGGCAAAAGCGATGGCCCCATGAGCGAAGGCATTTTGCTGCGCTTGCAAGAAGAGCGCCGCCTGATGTACGTGGGCATCACACGTGCCCAGCGCAGCCTGGCCGTGAGCTGGACCCAACGGCGCAAAAAAGGCCGCGATACGGTGGCCGCCCTGCCCAGCCGCTTCATTGCCGAAATGCGGCTCGATGAACACACCCCCAAGGAAGACCCACGCGAAAAGCTCAAAGCCTTGCGCGCCGAGTTTGCCCAGCGTGTTGCCGATGCCGCAGCACAGGCCAAACCATGACACGACAAAAAAGCCGAACCACCTCAGACCGCTGGCTTAGCGCCTTGATCGCCTTGCTGGCCCTCAGCGCCTGCAACCTGCTGCCCACGCGCAGCGCTTGCCCGACGGCACAAGACTTGACGCCAGAGATGCTGTACGGCCAGTGGACCGTGCAGATCGCAGGCGAAATGCCGTGGGCATTGACCTTGGGTCCACACCCGGAACATGCGGGCAGCTTGCGCGGCGAATTGACACAAGGCCAACAACGCCATGCGGTGGTGGCTGACCTGGACGATGGCGACTTCACACTGGAAGAAACCCACGATGGCCAACGCATTGCCGCAACCTGGCAAGGCAGCCTGCCAATTGCAAGCTGTGGGCGGCAAATTCAAGGCCACAGGACACTGGCAGGCCAAAACAGCCGCAGCTTCCTGATCACCCGCACACCTTGACGAACCCGCTTGTGCCGCTGTGTAACCCAGCCAGCCAGATGGCGCTGGATTTCTCACGCAAAATACAAGTCTTCATATCCAGGGCAATTGACTGATGAACGCGTTCACCGACCTCCAAGCTCCACCGAAGCGAAAGCTCATCGGTCTGGTCGCGGTGGTCGTTTTGCATGCCTTGCTTTTTTGGGCCATTCAGGCTGGGCTGACCCGCACAGTGGTTCAAAAAATGCCCTTGGTGGTGCAAGCGCTCTTGCTGGAAGAAAAGCGATCTGAACCGCCACCTTTGAGGCCTTCACCCCCTTTGCCGCCTTTGCCGGCGGCACCGCCCGCACCCGCTCCTCCTAAGACCATCCCGCTGCCACAAGCCTTTGTGCCGCCCGCCGACACACCGGCGCCAACTGCAGCCCCCAACGCCATCGCAGCGGTCACCACCACGCCATCTGCTGCGGCCCCCGCACCGGCCACGGTCACCGTGCCCACCGCACCCCCTCGAGCGCCCCTGCGCACAGTGGCCAGTGTCAACATGGCCCAGTGTGAAAAGCCTGACTATCCCAGCGCGTCCAGGCGCATGGAAGAAGAGGGCACGGTGAGCTTGCGTTTTCTGGTGGGCACCGATGGCAAAGTCATCCAGTCCGAGGTCGAGAAAAGCTCCGGCTACAAACGCCTGGACGAAGCGGCTCGGGCCGGGTTGTCAAAATGCCAATTCAAGCCGGCCATGGTCGATGGCAAACCAGAACAAGCCTGGGCCGGCATCAAGTACACCTGGCGGCTGGAATGATGCCGCCTGCAACTTCACACGCCCCAGCCAATTCACATGACTCAAAGCAAAGGATGCTTACCGATGTTCAGCTTTAAAAACACCCTGGCAGGTGCCGCTTTGTGGGCCAGCCTTCTGATGGCGGGCCACAGCTTGGCAGCGCCCCCCCAAGAAGCAGCCGCAGCGCCAGCAGCAAGCAGCGCAGCGGCAGCCCCAGCTTCAGCCACTTTGGCTTCAGCTGCCGGCGCTGCGCCAGAAGACAACCCCTACGGCCTGGGTGCCTTGTGGGCACAAGGCGATGCGGTGGCCAAAGGCACGCTGTTGATACTGGTGCTGATGAGCATGGGCAGCTGGTATGTGATCTTCACCAAGTTGACGGAGCAATCCAAGATGCTGAAATTTGCCAAAGCCGCGCAAGCCAACTTTTGGACCTCGGGTTCTGTTCGGGAAGCCGCCGACGCGCTGGATGCAGCCAGCCCCTTTCGCTTCATTGCCGAGAAGGGCCTAGAGGGCGCCAGCAAACACGGGGGCTTGCTGGGCAGCGTGGACTTCAACACCTGGGTCACGATGAGCATCCAGCGGGCCATGGGCACCGTACAAAGCCGCATACAGGACGGCCTGGCGGTGTTGGCCACCGTGGGCTCCACCGCACCTTTTGTCGGCTTGTTCGGTACCGTGTGGGGCATCTACCACGCCCTGGTGAAGATTGGCATGTCGGGCCAGGCGAGCATCGACAAAGTGGCTGGCCCCGTAGGCGAAGCTTTGATCATGACCGCCATCGGCCTGGCCGTGGCCGTGCCTGCGGTGCTGGGCTACAACTGGCTGGTGCGTCGCAACAAGGCGGTGATGGAAGAAGTCAACGCCTTTGGCGCTGACTTGCACGCCGTCTTGCTGGCCTCGGCGAAAAAATAATGGCCATGAACCTCGGTCCCACGCTCGGGCCCCACGACGAAGACGAGGTGATCAGCACCATCAACACCACCCCCCTGGTGGATGTGATGCTGGTGCTGCTGATCATTTTCCTCATCACCATTCCCGTGGTCACTACTTCCATCAAGCTGGACTTGCCCAAAGAGCAAAACGTGGTGCGGCAAGCCAAGCCTGAAACGCTGATCATCTCGGTGAGTAAGGCGGGGCAAATTTACCTGTACGACACCCCGATGAAAAACACAGCCGACCTGCTGGAACGGCTGAAGAAGTTCTCAGCCATGAAGCCCCAACCCGAGGTTCAAATCCGGGGCGATGCACAAAGCGAATTTGAATCGGTCGGGCGCGTCATGTACGCGGTGCAACGTGCGGGCATCACTCAGGTCGGCTTCATCACCGACCCGGCCCCCTGAACTTCCAAGGACACACACATGGCCATGAATCTGGGCACCAGCAGCAGCGATGAACCCGAGGTGATGATGGACATCAACACCACGCCGCTGATTGACGTGATGCTGGTACTGATCATCATGCTGATCATCACCATCCCCGCGCAATTGCACTCAGTGAATCTGGACATGCCGGTGGCCACGAGCACCCCCCAGAAAGTCGACCCCGTGGTGGTAAAAATCGACATCGAGGCCGATGGCGGCTTGCGCTGGAACGGGCAGGCTTTGCCCAACAGGCAAGCACTGGAAACCAAACTGTCCGAAGCCGCCGCCTTGCAACCCCAACCCGAGCTGCACATCCGTTCACATGGCAAAGCCAAATACGAGGCGGCAGCCATGGTGCTGGCCAGTGCGCAGCGTTCGGGCCTGAGCAAGCTGGGCATTGTGGGCAGCGAAAGATTTGCCAACTAAACTTTGAGCACACCCGTGAAAAAGCCGCTACAAGAGCGGCTTTTTCACGGAGCAATCCGAACGCTCAGTCGGCGTACTTGCCTGCTGCATCCACTGCAGCCTTGATCTTGATCATTTCTGCTGCCACAAACTTCTTGTGTTCAGCCGGGTCGGACCGCTTGTCGGTCACCACCAAAGCGCCCAAGTCCTGGTTCTTCTTGACAAACTCTGGGTCTTTCAAGGCCTTTTTCAAAGCCTCGTTCAATGTTTTGGTGATCGCTGCAGGCGTGCCTTTGGGAGCGTACAAACCGTGCCAGATGGTCAGGTCGAAATTCTTCACCCCCATCTCCTGCAAGCTGGGGTAGTGCTTGAGCACGGCGTGCGTGCCCAGCGGCTTGGCGGTGGTGACCGCAAATGCCTTGACACGGCCACCTTCAATTTGCGCCACGGTGTTGGTGGTCTGGTCACACATGACATCCACCTGGCCGCCAATCAGCGCGGTCATGGCCGGTGCAGTGCCGCCAAACGGGATGGTGGTCATCGCGTCTTTGGTCTGCAGGTTGGACTGCCACAGCAATCCGCAAATATGCGAGGCCGATCCCAGACCCGCGTGGGCAATGTTCAACTTGCCGGCGTTGGCGCGGATGTAGTTTTCAAAGTCGCGGTAGGTGTTGGCAGGCAACTGGGGCTTGCCGATCAAGGTCATGGGCACATCATTGACCATGCCCAAAAACTCGAAGTCTTCCAGTGGCTTGTAAGCAATCTTGCGGTAAAGCGCAGGTGTCGCGGCCATGCCGATGTGGAACAACAAGAGCGTGTGGCCATCGGGGTTGGCTTTGGCCACCTTGGTGGCACCAATCGTTCCGCCAGCACCTGCTGCGTTTTCGACCACAAAATTGCTACCAGGAATCTGCTTTCGCATGGCCTCGGCCAAGTCGCGGGCCACACGATCCGTCGGGCCACCTGCGGTGAACGGCACCACGATGGAAACAGGCTTGGAACCGGGAAAGGCCTGGGCTTGAGCGCCCACCGAAACAGCAGCCAAGGCGGCGAGGGCAATCCATTGCTTCATTCAGATACTCCTAAAAATGACTTAATAGTTTAAAACCATTAAGAGTTTCGTCAAATCGCGGAAAGTACTTAGCAACTAACCCTTGTTTGGCCTTGGTTTTGCAATGGAATTAGCCCCTCCAGTGGCCCACTTCACTGGTAACTGCGGGCGTCTTCAATGACCTTGCCGTCATTGGCCAGACTGCCTGGCGCCACCAGATGGACCTCGCCACGCAGTTTGGTCACGTCGCGCACAGCCTCAGATACCCTCTGCTTGAGCGTGTCATCGGCCATCCGGTCGGTTTCAACGTGCAGCGCCATCTGGTCATTGGCCATTTCACCGGTCACCACCAAACGGGCCTTGCTGAGCTCGGGAAAGCGTTTGACGATTTCGGCCACCTGGCCCGGGTGCACAAACATGCCCCGGATCTTGGTGGTTTGGTCAGCACGGCCCATCCAGCCCTTGATGCGCAAACCGGTGCGGCCCGTGGGGCAGAGGCCAGGCAAGATGGCCGACAAGTCACCCGTGCCAAACCGAACCAACGGGTAGTCGGGGTTGAGCGAGGTGACGACCAACTCGCCCACCTCGCCTTCAGGCACCGGGTCGCCGGTGCCAGGTCGCACGATCTCGACGATCACGCCTTCGTCCAGCAGCAGGCCTTCACGCGACGCGGTCTCATAGGCGATCAAGCCCACATCGGCCGTGGCGTAGCACTGGTAGGCATGGACGCCGTGCGCCGTCATCCAGTCGCGCAGGCTGGGCGGAAACGCCTCGCCAGACACCAAGGCCTTACGCAGACTGGGCAAGGCCACACCCATCTCGGCGGCTTTTTCAAGGATGATTTTCAGAAAGCTGGGCGTGCCGATGTAGCCCGCAGGCTGCAACTCGGCCATGGCGCCCACCTGCTGCTCAGTCTGCCCGGTGCCGCCCGCAAACACCGTGCAGCCCAGCGCATGGGCACCGGTTTCCATCATGGAGCCCGCGGGGGTGAAGTGGTAACTGAAGCAGTTGTGAATCAGCTCGCCCGGGCGAAAGCCTGCCGCAAAAATGGCCCGCGCCATGCGCCAGTAATCGGCCCGTGTGCCTTCGGGCTCATAAATGGTGCCAGGGCTGGCAAACACACGGGGCATGGCTTTGCCAAAACCCAGAGTGCTGAAACCACCGAACACCGAACCACCGGCGGCACGCGCTGATTTTTGGCGCTCCAGCAACTCATGCTTTCGGATCACCGGCAGCCGGGCCAGTGCAGCGCGGCTGCACACGCTGGCAGCATCCACATCCTTGAGCAATTCGGCAAATGCAGGGGCGTGTGCCTTGGCATGCGCAACCTGCGCGGGCAAAACAGCCATCAAAGCGGCTTCTCGGTCTTGTGGCGTGCGTATTTCCAACGCATCAAAGTGCTGGGGCATGGATGGCTTTCTGGGGTACTGCGGGAAGAAAGGAAAAGGCCAAGGGTCAGCGCATCAAGCCAGCCAGCGTTTGCGGCGCTTGTAGCTCTTGACATCCTTGAAGCTCTTGCGCTCGCCACCGCCCATGCCCAGGTAAAACTCTTTCACGTCTTCGTTGGTGCGCAGGTCTTCGGCCACACCGTCCATCACCACGCGGCCCGACTCCATGATGTAGCCATAGTCGGCGAACTTCAGGGCCATGTTGGTGTTTTGTTCGGCGATCAGGAAAGTGACTTTTTCCTTCTCGTTCAGGTCCTTGACGATGTTGAAGACCTCTTCCACGATCTGAGGCGCCAGGCCCATGGAGGGCTCATCGAGCAGCACCATGTTGGGGTTGGACATCAAGGCGCGGCCAATCGCGCACATCTGCTGCTCCCCGCCCGAGGTGTAGGCAGCTTGCGAAGTGCGGCGGGTCTTGAGGCGCGGAAAATAGTTGTAAACCTTTTCCAGGTTGGCCGCGATCTCACCCTTGTCGGTACGGGTGTAACTGCCGGTCATCAGGTTTTCTTCGATCGTGAGGTGCGCAAAGCAATGGCGACCCTCCATCACCTGCACCACGCCCCGGTTCACCAAGTCGGCAGGTGAGAGGTTTTCAATGCGTTCACCGCGCAGCTCAATGCTGCCCTTGGTGACTTCACCACGCTCGCCCTTGAGCAAGTTGGAGACCGCGCGCAACGTGGTGGTTTTGCCGGCGCCATTGCCGCCCAGCAAGGCCACGATGCCGCGCTCGGGCACTTGCAATGACACGCCCTTGAGCACCAGGATGACGTGGTTATAAATGACTTCGATGCCATTGACGTTGAGAATGATTTTTTTGTCACTCATCGAATTTACCTTTTCTACTTTAGAGGTTCACCCCAGATGAAACCGCTGCACGCAAGGGTTTCATGTGGCAGCTGCCGAAGCAGCTGCAGCCCACCGCTTGCGCGGCAGACTTGGCACCGATCAGGACTGGCAATCCGCAGGAGTGCGGCGTGTCAGCTTCTTCTCGGACGCATATTTGTCGGCAGAAGACTTCACCATAGGCTTGATGATTTGCTCATCTGCCTGAAGCCAATCGGAGGCCCAAACAAATTTGCTGCCATCCCATGTGTGGACACGTGCCCATGCAGAGCCCATGTGATCAGCACAAGAGGTCGACACGGGACGCATCACACCCTTGAAACCGAGCGCATCGAGCTTGGGCTGTGTCAGGTTCAGGTTTTCATATCCCCAACGGGCCTGCTCACCGGTCATGGGCTTGCCCTTGCCGTACTTCTCTTGGGCCTGGCGCACGCCCTCGACGGCCAACATGGCGCCCACAACACCGCGCATGTAGAGAACCTCACCCACTTCAGCCTTGGGTCCTGTGCCCTGGCCTTTGTCATGCACTTTGGCCAGGATTTCCTTGACCACAGCCGACTGAGGTTCTGCACCGTGTTGCATCATCACCGCGTTGTAGCCTTTGGCCGCAGCGCCAATGTCCTTGATGTCCGGCTCGGCGCCAGACCACCAGGTGCCGAACATCTTTTCACGCGGATAACCTGTTGCAATGGCCTCCTTGATCGATGTAGCGGTCATGACACCCCAGGTTTGCAGCATCACATAGTCAGGCCGCTGCTGGCGAATTTGCAACCAGATGGCTTTTTGTTCCACCCCAGGGGCAGGAATCGGCAGCAACTGCAGTGTGAAGCCATGCATTGCAGCACGCTCTTGCACAATCGGGAGCAGTTCTTTGCCAAACGGGCTGTCGTGGTAACCCACGGCAATTTTTTTACCCTTGAGCTTGTCCCAGCCACCGGCTTCCTTGGCAATGTGTTGCAGCACGGCATCGCCAGCCACCCAGTAATGTCCAATCAATGGGAAGTTCCATTTGAAGACCCCGCCATCTGCCGAATCACTGCGGCCGTAGCCCGATGTGATCATTGGGATCTTGTCGCCAGGGATTTTTTCGGTCAACGCAAAAGTGATGCCGGTGGACAAAGGCTGAAATACCGTGGCGCCGCCGTGCTTGCCTTTGAGTCGCTCGTAGCACTCAACGCCGCGGTCTGTGGCGTAGGCCGTTTCACACTCTTCAACCAATGTCTTGACGCCGTTGATGCCGCCGCGCAAATTGACCAGCTTCATGTAGTCGGCATAGCCGTTTGCAAACGGTGTTGCATTGGGGGCAACAGGACCGGTACGCCCTGTCAAGCTGGGGAAAAACTGTACTTTCTCTTGCGCCAACACCAGCGTACTGGTGACTGCCGCAGACAAACCCGCACAAGCCAGAGTGGCAAGCAAGGCTATTTTTTTGAGTTTCATGAAACTGTCTCCTTCAATCATTTGTGAAAAAATCAATGGGCCCGTCATTCAAGTTTCGCAGGTGTTTACAAACGCTGTCACCAGACGCGTGCAACACACCCCCTGACTCAGTGCGGGAAGGGCCACAACCGCAACTTCTGCTTGGCAATGCTCCAGAGTTTGGCCAAACCATGCGGCTCAGCAATCAAGAACCAGACAATCAATGCGCCAAAAATCATGTACTCGGCGTGTGACACGGTCGCCGTGGAAATTTCTACACCGACCATCAAGCCCGCAGCAGGCAAAAACTGGTTCAGGAAAATGGGCAAGACGACGATAAAGGCTGCGCCAAAGAAGCTGCCCATGATGGAACCCATCCCGCCGATGATCACCATGAACAGCAACTGAAACGAACGGTCAATGGAAAAGGCAGCCGGCTCCCAAGAGCCCAGGTGCACAAAACCCCACAAACCACCGGCCACGCCGACAATGAAAGAGCTGACGGCAAATGCGCTGAGCTTGGCGTACATGGGGCGAATACCGATGACCGCCGCAGCAACGTCCATGTCGCGAATGGCCATCCACTCACGGCCAATCGCCGAGCGCACCAGGTTTTTGGCGAGCAGGCCAAAGACCACCAGAAAAGCCAAGGCAAAAAGGTATTTTTCAACCGGTGTATTGATGACCCAACCCATCACCTGCAAATCGGACACCGCCACCGAGCCCGATGAACTGTTGTTGGTGAACCAGCCAATCCGGCTGAAGGCCCAATCACAAAAAAACTGTGCCGCCAAGGTCGCCACGGCCAGGTACAAACCTTTCACCCGCAAACTGGGAACACCAAAAACAATGCCCACCAACGTCGCAAAAAAACCGCCTGACAGCAGCGCCAATATCACCGGCATGCCCTCAATGCGCACATAGGTGTTGTAGGCCATATATGCCCCTACAGCCATGAAGGCACCGGAGCCCAATGAAATTTGCCCGCAATATCCCACCAATATATTGACCCCCAAGGCCGCCAGGGACAGGATCAAGAAGGGGATCAAAATGGCGCGAAACATGTACTCATCGGCGAACAGGGGAACACCGAAAATCGCGAATGCAATGAGGGCCGAAATAACCCAACGGTCTTGCGCGATGGCAAAGATCTGCTGATCGCTGCGATAGGATGTTTTGAATTGACCGTTTTCTCTGTAGAACATTTCTTTTCCTTATACGCGGTCAATGATTTTTTCACCGAACAAGCCTTGCGGCCTGAACAGCAAGAACACCAGCGCCAGCATGTAGGCGAACCAGATCTCGATGCCTCCCCCCACATAGGGGCCCAGATAAACCTCGGACAGCTTTTCACCCACACCGATGATCAGACCGCCAATGATGGCGCCAGGCACCGAGGTCAGGCCACCCAAAATGATCACCGGCAAGGCACGCAAGGCCACCGTCGTCAATGAAAACTGAACCCCCAGTTTTGAGCCCCAGATGATGCCTGCCACCAAGGCCGTGATGCCCGCTACAAACCACACAATCACCCAGATGCGGTTCAGGGGAATGCCGATCGACTGGGCCGCCTGGTGGTCATCGGCCACCGCACGCAAGGCCCGGCCTGTGCTGGTTTTCTGGAAAAACAGCGAAAGCACCACCACCAACAAGGCCGCAATGCAGGCCGCATAAACGTCTTCCAGGCTGATCAGCACGCCCCCGGGAAACGTTGACTCAAACAAAAATACGGGCTCTTTGGGCATGCCTACATCGATCTTGTAAATGGCACTGCCAAAAATCGTTTGCCCCAGCCCATCCAGAAAATAAGTGATGCCCAGGGTGGCCATGAGCAAGGTCACACCCTCCTGGTTCACCAAGTGGCGTAACACCAGGCGTTCAATCAGCCAGGCGAGCACAAACATCACGGCAGCGGCCATTAAAAAAGCCAGCAGATTGCCGAGGAACTTGTTTTCAAGCCCCAACCAACCGGGTATCCACTCCGAAAAACGGGCCATGGCCAAAGCGGCAAACAGCACCATCGCGCCTTGCGCAAAGTTGAACACGCCAGAGGCTTTGAAAATGAGCACAAAGCCCAAAGCCACCAGCGAATACAGCATGCCCGCCATCAGGCCACCAAAAAGAGCTTCCAGAAAAAATGCCATGTCTATTTCTCCTCAATGACTCGTGCCCAGATAGGCACTGATCACTTCTTCGTTGTTGCGCACTTCTTCAGGCGTTCCGTCACCGATTTTTTTGCCGTAGTCCAGCACCACCACGCGGTCCGAGATGTCCATCACCACACCCATGTCGTGCTCGATCAGCACAATGGTCGAGCCGAATTCGTCGTTCACATCCAGAATAAAGCGGCACATGTCCTGCTTTTCTTCCATGTTCATGCCCGCCATGGGCTCGTCAAGCAAGAGCACTTGCGGCTCCATGGCAAGGGCACGGCCCAAGTCCACCCGCTTTTGCAAACCGTAAGGCAATTGGCCCACGGCCGTCTTGCGAAACGCCTGGATTTCGAGAAAGTCGATGATGTGCTCGACAAACTCGCGGTGCTCTTCCTCCTCACGCTGGGCGGGGCCAATGCGCAAGGCCTGCAAGAACAGGTTGCTTTTGATGCGCAGATTACGGCCCGTCATGATGTTGTCGATCACGCTCATGCCCTTGAACAAGGCCAGGTTCTGGAAGGTGCGGGCGATGCCCATCTCGGCGACCTGGCGGCTGTTCATGTGGTCAAAAGTCTGGCCACGGAAGGTGATCGTGCCCTCTTGGGGTTGGTAGACGCCATTGATGCAGTTGAGCATCGAACTCTTGCCGGCACCGTTGGGGCCAATGATGGCGCGCACTTCGTGCTCACGCACATTGAAGGAGATGTCGGTCAGCGCCTTGACGCCGCCGAATCGCAAACTGATGTTATTGACATCCAGGATGACGTCACCGATTTTTTTGGTCATGCTGCTGCTTTCACAGGTGTGAATGTCTTAGCGTCTGAAATCTGCAAGGTCGCACTCACGCTGCCAGTGCGGCCGTCTTCGAACTTCACCACCGTCTCGATGAACTGCTCGGTTTTTCCTTCGTACAAGCCGTCCACCAGCGGCTTGTATTTGTCGGCAATAAAGCCGCGGCGGACCTTGTTGGTGCGGGTCAGCTCGCCGTCATCGGCATCCAGCTCCTTGTGCAAAATCAGGAAGCGTGAAACCTGGCTGCCGGCCAGCAAAGCGTCTTCGGCCAGGTCGACGTTGACTTTTTCCACGCACTGCTGGATGAGCTGATAAACCTCGGGCTTTTGCGCCAAGTCGGTGTAACCCGCATAAGGCAAGTTGCGGCGCTCGGCCCAGTTGCCCACGGCGTCAAAATCAATATTGATCATCACGCAGACTTTTTCGCGCTGGTCGCCGTAAGCCACCACCTCTTTGATGTGCGGGAAAAACTTGAGTTTGTTCTCCACATATTTGGGGGCGAACATTGCGCCGTCGTTGGCCCCACCCTTGATGCGGCCCACGTCTTTCACGCGGTCAATGATCTTGAGGTGGCCGTGGCTGTCAATGAACCCCGCATCGCTGGTGTGGTACCAGCCATCTGCAGTCAACACTTCGGCAGTGGCCTCGGGGTTTTTGTAATAGCCCTTGAGCAATCCGGGCGACTTGACCAAAATTTCGCCGTTTTCGGCGACCTTGATCTCCACACCTTTGCAGGGCACGCCAACGGTGTCGGCACGCGCTTCATTGTCGGGTTGCAGGCACACGAACACCGCTGTTTCGGTGGACCCGTAAAGCTGCTTGATGTTGACACCAATGGATCGGAAAAACGTGAACAAATCGGGGCCGATGGCTTCACCAGCGGTGTAAGCCACGCGCACGCGGCTGAAACCCATGTTGTTGCGCAAGGGGCCGTAGACCAACAGGTTGCCCAGGGCATACAGCACGCGGTCCACCAAGCCGACGGGGTGGCCATCCATCATGGCCGGGCCGACTCTTTGGGCCACGCCCATGAAGTAATGAAACAGCTTGCGCATGAGAACACCCGCGTCTTCCATGCGAATCATCACACTGGTCAGCATGCCCTCGAACACACGGGGTGGTGCAAAGTAATAGGTCGGGCCTATTTCTTTCAGGTCGATCGTGACCGTGGCCACCGACTCGGGGCAGTTCACCACGTAGCCACACACCAGCCACTGCGCATAGCTGAAGATGTTCTGGCCAATCCAGGCGGGCGGCATGTAGGCCAGCACTTCTTCGGCGCTGGTCAGCTTGTCAAACTCTGCGCCGGCGTCAGCTCGGTCGATCAGGGAGCCGTGTGTGTGCACCACGCCCTTGGGGTTGCCGGTGGTACCCGAAGTAAAGAACATCGCGGCCACATCGGTGTGATCGGCTTTTTCGACTTCTTCGGAGAAAAATTGGGGATGCTGCTTGGCAAATACGGCGCCAGCAGCCATCAGTTCTTCCAGAGAACCCAGGCCGTCCTCGGTGTACTTGCGCAGGCCACGTGGGTCGTCGTAATAAATGTGCGTCAGCTGCGGGCACTTTTCGCGCACTTCCAGCATCTTGTCGACCTGCTCCTGGTCTTCCACGACGCAAAAGCGCACTTCGGCATTGGTGATCGGAAAGACGCACTCGGCAGCAGATGCATCCTGGTAGAGGGGCACGGGAATGGCACCCAGCGACTGGGCCGCCAGCATGGTGGCGTAAAGCCTGGGTCGGTTGGCGCCCACCACGATCAGGTGCTCGCCGCGCTGCAAGCCCGCCTGGTGCAGGCCACACGCCACGGACTCGACCAATTGCGACAAGACCTCCCAGCTGGTGGCTTGCCAAATGCCGTATTCTTTTTCCCGCATTGCGGGCGCCGTGGGGCGCTCGGCAGCGTGCTTGCGCATCAAACGGGGGAACGTTGTTTGCATGACCGGACCTGTCTCCAAAACTTTGACCTGAAACACCACATTCACCCTGAATGTTTGTTTATTCAAGAATGGATGTTATGTCGCAGTTTGACGCCAAGTTGTCGTTTCAACGACAATTCAGGGAAGACCCCTAGCCCAACTGACCGCATCCTGACGAACCGACCTTCTCATGGCCACAGAACCCAGTGTTTACCAGCGCCGACGCGCACCGACCAGCACCGAGTTGCAGGAAATCCCCTGGCTGAACTTGTTGAGAGGGGAGGAGCGCCAGCAGGTGGTGCCCCAACTGGTGGTCAGCGACCCCCAGGTGGGCGACTACGTGTGCCGCGTCGGACGGCCCGTGACCTATTGGTTTGGCGTCATCTCGGGCTTGCTCAAGATGAACAGCGACAGCGAAAGCGGCCAGTCCATCACCTTCACGGGGGTACCCCCGGGCGGCTGGTTTGGCGAGGGCACGGCCCTCAAACGCGAGAATTACCGCTACAACATTCAGGCACTGCGCCCCAGCGTGGTGGCGGGCTTGCCGCTGGAGACCTTTCACTGGCTGATCGACCACTCGCTGGGCTTCAACCGCTTCATCATGCAGCAGCTCAACGAGCGCCTGGGGCAGTTCATTGCGGCCCGCGAAATGGACCGCATGAGCAACCCCGAGCTGCGCCTGGCCCGCCACCTGGCCGCACTGTTCAACCCGGTGCTTTTTTCAGGTGTGGGCGAGGTCTTGCGCATCACCCAGCAAGAGCTGGCTTATCTGGTGGGTCTGTCACGTCAACGTGTCAACGAGGCCTTGCGCGTGCTCGAGACACGCCAACTCATCCGCATCGAATACGGCGGCCTGCGCATTCTGGATCTGCAGGGACTGCGCACCGCACAGTTTTGAGGGCTTAAAAAATCGTCAAAAAAGGGGACAATGAGCGTCCTGTCAACCCAGCCTTTTCAAGCTTCACAACCCATGACCCAGCCCCCGGCTTTCAAACGTGCCCCCCGCCCCGAAGGCACAGGTGACACCGCTGCGCCCAGCGGCACCTCCCGCCTGAACAAACGCATGGCCGAGCTGCGCATGTGCTCGCGCCGCGAGGCCGATGCCTGGATCGAACAAGGCTGGGTGCAGGTCAATGGACAAGCTGCCAGCATGGGCCAGCAGGTCACGCTGTCTGACCGCATCACCGTGGACAAAGCCGCCGAACAACAGCAAGACCGACAGGTCACCATCTTGTTGCACAAGCCCATGGGCTATGTGAGCGGCCAGGCCGAAGACGGTCACCAGCCCGCCATCACCCTGATCAACCCGCGCAGCCACTGGGCGGGTGACCCGTCCAAAATGCGCTTCACGCCGCCCCACTTGCGCGGCCTGGCGCCTGCCGGAAGGCTCGACATCGACTCGACAGGCCTTTTGGTCCTGACGCAAGACGGCCGTGTGGCACGCCAGTTGATCGGCGAAGACTCGGAGATGGAAAAAGAATATCTGGTGCGCGTGGCCTACACCGGCCACGAGAACACCGCCGCCGCAGCCGCCGCTTCGGCCACCTATGGCGGCAACGCCAACCAGCTGACCGCCATTGGTGACTTCGACCGCGTGACCAACAATGTGCAGGCGGTGTTTCCGAAAGAGCAACTGGAGCGCCTACGGCATGGTCTGAGCCTGGACGGCAAGCCCCTCAAGCCCGCCAAGGTGGAATGGCAAAACCCCGAGCAACTGCGCTTTGTCCTCACCGAAGGCAAAAAACGCCAGATCCGCCGCATGTGCGAACAAGTGGGCCTGAAAGTGGTGGGCCTCAAGCGCATCCGCATGGGCCAGGTGACCCTGGGCCAGATGCCTGCGGGGCAGTGGCGGTATTTGGGCCCCAACGAGTCTTTTTGAAGGCTTGAAATTCTGTCCGCACGCCCCAAGTAAGGGGCGTTCCAGTTTCCATTCTTTTGTTTTCCCTTGAACCCTTAAAGCCAAATGCTATGAGCAAAAAAACCCATGCCTTTCAGGCCGAAGTCGCGCAACTGTTGCACCTGGTCACGCACTCGCTGTATTCCAACCAAGAAATTTTCCTGCGCGAGCTGATCTCCAACGCGTCGGATGCTTGCGACAAATTGCGTTTTGAGGCACTGAACAACGCTGCGCTGTACGAAGATGCCCCTGACTTGCAGGTCAAATTGTCATTCGACAAAACGGCCAAAACCCTGACCATCACCGACAACGGCATCGGCATGACGGCGCAAGAAGCCATCGACCACCTGGGCACGATCGCCAAGAGTGGCACCAAGGACTTCGTGAGCAAGCTGAGTGGCGACCAGAAATCGGATGCCCAACTCATTGGCCAATTCGGTGTTGGCTTTTACTCAGGCTTCATCGTGGCCGACAAAATCACCGTCGAGACCCGACGCGCTGGCGCTGATGCAGCCGATGGCGTGCGCTGGGTCAGCGCTGGCACAGGCGACTTCGAGGTCGAAACGATTGCCCGCGCCGAACGTGGCACCAGTGTGATCCTGCACCTGCGCGACGAAGCCCTGGAATACGCCAACAGCTGGAAGTTGAAAGAGATTGTTGGCAAGTACGCTGACCACATCAGCCTGCCCATCCTGATGGAAAAGGAAGAGTGGCAAGACGGCGATCTGATTGACCCGAACAACGAAGAAGGCGGCCGCCAACCTGGCGCCATGGTCAAGACCGGCGAGTGGGAAACCATCAACAAGGCCAGCGCCCTGTGGACGCGCCCCAAGAAAGACATCAGCGATGAGCAGTACATCGACTTTTACCAACACATCAGCCGCGATTTTGAAGCCCCACTGACCTGGACCCACAACCGAGTGGAAGGCAGTACCGAGTACACGCAACTGCTGTACATCCCCAGCAAAGCGCCACAAGACCTGTGGAACCGCGACAAGAAAGCCGGCATCAAGCTGTATGTGAAACGCGTTTTCATCATGGACGACGCAGAGGCCCTGATGCCCAGCTATTTGCGTTTTGTGAAGGGCGTGGTGGACTCAGCCGACCTGCCCCTGAACGTGAGCCGCGAACTGCTGCAAGAAAGCCGCGATGTCAAAGCCATCCGCGAAGGCTGCACCAAGCGGGTGTTGTCGATGCTGGAAGACCTGGCCAAACACGACAAGGCACCCGAGGCTTCCGAAGAAGTCACCGACGTCCTGAGTGACGAAGACAAAGCCAAGCTGGGGCAGTACGCCAAGTTTTACGCCGAGTTCGGCGCGGTGCTCAAGGAAGGTTTGGGCGAAGATTTTGGCAACCGCGAGCGCTTGTCCAAATTGCTGCGCTTTGCATCGTCGAGCCACGACAGCGTGTCTGTGAGTTTTGCCGATTACAAAGCCCGCATGAAGGAAGGCCAGGACGCGATTTACTACATCACCGCCGACACCCTGGCCGCCGCCAAGAACAGCCCGCAACTTGAAGTGTTTAAGAAAAAAGGCATCGAAGTCTTGCTGATGACCGACCGCGTGGACGAGTGGGCGCTGAACTTTGTGCACGATTTCGACGGCACCCCCCTGCAAAGCGTGGCCAAAGGCGCGTTTGACCTGGGCAAGCTGCAAGACGAAGAAGAAAAGAAAGCCGCCGAAGACGCGGCCGAAACTTTCAAGCCCGTACTGGCAAAACTGAAAGAAGCCCTGAAAGACAAGGCCGAAGACGTGCGCGTGACCAGCCGCTTGGTGGACAGCCCGGCCTGCCTGGTCGTGACCGATGACGGCATGAGCATGCAACTGGCCCGCATGCTCAAGCAAGCGGGTCAACAAGCGCCTGAAGTCAAACCCGTGCTGGAGGTCAACCCCGAGCACCCGCTGGTCAAAAAGCTCGACGGCTCGGTGCATTTTCATGACCTGGCCCACATCCTGTTCGACCAGGCCCTGCTGGCCGAAGGCGGTTTGCCCGCCGACCCTGCGGCTTATGTCAAGCGGGTGAATGCACTGCTGAGCTGATGCATGGGCACAAGCCCCAGCAGCTCGCTGGGGCTTAAACGCTGAGCGGCGCTTCTTGCATCTGCTCGACTTGCTCTTGCAGCATCAGCACCTGACCGCGCCAATAGTCGGGCGTGCCAAACCACGGAAAGTTGATCGGAAAAATCGGGTCTTCCCAGCGCCTGGCCAGCCAGGCGCTGTAATGGATCAGGCGCAAAGTGCGCAAGGGCTCGATCAGGTTCAGCTCCGCGCGGTCAAAGTCACGCACCTGCTCGTAGCCATCAAGCAAAGCCGACAACTGTTGGGTGCGCTGCGAACGGTCACCTGAAAGCAACATCCACAAATCCTGCACCGCGGGGCCCATGCGGGCGTCATCCAGGTCCACAAAGTGCGGGCCGCCACCCGGCAGCTCAGAGGGTGTCCACAAGATGTTGCCAGGGTGGCAGTCGCCATGCAGGCGCAGCAAGCGGCGGTCCGCCGCGCCTTGCGCAAACGCCGCTTCAATCAAAACCAGCGCAGGCACCAACGCATCGCGCCATTCGCGCTCCACCTCCAGCGGAATCATTTGGTGGGTTTGCAGCCATTGCGCAGGCTCCAAGGCAAAGGTTTGCACATCCAGCGCAGGGCGGTGTGCAAAGGGCTTGGCAGCGCCCACTGTGTGGATGCGGGCCAGAAACCGGCCAATCCATTCCAGCACCTCAAAATCGTCCAGCTCTGGCGGGCGGCCACCGCGCAAAGGGCTGACTGAAAATTCAAAACCCGCTGTCTGGTGCAGGGTCTGTCCATTCAACACCAGGGGCGCAACCACCGGGACCTCAGCGGCCACGAGTTCGGCAGCAAAGCTGTGCTCTTCCTGAATTTGTTCGCGGCGCCAGCGGCCTGGCCGGTAAAACTTGAGGACGACCGCAGAGCTGCCCTGCACCGGTTCGTCCAGGTGGGCACGGTACACACGGTTCTCGTAAGAGCTGAGCGCCAGCAAGCGGCCATCGGGCCACAAGCCCAAGTCGGTCAATGCATCCATCACCCGGTCCGGGGTGAGTTCAGCGTAAGGATGCAAGGCGTTCGATTCGGTCATGCGCCGATTGTGGCGCAGACACCGATGCTTGCTGACCGACTTGCCCCATCCGGGCAAGCCGTGCGGGTTCAGCGCCCGGTGAAACGGGCCGTGCGCTTTTCTACAAAAGAGCGCAACCCCTCGGCAGCATCGTCACTGCGCGACAAACGCTGCTGCACGCCCATGAAGTCGTGCATGGCGACCACAGGGCCATGCTCCACTGCTTTGAGCACGTTGAGCCGCGTTGCCACCACCGCCAAAGGCGCTTGCGCCGCGATCAGCTCGGCGATGCGCATGGCTTCGCCCAGCAACCCGGCCACAGGCACCACCTTTTGCACAAAGTTCAGGCGCAGGGCTTCGGCGCTGTCAAACACATCGGCGGTGAGCAAATGCAAGAGCGCGTTGCCCGTACCGGCGCGCTCGGCCATGCGCAGCGTGGCACCACCCGTGGCCATGATGCCGCGTTGAACTTCCAGCTGGGAAAACCGGCAGTCATCGGCCGCGACCACGATGTCGGCTGCCAGCATCAGTTCGATGCCCAAGGTGTAAGTGATGCCCTGTACCGCCGCGACCATGGGTTTGCTGCGGCGCCGGTAGCCGTCCATACCCAAGTTCAGCGGATCTACCAAGCCCATTGGCACGGCCTTTTCACCGCGCTGCATGAGTGGCGCGATGGCGGGCAGGTCCAGCCCCGCCGTAAAGTGGTCTCCCGCTGCACACAACACCCCCACGCGCAAGTCGGGGTCGTCGTCGAGCCGGGTGTAGGCCTCACCCAATTCCTGAAACATCTTGGGCGTGAAGCCGTTGCGCTTGGCGGGGCGGTTGATGCAGATCTGAAGGACTGCACCACGCACGGTGCAGTCGATCTGGCCTTCTAAGTGGGTCGGTGTGGTCATGCCCCGCATGGTAGGCCGTGGGCCACCCCTGCAAGGTTCACCGAGGTGACAGCTCAGTACTTGTAAACGCCCTGCCCGGTCTTGCGGCCCAGGCGGCCAGCAGCGACCATTTCTTTCAGCAAGGGACTGGGGCGGTATTTGCTGTCGCCGAACTCCTGCAAAAAGACCTCCATCACGGCCAGACACACATCCAGGCCGATCATGTCGGCCAGCGCCAGCGGGCCAATCGGCTGGTTGCAGCCGAGCTTCATGCCGGCATCGATCGCTTCGGCTTCTGCCAGGCCTTCGCCCAACACAAAGAAGGCCTCGTTGATCATGGGCACCAGAATGCGGTTGACCACAAAGCCGGGCGCGTTTTTCACGGTGATCGGTGTCTTGCCCAAGGCCAGCGCCATCTCGTGCACGGCATCGTGCGTGGCGTCGCTGGTCTGCAGGCCACGGATGATTTCCACCAGCGCCATCATGGGCACGGGGTTGAAGAAATGCATGCCGATGAAGCGGTCTGCACGTTGCGTGGCTGCAGCCAACTGAGTGATGGAGATCGACGAGGTGTTGGAGGCGACGATCACATTCGGGGCCAGCATGCCATCGAGCTGTTGCAGGATCTTGACTTTGAGCGCCTGGTTTTCAGTCGCGGCTTCGATCACCAACTGCGCGCCCCGGAGGTCATCGTAGCTGCTCGATCCTTTGATCCGGGCCATCGCAGTGGCCTTGTCGGCCTCGCTGATTTTTTCCTTCTTGACCAGGCGGTCCAGGCTGGCCGAGACAGTGGCCACGCCTTTGGCCACGGCCGCATCCGATATGTCAACCATCACGACCTGCATGCCCGACACCGCGCACGCCTGTGCGATGCCATTGCCCATGGTGCCTGCGCCAATGATGCCTACGGTCTGGATGCTCATGCTCAATCCTTGAAAGTGTGTGATGGATTTAAAAGAAGGATCTTATCGGGTGAATGGGGGCGGATTGCTGACACGCATCTTCTAAGAGACGGATGTGGCCTGGCTGTGCCTTCCTCATAAGGGGGTACCCAAAATCGTCGGGCACAGCCAGACCACATCCTTAGGGTTTCAGCTCCTGAACCGCTTGCGCGTCAACGCCAACGCGATCCAGAACGACACCACGGCGAACAGCGCCAGCACCAGCACGTGGCGCACAGGCTGGTCGGGCCAACGGTCCAAGAACAGCGGGCGCACCAAATCCACGGCCACCGACAGGGGCAACCAGTCGGCGATCACACGCACAAAGCCGGGCAGCTGCTCACGTGGAAAGAAAATGCCCGACAGGAACATCATCGGCGTGAGGAACAGCGTGAAGTAATAAGTGAAGAAGTCGTAGCCCTTGGCCAGTGCGTTGAAAATCAGCGCCATGCAACTGAAGGTGATGCCCACGCCCAGCAACACGGGCCAGGCGACCAGCAGCTTCCAGCTGTGGCTGATGTCCAAGACCAGCATGACCACAAGGATGGCTGTTACGGTGAACAGTGCCTTGAACGCAGCCCAAAGCATTTCAGCCAGCACCACATCGTCCAGCCGTACCGGGGCGTTCATGATGCCATCCCAGGTTTTTTGCACATGCATGCGTGAAAACGCCGAGTACAGGGCCTCGAAGGTGGCCGCATTCATGGCGCTCATGCAGATGCTGCCGCTGGCTAAAAACAGAATGTAGGGCACTTTTTCGCCCCCCAGCTCGATCTGTCCGACCAACGAACCCAGGCCATAGCCAAAGGCCACCAGCCACATGAGCGGCTCGGCGATGTTGCCCACCAGGCTGGGGATGGCCAGCTTTTTCCAGACCAGCCAGTTGCGCTGAAACACAGGCCACCAGCGCATCGACAAACGGGGCGCCGCCCAAATGTTGTTTTGAATCTGACTCATGGCTCAGGCCTCCTCACGGATCTGGCGTCCGGTTAATTTCAAAAACAGGTCTTCCAGATTGGAAGGCCGGTGCAGGGTGCGCAGCGTGGGCCAGGCCTCCAGCGCGTGCATCAGAGCGCGGCTGTCCTGGGTGTAAAAGAAAACGGTCTCGCCACTGACTTCGACCCGACCTGCAAGGGCCTTCAAGCCGGCCTGTTGCGCCAGCGCCACTGCCCCTTGGCCAAAGACCTCAACCACTTCGGGCTCCAGGTGCTCGGCAATCAGGTCACGTGGCTTGCCCTCGGCGATTTTCCGACCCTGGTCCAGCACCAAAAGTCGGGAACACAAGCGCTCAGCTTCGTCCATGAAATGGGTGGTCAGCAAGATGGATTTGCCTTCTTGCAGCAGCACTTGCAGGCGCTCCCACATCAGGTGCCGGGCTTGCGGGTCCAGGCCGGTGGTGGGCTCGTCCAGCATCAGCAGTTGGGGGTGGTTGATGAGTGCGCGGGCCAGGCTCAGGCGCCGCTTCATACCCCCCGACAATTCACCCGGCTTGGATTTGGCCTTGTGGCTGAGCGCCCCGAATTCCAGCAGCTTGGGGATGCGTGCCCGAATGGTGGCATCGGGCAGACCAAAGTAGCGGCCAAAGACCAACAGGTTTTCTTCCGCCGTGAAGTCAGGGTCGAGCGTGTCCATTTGCGCCACAACGCCCAGGCGGGCCTTGATGTCCAGGGCATCACGGGGCATTTGCAAGCCCTCGAAATAACGGATTTCACCCCCATCGGGTTGCGTCAAGCCCAAGCACATGCGCAGCGAGGTGGTTTTACCGGCGCCATTGGGGCCAATCACACCCAGGCATTCGCCGGGATCAATGTGAAAAGACAGGTCGTTGACCACGGTGGCTTCGCCATAGCGTTTGACCAGATGCGCAACCGAAAGCAAAGGGGTTTTCATGGCTGAATTGTGCCTGTGACAGGGCCTACTTTCGGCCACAGGGGCTGCCTTCGACTGAAAAACGCCCGGTGTATTGCCCGCCCGATAAAATCAGGCCTTCTCCTGACCCGCGTTTGCGGCACCGCCCATGTCCAGCTCCTTTTCTGACCGACTCGCGGTCTTGCCTCAGTACCTGATGCCCAAACAAGCCCTGACTGCCTTTGCGGGCTGGGTGGCAGGCAGCCAATGGGGCTCGGCCACCACCGGCATCATCGATTGGTTCGTGCAGCGCTACAACGTGAACATGGCCGAAGCGGCCAACCCTGATACGGCCAGCTACAAGAGCTTCAACGAATTTTTTACCCGTCCGTTGCGGCCAGATGCCCGCCCTTTGGCGGCAACATCGTATGTGAGCCCGGTCGATGGCGCCATCAGCCAGTGCGGTCCGATTGACGGCGATCAGGTGTTCCAGGCCAAGGGGCACAGTTACAGCACTCTGGCCTTGGTGGGTGGCGACCCGGCACTGGCGGCACAGTTCCAAAATGGTGAATTTGCCACGCTCTACCTGAGCCCGCGGGACTACCACCGCATCCACATGCCTTGCGCCGGCCGCTTGACGCGCATGATTTATGTGCCTGGCGAGTTGTTTTCGGTCAACCCGACCACAGCACGGGGCGTACCGGGCCTGTTTGCCCGCAACGAACGCGTGGTCTGCGTGTTTGAGGGCGAGCACGGCCCCTTTGTGATGGTGCTGGTGGGCGCCACCATCGTGGGCAGCATGGCCACCGTTTGGCATGGCGTGGTCAACCCGCCCCGCCCAGGTGCTGTGCGGGAGTGGACCTATGAGATGGGCCGCATTTCGCTGGCAAAAGGCGAAGAAATGGGCCGCTTCCTGCTGGGCTCCACGGTGGTGATGCTGTTCCCCAAAGGCGCGGTGCAGTTTGAGAAAGACTGGGCACCAAGCCGCCCCATTGGCATGGGTGAGCCGATGGGAACGCGGCCTTAAATTTCGATCTTTGAGCCCAGCTCCACCACGGCATTGGTGGGCAAGTTCAAAAATTCAGCCGCCGCACTGGCGTTGTGGTGCATCTGGGCAAAGAGCTTTTCACGCCAGGTGGCCATGCCGCCACCAATCGTCGGGATCACGATGTCGCGCGACAGGAAATAGCTGGTCGTCATGGGATCCAACTGGTAGCCATCGCCCTGAATGGTGGCCAAGGCCGACGGCAAATCAGGGTTGTCCTTGAAGCCATAGTTGACGATGACTTGCCAGCAATCGTGGCCCAGCGGAGTGACTTCAAGTCGCCGGGCTGCGTCCATGCGAGGAAATTCATGGCTGCGCACGGTCACAAACAGGTTGTGCAGGTGCAGCACCTTGTTGTGCTTGAGGTTGTGCAGCAAGGCGTTGGGCACCGTGCCGGCCTCGGCGGTCAGGAAGACGGCTGTGCCCTCCACCCGGATGGGTGGGGCAATGAAGACCGCATCGAGAAAATCTGCCAGCTTCAGTGCATCCGATCGCAGCGAATCATTGAGCAACCGGCGGCCATCGTGCCAGGTCAGCATCAGGGTGAACACCGCTGCGCCGATGAGCAGCGGAAACCAGCCGCCGTCAAACAGCTTGAACATGTTGGATGCCCAGAAAGCCAGGTCGACCACAAAGAAGAATCCGGTGGCACCAATGCACAAAGCCAAGGGCAGTTTCCAGGCGTATCGGATCACAAAGAACGTGAGCACGGTGGTGATCAGCATGTCGGTGCACACCGCAATGCCGTAAGCCGCCGCCAGATTGCTCGATGACTTGAACATGACCACCGCCAGCACAATGGCCACAAACAGGCCCCAGTTCACAAACGGCATGTAGATCTGGCCCGTATCGGTCTCGCTGGTGTGCTGCACCTGAAGGCGTGGCAGATAGCCCAACTGGATCACCTGCTTGGTCACGCTGAAGGCGCCCGTGATCAGGGCCTGCGAAGCGATCACTGTGGCCATGGTGGCCAACCCCACCAAAGGTACCAAAGCCCAATCGGGCGCCATCATGTAAAACGGGTTTTTCACGGCTTCGGGATTGGCCAGCAACAAAGCCCCTTGCCCGAAATAATTCAGGGTCAGACAGGGCATGACCACGCTGAACCAAGCCAGGCGAATCGGCTTCTTGCCAAAGTGGCCCATGTCGGCATAGAGCGCTTCACCGCCCGTGACGCAGAGCACCACTGCGCCCAAAATAATGAAGGTTGTGCCGGGCTCGTTCCACATAAAGCTCAAGGCGTAATGCGGGCTGATGGCGAACAGGATTTCCGGGTGCTGAACGATGTGCGAGACCCCCATCACCGCAATGGTGAAAAACCAGACCAGGGTGACGGGTCCAAAGAATTTGCCAATCCCTGCCGTGCCTCGTTTTTGCACCCAAAACAGCAAAAACAAAATGACCAGCGTGAGCGGTATCACCCCTTTTTTGAAATTGGGTGAAATGATCTCCAGACCTTCCACGGCCGACAGCACAGAAATTGCCGGGGTGATGACGCCATCGCCATAAAACAGGCATGTACCAAAGATGCCCACCATCAACAAGACTTTGCGCAGCTGCGGCTTGTCCTTCACCGATTGAGAAGCCAGCGCCAGCATGGCCACCAGTCCCCCCTCACCGTGGTTATCGGCCCGGAGCACCAGCACCACGTACTTGACCGACACGATGGTGGTCAGGGTCCAGAAAAATATGGAAAGGATGCCGTAGACGTTTTGATGCGTGAAAGGGACATGGCCGGAGCCAAAAACCTCTTTCATTGCATACAGCACACTGGTGCCGATATCGCCATAAACCACGCCAATGGCGCCCAGGGTCAAGGCGGCGAGTGAAGAACGGTTGGAGGACACAGGCAAGGACCTGACGAGAATCAGGCCGGATGAAACAGAAGTTGGCTATTTTGCGCTCTGTTCAGGCCCCGTGTCACCGTCCTTTTGGCGGTTTTGTTGCAGCGCAGCAACTTTAATCGTACACCTCAGCCTCAGGGTCAGTGGCTTCCAGCTCATAACTGGCGGCGAGCATGGCCAAACGACCAATCACCCCGTACATGTAAAAGCGGTTGGGCACACTGGCACCCGGTTTGACACCTGGCTGAGGCAAATGGGGGGTGTCCGCAAAGGCCAAAGGCACAAAACTGGCCCCTGGCGCGTTCAGGTTCTCATCCACACCACGCTCTGCATGGACACGGTAAAAGCCGCCCACCACATACCGGTCCATCATGTAGACCACGGGTTCCGCCACAGCATCGTTGATGCGCTCATTGGTCAGAACGCCCTCCTGGATGATCACGTCGTTCACGGTCTGTCCGTCCTTGATGACGTTCATCTTGTTGCGGGTCTTGCGGTTCAGGGCGTCCAGGTCGGACACGTCGCGCACCGTCATGATGCCCATGCCGTAGGTGCCGTTGTCGGCCTTGACGACGACAAAAGGCTTTTCATTGATGCCGTATTCCTTGTATTTGCGCTTGATCTTGGTCAACAGCGCATCCACATTGCTGCGCAGGCACTCCATGC
>NZ_JBIKHV010000194.1:0-2621 GCF_044361985.1 Limnohabitans sp. | reverse complement strand
ATCGGCATCGAACTGGGCAAATGGGTTTACATCAATCGTTCAAGCGAGACACCTTCAGTGAGGGCAAACCGCCAACGGCTCAAGGTCCACACGGGCTTGGTTCTGGGCTTTCTGTTGGGGGGGCTGTTCGGAGCGCTTGGCTTCAACTATGTGGGCTACGTCACCACGGTGCCTTTGGCAGGTTTGCTTTGGTTGCTGAGCCTGCGCCCCTTGCTGGATGATTTGCGCCAGCGTGCCGCGTAATTTTTCTGCCCTGGCCTGAACGCACAACAGCAAACCCCCATGAATTGGCTGCACGCAACCCACTTCTTCAGGCCCCGATTGCTCGACAGCCTGCAAGGCTACAACCGCAAGCGCCTCGCTCAGGACATTGGCGCCGGCATCACCGTCGGGGTGGTGGCCTTGCCCCTGGCCATGGCGTTTGCCATCGCCTCGGGGCTCAAGCCTGAAGCAGGCTTGTTCACCGCCATCATTGCGGGCTTCCTGATCTCGGCCCTGGGCGGCAGCCGCGTGCAAATTGGCGGGCCTGCTGGTGCCTTCATCGTGATTGTTTACGGCATCGTCGAGCGCTATGGCCTGGCCAACTTGATATTGGCCACCGCCATGTCGGGCATTTTGCTTTTTCTGCTGGGCTTGTTTCGACTGGGCACCTTGATCCGATTCATTCCGGTGTCGGTCGTGATCGGCTTCACGAATGGCATTGCGGTTTTGATCATGCTGTCGCAAATCAGAGATTTTCTGGGACTGAAAATCCAGTCCATGCCCGCAGATTTTTTCGGCATGCTGCGCGCGCTGGGCCAAAACTTGCACTCTGCCAATTTGGCCGCCTTGCTGGTGGCCCTGGGCTCCTTGTCACTGCTGGTCGGCTGGATGCGTCTGGGACGCCGACTGAACGCCACCCCATACCGCTGGGTCAGCTTGGTGCCCGGCTCTATCGTGGCGCTGGTGTTTGCCACACTGGCCTGCATGGGGCTGTCGCTGCCGGTAGAAACCATTGGCAGCAAATTTGGTGGCATCCCAGCCGTCTTGCCCAGTTTTCAGTGGCCCGAATTCAGTTGGGACAGCGCCCGATTTTTGCTCATGCCCACCCTGACTTTGACGCTGTTGGGCGCGATTGAGTCACTGCTGTGCGCGCGCATTGCCGACGGCATGATTGGCGACCGTCACAACCCCAACCAGGAGTTGATGGCCCAAGGAGTGGCTAATTTTGTGACCCCATTTTTCGGGGGCATGCCCGCCACCGGCACGATTGCCCGAACCGTCACCAACATCAAAAGCGGCGGCACCAGCCCCATCGCAGGCATGGTGCATGCACTGACACTGCTGGCCGTGGTGCTGCTGGCTGCCCCACTGGCTGGGCATGTGCCCTTGGCGGCGCTGGCGGCGCTTTTGATGTTTGTGGCCTGGAACATGGGCGAGTGGCGCGAATTTTTACTGCTGCGACAGTACCGGCTGCCTTACCGCATCACTTTGTTGGCGGTATTTTTTCTCACGGTGGTGTTTGACCTCACCGTGGCGGTCGAGGTCGGCCTGTTTGCGGCCTGCCTGACTTTTATCTACCGCATTTCCAGCCTGAGCCGCAGCGAAACCGTCAGGAGTGTGGAGCATCCAGGACTGGCAGGGCATGAGACCCAGGTCCAGGCTTGGCGGCTTTACGGTGCCTTGTTTTTTGGTGCCGTCAAGCTGGTCGAGGACATCGAAGACAAAATCACCACACCGGCTTTGGTGATTGACCTGAAAAATGTGATTTACGTGGATTCTTCGGGTGCCGATGCCTTGATGAACCTGATCGACACTTGCCGCAAAAAAGAGGTGCAGTTGATCATTTGCGGTTTGTTGCACCAGCCCCTGGACATCGCTCGACGCACGGGCTTGCTGGAACATCTGGACGGCCGACTGGAGCCCGACCTGCCTGCAGGCATTCAGCGTGCTGTCAGCCTGATGGCGCGCTCGGGCCCGTAAAATGTCTTCATCCTTAGCAAGCTGTTTTCTTCATGCAAACTCAGCCCTTGTCACCTTGCCCGCCAGAAAGCCCCAACATGTCCATTTTCCGCCGCCCTGACTACACCTCAGACACCACACAATTCATTGCCCAGCTCAAGGCCCAGCGCCCCGAACTGGAGGCTGAGCAGCGTCAAGGCCGTGCTTTGCTTTGGGACAAGTCACTGAGCCGACCCGAGCAACAGGCCTTCAAGGATGGGCGCGTGTCCCAAAAGCCCTACGTTTATCAAAACCAGTCCTCCTGAATCTGCCGTTAATCGACACTTCGGGCAGCGATCCCGGTGTGTCGTTCATCAACAGCACCGCCCATGACCGCCTTTGCCCCCCCCACCGAACTGCCCGTGCCGCTGAGGGACACCCCCGTGTCCATGCCGCAGGTGGTCGACCATGTGGCCGTGGCGCGGCTGTATGGCGAGCCCCTGTTCTCGATGCCGACCGACCTGTACATCCCGCCGGATGCCCTGGAGGTCTTTTTGGAGGCATTCGAAGGCCCTCTCGATTTGTTGCTCTACCTGATCCGCAAGCAGAACTTCAACATTCTTGATATTCCCATGGCGGGGGTGACACGCCAATACCTGACTTATGTCGATGAAATCCGACAGCGCAACCTGGAGCTGGCA
>NZ_JBIKHV010000086.1:0-8838 GCF_044361985.1 Limnohabitans sp. | reverse complement strand
CCTGCCACCACGGCAGGCGTTCAGGATGCCGGTTGACGCAAGGTCCGGCTGAGCAAGATCACCGGGATCAAACCCACCAGCACCAAGGCCAGCGATGGCAAAGCCGCCTCCCCCAGTCGCTCGTCGCGCGCCAGTTGGTACGCCACCACCGCCAGCGTGTCGCTGTTGAAAGGGCGCAGCACCATCGTGGCGGGCAACTCTTTCATCACGTCGACAAACACCAGCAGCACAGCAGCCAGGGTGGTGCGCTGAAGCAAGGGGGCGTGTACACGGCGCATCAGTCCCCAACCGGTGACGCCCAGCATGCGGGCGGAGTCGTCCAGACTGACCGGAATGCGGGCATAACCACTTTGCACCGACTGCAGCGCCACGGCGCAAAATCGCACCAGATAGGCCCAGACCAGTCCCAAAGAGGTGGCGGTGATCCAGGCCCCGGCCGATGATTCTGGCCAGGTCTGCTGAATCCAGCTGACAGGCAACAGCAAACCCACCACCACCACCGCGCCAGGAATGGCATACCCCAAGCCGACGAGCTGGATGGCGCCTTGGCTGAGGCGGTCAGCCCGGGTGCGCACGCTGAAGGCCAGCGCCAGCGCCACACCCACAGCCAGCAAAGCGGTCACCGCACCAAGGCGCAAGCTGGTGAAGGCCCACTGTCCAAAGCGCTCCCAGGGCAGCTCGCTGGTCTCCCCCGCCAAAGCCCGCAACATGATGAACACTGGCAGCACAAAACCCAGCAGCACGGGCAAGCTGCACACCCCCCATGCCATGACGCGGTGGGCACCATGCAGCACCACGGGCTGAGCCTCGGCAGAGCCCTGGCGCGAACCGCGGCTTTGATTGAAGCGCAGGCGCTTTTGCGCGCGCTGCTCCAACTGCAGTAACACCACCACCACGGCCAGCAGCGCCGTGGCCAGCTGCGCCGCTGCAATGCGGTTGTCCATGGACAGCCAGGCTTTGTAAATGCCCGCCGTGAAGGTCTGGATACCGAAATAACTGGACACCCCGAAATCGGCCAGTGTTTCCATCAATGCCAAGGCCACACCCGCGGCAACCGCCGGGCGGGCCAGTGGCAAGGCAATTTCTCGAATGCGGCGGGATAGCGGTGCGCCCAGCAGCCGGGCTGCTTCCATCAAGCCTGCAGCCCGCTCCACCAAGGCGGTTCGGGCCAGCAAGTACACATACGGGTAGAGCGACAGGGTGAACACCAGTGCAGCCCCCCATACACTGCGCACATCGGGCCACAAGCGACCTTGCAGGCCCAGCGCTTCGCGCAAAGCCATCTGCAGCGACCCGCTGAACTGCAAAAAATCGGTGTAGGCATAGGCCACAACATACGCCGGCATGGCCAGCGGCAAAAGCAATAGCCATTCAAAAATGCCACGCCCCGGAAAATCAAACAGCGTGACCAGCACCGCCGTGGCCAGGCCCAGGACCGTCACGCCAAACGCCACCATCAGGCACAAGCCCAGCGTGGTCAGGGCGTAATCGGGCAGCACGGTGCGGCCCATTTCCAGCAAGATGTCTGCGCTTTGCCCACTCCACTGCAGCCACGAGCCCAACACAGCCAGCACCGGCAAGGCCAATGCCAAAGCCAACAGGGCGAAAAACAGTGTGGGAAGACGCGACAAAGGTCGGGTCAAAGTGCGCAGCATCAAAAGCAGACCTCTGAATGAAGCGCTTATTGTAGGAGCCCGCCCCGGGGACCGAAGCTTGGCAGGCCATGGCCCGCATAAATCACGCACCCAAGCACAGGCCTGCAAAAAAGCCGCTCATCAGTGCTTGGACAACCTGCCTACAATCAAACCCATGTTTTTAGAGCTGCGCCAACTGGACATCCAATACCCCGGCAATCCCTCACCCGCCGTGCGCGGGGTGAACCTGGGGTTGAGTGCGGGTGACATTGGCGTTTTGATCGGGCCGTCTGGCTGCGGAAAAACCACCTTGCTGCGCGCCGTGGCCGGGTTGGAGCCCGTGACCGGCGGAAAAATTTTGCTGTCCTCCCGCGTGGTGAGCGAAGTGGGGCACACCGAACCTGCAGAAAGCCGTCGCATTGGCATGGTGTTTCAGGACTATGCGCTGTTTCCGCACATGGACGTCGGGCGCAATGTGGGTTTTGGCTTGGCACACCTGCCCAAAAAAGAACAGCGCCAACGCGTGCAAGACGTGCTGGCTCTGGTGGGTTTGGGCGGCGCCGAAAATCGCTATCCCCATGAGCTCTCAGGGGGCCAGCAGCAACGCGTGGCCTTGGCCCGCGCCCTCGCGCCCAAGCCTGATTTGCTGTTGCTCGACGAGCCTTTTTCAAACCTCGACATCGACCTGCGCGAACGCCTGGCGCAAGAGGTTCGCAGCATCCTCAAAGCTGCGAACGCCACCGCCCTGCTGGTCACACACGACCAGCTTGAAGCCTTTGCCATTGGCGATGTGATCGGCGTGATGAACGAAGGCCAGTTGCACCAGTGGGAGGATGCTTACAGCCTTTACCACCGCCCAGCCACACGATTTGTGGCCGACTTCATCGGGCATGGCGTCTTCACCCCAGCCACCTTGCGAGAAGTGAACGGGCACATTTTGGTGAGTACGGCTGTGGGCGAGCTGACCGATGTGGCCGAATGCCCCTTGCCCTGTGCATTTGAAGGCGGCGAATGCGATGTGCTGCTGCGCGCCGATGACATCGTGCACGACGACCATGCCCCCGTGAAGGCCGAGATCATCCGCAAAGCCTTCCGTGGCTCAGAGTTTTTGTACACCCTCCGGCTGGCCAGCGGTGAGTTGCTGATGGCCCATGTGCCCAGTCACCACGACCACAAGCTGGGCGAGTGGATCGGCATCCGCGCCGAGGTCGACCATGTGGTCACCTTCAACCGCGCCTGCCCCCTGAACGACCGGGCGCTGTGCCAAATGCCCTGCGCCAAAGCCGAAGCCTGCGAGCACGCCGACCCTAAATACCAACCGGTCAAGTTCCTTTAAAGCCAGGCCAGTGCCTGCGCGGCATTCGTCCAAGCCAGCACCCCCCAAAGCCCCCAGCGGTCGCCTGATCACGGCGCCAAATGGACTCTTGGCCCCTACCCTGCATTTACAAACGGTCAAATTCGGCCCATGATGTGTTTTCAAAAAATAAAACAAAATAATTCATGGAGGCCCATGCAAAACCATCTTGGTACCCAGTCCAGGCCGGGTGCCATCGATGACGCACCGGTCGTTCATCTTGTGCAGCAACTGCTGGAGCAGGCCGTGGCACTCAAGGCCTCTGACTTGCACTTTGAGCCATATGAACACCATTACCGGGTACGCATGCGCATCGACGGTGAGCTGCGCGAAGTGGCCACCCCACCCATGGCCCTGAAAGACCGACTGTCCTCGCGCATCAAGGTCCTCTCCCGGCTGGACATTGCCGAAAAGCGCCTGCCACAAGACGGTCGCATGAAGCTGAGATTGCTCAGTGGCCGTGAGTTGGACTTGCGTGTGAGTACTTTGCCCACCTTGTTTGGCGAAAAACTGGTGATTCGGGTCCTCGATTCCGCGCAAGCACAGCTCGACTTGACCCAACTGGGTTACGAGCCGCAAGACCTGGCTCGCCTGGTCGAAGCCATTCACCGTCCCCATGGCATGGTGCTGGTGACAGGGCCCACTGGTTCGGGCAAAACACAATCGCTTTACGCGTGCCTGAACTTGCTCAACACCGCTGAGGTGAACATCGCCACCGTGGAAGACCCTTGCGAAATACAACTGCAAGGCATCAACCAGGTGAATGTGCAGGACAAGCCCGGTTTGACTTTTGCCATCGCTTTGCGTGCATTTTTGCGGCAGGACCCAGACATCCTGATGGTCGGGGAGGTGCGCGACCTGGAAACCGCGAACATCGCCGTGCAGGCAGCACAGACTGGCCACTTGGTGCTGTCGACCTTGCACACCAACGATGCGCCCAGCACCCTGGTGCGTTTGCGCAACATGGGAACAGCCTCTTACAACATTGCCGCCAGCGTGACCCTGGTCACCGCCCAACGCCTGGTGCGCTGCCTGTGTCAGCATTGCAAAAAGCGTGAGGCGTTGTCCTCGGATGTTTTGCTAAAGGCGGGTCTGCCCCTCAACTGCATCACGGCAGAAACGGTCGAAGCTTTCAGCCCTGTGGGCTGTGCACATTGCCACAAGGGGTTTTCTGGCCGCACTGGCATTTTTCAGGTCATGCCGGTGAGCGCAGACATGCAGCACCTGATCTTGCGTGAGGCAGGCCACCTGGAGTTGACGCAACAAGCCCAACGAGAAGGTGTGGGCACTTTGCGGCTGGCGGGTCTGCGCAAAGTGCTCAAAGGCATCACCTCACTGGATGAAGTCTTGGCCTCGACAGGGTACAGCGCATGAACAAGCCCGACCCACAGCAGCCATCCCCAGCTTTCAGATGGCAGGGACGCGATGAACAGGGCCGCCCTGTGCAAGGACGCCTGAATGCCCTCGATGCCGGGCTGGCACGCGCCCAATTGCGCAGGCAGGGGCTGCAACAGGTGCGGCTGCAGCGCTTGTGGTGGGAACTTCCGCTGCGGGTCCGACCGCGCGAACTGTCCCTCATGACCCGGCAGCTGGCTGCGCTGCTGCGTGCCGGCGTGCCCCTGTTGCAAGCGCTGACCATGCTGTCACGCAGCCTGCCTTCCGGGCCTCTGGTCGAGATCGTCCAGGCGGTACAAAACGATGTGGCTTCCGGCATGGCCTTGCACGAAGCTTTGGCGCGCCATCCAAGCCACTTCACCGGGCTGTACACCAGCATGGTGCAAGCAGGCGAGTCGGCTGGCATTCTGGACAGCATGATGGAGCGCTTGGCGCACACCCTGGAGAAAAATGAGGGCCTGCGCTCACGCTTGCGCTCTGCCCTGATGTACCCCACTGCGGTGCTGGGTGTCGCCACCGCTGTGCTGGTGCTGATTTTGGTGTTTGTCGTGCCGGTGTTCGAGGATGTTTTCAAGTCATTTGGGGCCGACTTGCCATGGGCCACGCAAATGGTGGTGGCATTGAGCGACGGCTTGAGCGCGTCGGGGCCACTGGTGATGGCAGGCATTGTGCTGGGGGTCTGGTTTTGGCAGCGCCCCCAAGCTGCCCAGGCCAGGTTCAAAACCGCGAAAGACCGTTGGCTGCTCAAGTTGCCCCTGCTGGGGCCGCTCATCGGCACGGCTGTGGTGGCGCGTTGGGCCCAGACCTTGTCGGCATTGCTGGCAGCAGGCGTGCCCTTGGCAGAGGCCCTGGGGCCTGTGTCTCAAGCCTGCGATCACGCGATATTCGAGCGTGTGACGCTTCAATTGCAAAGGCAGGTGGCACAAGGCGGCCGTTTGAGCGAGAGCATGGCCCAAAGCGGCCGGTTCCCACCCATGATCGTGCAGCTGTGTGCCACAGGAGAGGAGACCGGCGCCCTGGACAATTTGCTGGCGCGGGCTGGCGGCTTGATGGAAACCGAACTGGACGACCGGGTGAACGGCTTGTCGAGTTTGCTCGAACCCTTGATCATTGTTGTGCTGGGCAGCCTGATTGGCGGTATTCTTGTGGCCATGTATTTGCCAATTTTTCGCCTGGGTCAGGTTTTCTGAAATGGCCACCGATTTACTCATGTGGATTGGGGTTGTGCTGCTGGGTCTGGTGGTGGGCAGCTTTCTGAACGTGGTCATCCACCGCCTGCCCCGAATGCTGGAGGCGCAATGGGCGGCTGCAGAGTCCGGCACCAACCTGCCGCCCTCCAAGCCCTACAACATCGCTGTTCCTGGGTCTCACTGCCCCCACTGCGGCCACGCCCTGTCGTGGGCAGAAATGATTCCCGTGCTCAGCTATCTTGGGCTCAAAGGCCGATGCCGTCATTGCCAGGCCCCCATTGGCTGGCGTTACCCTGCCATAGAGCTGTTCACTGCAGTCTTGTTTGCCTGGAGCTTTGACCGATATGGCCTGAGCGGCAGCGCTTTGGCATGGGCAGGCTTTGCGGGCGCTCTGGTGACCCTCGCGGCCATTGATGCGGACACCAGCTTGCTGCCCGATGCCATCACACAACCTTTGGTGTGGTCGGGTTTGTTGGCGGCCAGCCTCGGTTGGAGTCACATCACTTTGAGCACGGCCATGTGGGGCGCCGTAGCGGGCTACCTCTTTTTGTGGTCTGTCTATTGGCTGTTCAAGGGGGTCACAGGCAAAGAGGGCATGGGCCAAGGCGACTTCAAACTTCTGGCGGCACTGGGTGCCTGGCTGGGCTGGCCTGCACTGCTTTCGCTGGTTCTGATCGCGTCTCTCACAGGCATTGCCGGGGGACTGTGGCTGCGCATGCGTCAACGCATGCCTGAAGACGGCTATATTCCGTTTGGCCCTTTTTTGGCCTTGGCGGGTTTGTGGGTCATGGTCTTTGGCCACCTGCCCAGCTTGCTTTTTTAATCCATGAACACTCAGCATATTTGGCGCATCGGCCTGACCGGTGGCATTGGCAGCGGCAAAAGCACCGTGGCGGGCATGCTGGCAGCCCGCGGCGCTGCAGTGATCGACGCTGACGCGATTTCACGCAACTTGACCGCCCCGGGTGGGCGTGCCATCGCCCAGATAAGCCAGGTCTTTGGATCGCACATGGTCGGTGCGGATGGCGCCATGGATCGGCCAGCCATGCGTGCACTGATCGTCAACCATACAGATGCCAAAAAACAGCTCGAAAGCATCATTCACCCCCTGGTCAGCCTGATCACCGCTGAACAGGCACAGGCAGCACTGCAAAGCGGTCAAAACTGCCTGCTGTTTGATGTGCCTTTGCTGGTGGAATCGGGCGAGCGCTGGCGCCGGCAGCTTGACCGGGTGATCGTGGTCGACTGTGATGCCCCCACACAAAAGCAAAGGGTCATGGCCCGCAGTGGTTTGGCCCCAGAGGAAATCGACGGCATCATCGCTTTGCAAGCCAGCAGAGGCCAACGACTGGCCTGTGCCGATGTGGTGCTCTTTAACCAGGGCTTGAATCTGGCTGAATTAGAGGCCCAAGTGGCTCAGATGGCCGCTGACTTCGGGCTATGATGGCGGACTTGGAAGAAGCCGCGTGATACTGTACGAATACCCTTTTAACGAACGCATCCGCACCTACCTGCGCTTGCAACAATTGTTCAACCGCCTGGGCCTGTTGATGGCCCGTTCTGAAGCGGTCGACCATCATTTCGCGCTGACCACGCTGTTCGAAATCATCGAAGTGGCCTCGCGTTCAGAGCTGAAATCGGACGTCCTGAAAGACCTGGAACGCCAAAAACAGCTGTACAGCGGCTACCGCGGCAACCCGGCCATCTCCGAAAAGGCCCTCGACGGACTGATCAGCCAACTGGATGGGCACTTTGAGTCGCTCAACCAGGTCAGCGGAAAGATTGGCCAAAGCCTCAATGACAACGACTTTCTGATGGCTTTGCGCAGCCGCGCCGTCATCCCTGGCGGCACTTGTGAGTTTGATCTGCCAGCCTATTACGCCTGGCAGCACCACGCGGCAGCCAGCCGTGCCAACGACTTGGCGCAGTGGGTTGCACCTTTTGGGCCTTTGGCCCAAGCCATCCAACTGTTGCTGCAAATGTTGCGTGAATCCGGCAGCAGCCAAAAAGTCATGGCCACAGCCGGCCAACTGCAACAGAATTTGCCTCAAGGGCGTACGTTTCAGCTGCTGCGCCTGAAGATTGATCCGGCCCTTGGCATCACCCCTGAAATCAGCTGCAACCGCTTGCTGGTGGTGATCCGGATGATGCGCCAGCAAAGCGATGGCAAATTGGTGGCCACCACAGAGGACGTTCCCTTCGAGATGTCTTTGTGCGCATGAGTGACGCGAACCAGCCTGAAGCCTTCCAACCCCGCAAAGTGCGATGCCCGGCCTGCGCGGGCCTGAGTCTTTACAGCAGCCACAATCCTTATCGACCTTTTTGCAGCGCCCGCTGCAAGGGTGTTGACCTGGGCGCTTGGGCCAGCGAAGAGTTCAAACTGCCCGACGAAACGCCCCCTGAAGAGCCTTTTGGCGATCCGCGCCTGCAATAAGCCCTGGCCTTCCGGGTTTTAGGCGTGCGTGGCACCTGTGAAAGCTTGCTCCTCAGCCAACCACCCCAACACCGGAATGGTGCCAGGCAAAACGGGCACTACCGCGACGGGCAATGTCTGCCAAGCGTGTGATTGGCCTTCGCGCATTTGCAAAGTACCTTGCCAATCCCGCACTTTGCAAAAGTGCAAACGCACCAAAGCGTGTGGGTAATCGACCATCTGGGTTTTCCAAAACTGGGCCTGGCCAATCATGATGCCCAACTCTTCATGCAATTCCCGGCGCAAGGCTTGCTCGACCGACTCACCCACTTCGAGTTTGCCACCCGGGAATTCCCAATAGCCTGAGTAGACCTTGCCATCAGGGCGAGAGGTGAGCAAAAACTGCCCCCCTGGTTGCAGCAAAACACCGACCGCCACATCCACCACGGCACGTTCTTCTTGGCCAGGGTTCAGCCCTTCGCGCTGGCGATCCCCGTCAGCCACCAACAGCCCTGCGCTCATGCAACGTCCGATTGGCGTCCCATCATGTCCCGCGCAAACTGGTAGGCGACGCGACCACTGCGCGAACCTCGCTCCAGGGCCCACAGCAAGGCGTCAGGGCGAGCTGCAGCAATTTGCGCGGGCGTGGCCCCCATGGCGCTGAGCCATTGGCTGGCAATGTGCAAGTACTCTTCTTGCGAGAAAGGGTAGAAACTGATCCAGAGGCCAAAGCGCTCAGACAGCGAGATTTTTTCCTCCACCCCTTCACCCGGATGCACCTCGCCATCGTCGGTGTGCTTGTAGGTGAGGTTTTCGCTCATGTACTCGGGCAACAAATGGCGGCGGTTGCTG
>NZ_JBIKHV010000193.1:0-2638 GCF_044361985.1 Limnohabitans sp. | reverse complement strand
CCGGGTTTGGTTTGTTTCCAGCCTTTGAAGATCTGAACTTTATGACCATGCTCTTCTTTGTCTTCAAAAATTGGCTCACGCTCACCCTGCAACTCCCACAATGGGTTGGGCATGCCGACGTTGGGCAAGGCCAAGTTGTTCCAGCCGGTGGGCTTGGTCGAATCCCGATAGTAAGTGCGCAAGTAGGTGTACAGATAATCGGCACCTGTACCGCCATGGCCTGAACGAGAACGGGCCATCAAGGTCAAATCAGGTGGATTCTTGCCAAACCAGTCTTTCGCCAACACCGGGTCGAGCGCCACTTTCATGTTGTCACCCACGCGGTCGGTGGCAAACAACAAATTGTCCTTGATCTGCTGCTCGGTCAAACCGATGTCTTTCAAGCGGTTGTAGCGCATGAAGGCAGCAGAGTGACAGTTCAGGCAGTAATTGACAAACAGCTTGGCACCATTTTGCAATGCGCCCAGATCGTTTGTTTTATTGGGGGCCTTGTCCCAGGCAAGGCCGCCACCAGCAGCGTGGGCACTGGCCACCAGACCCAGGGCCATCACAAAGCCCAATGCGAGTTTCTTGAGGTTTTTCATGTTCTTGAATCTCCGTGATCTCAGTGAGGCGTGAAGACCACGCGGTCAGGAACCTGCTTGGGCGTACCCAGCTTGCTCCACCAAGGCATCAACAGGAAAAAGCCAAAATAAAACAGGGACCCGACTTGGGAAACGCGCTCACCGATCGGCGATGGCGGCTGCACCCCCAGGTAACCCAGGATCAGGAAGTTGATCACGAACACGGCGTACAAGTACTTGTGCCAGTCGGGACGGTAACGGATCGATTTGACCGGGCTGTTGTCCAGCCAAGGCAGGAAGAACAAGATGATGACCGCACCACCCATGACCACCACGCCCCAGAACTTGGCATCAATGGCCAACATCATGGCCGCCATCGCAACCGCCGAGCCGATCACGGCACCCTTGAAGAGGGTGGGCAACTTGCCTTTGGCAACTGCCAGCACGGCGCCGATCACGACACAAGCGATCAGGACGTACATCATCTCGCTGGTGATGGCACGAAGCATCGAATAGAACGGTGTGAAGTACCAGACCGGTGCAATGTGCAAAGGCGTGGTCAGCGGATCGGCGGGGATGAAGTTGTTGTATTCAAGGAAATACCCACCGAACTCAGGGGCGAAAAACACAATCGCGGTGAACGCCATCAAAAACACGCTGACCGACAGAATGTCGTGCACGGTGTAGTACGGGTGGAAGGGAATACCGTCCAAAGGATGGCCGTGGGCATCTTTGGGCGCATCGGACGCTTTGATCTCGATGCCATCGGGGTTGTTGGAGCCGACCTCGTGCAAGGCAATGATGTGCGCCACCACAAGACCCAACAAAACCAGCGGCACAGCAATCACATGGAAGCTGAAGAAGCGGTTCAGCGTGGCATCACCCACCACAAAGTCACCTCGGATCAGCAGGGCCAGATCAGGGCCGATAAAAGGAATGGCCGAGAACAGGTTCACGATCACCTGAGCGCCCCAATAAGACATCTGGCCCCAGGGCAACAGGTAACCCATGAAGGCTTCGGCCATCAGGCACAAGAAAATGGCGCAACCAAAAATCCAAACCAACTCGCGTGGTTTGCGGTAACTGCCATAAATCAGGCCACGGAACATGTGCAGGTACACCACAATGAAGAAGGCAGAAGCGCCCGTGGAGTGCATGTAACGGATCAACCAGCCCCATGGCACATCACGCATGATGTATTCGACCGAAGCAAATGCCAGCGCGGCATCGGGCTTGTAGTGCATGACCAGGAAAATACCGGTCACGATCTGGATCACCAGGACCAAAAGCGAAAGCGCACCAAACACGTACCAAAAATTCAGGTTTTTGGACGCGTAGTACTCGGACAAATGGTCCTTGTAAAGCTTGGAAGCCGGGAAACGGTTGTCCACCCAGTTGAGCAGCTTTTCGCCTACGGGGGCGTTCGGAGAAATTTCTTTGAATTGAGCCATGTCAGTCTCCATCAAGCCTTCTTGTCTTCGCCAATGATCAACTTGGTGTCAGACAAGTACATGTGCGGTGGCACTTCGAGGTTGTCAGGTGCCGGCTTGTTCTTGAACACGCGGCCCGCCAGATCGAATGTCGAGCCATGGCAAGCGCACAAGAAGCCGCCGGTCCAGTCATCGGGCAAAGAGGGTTGCGATCCTGTGGCGAAGCGGTCACCAGGCGAACAGCCCAGGTGGGTGCAAATGCCCACGGTCACCATGATCTCAGGCTTGATGGAACGGTGTCCATTCTTGGCGTAATCAGGCGTGGGGTATGCCGTGCGTGCGGAAGCTGGATCGGCCAGTTGACCCTCGATCTTCTTGAGGGATTCAAGTTGCTCAGGGGTGCGCTTCATGATCCATACAGGCTTGCCGCGCCATTCGACCGTCAGCTTTTCGCCGGGGTTCAGGGCAGAAATATCAACTTCGACGGCCGCACCAGCCGCTTTGGCTCGTTCGGAAGGTTGAAAGCTGCTGACGAAGGGGGTGGCCACAAAGCCAGCGCCTACGGCACCTGCGCAACCGGAAGCAATCAGCCAGGTCCGTTTGCTGTTGTCGACTGGGGTGTCACTCATGGGAATCCTCTAGCGA
>NZ_JBIKHV010000192.1:0-2644 GCF_044361985.1 Limnohabitans sp. | reverse complement strand
AAATCGAGCGCTTCGGCCAGTGCACGGGTTCGGGCCTGTTGCGAGCCCTCTTCGGCCAGCAAACGGGCCAGCTGAATGTCTGCGTTTTTTTCGCTCATCTCCAGCCAGACCCGGCGGTGCTCCCGGGGGTTGTGCACAGCGGCAATTTTGTAGCCCGCTTGCTGCGACAGTGCCGCAAGCAAAACCTTGTCCACCCCCACGCTGGTGATCAGCGATGGCGGCACCGGAATGCCAATGTAATGCTGCGCCAAGAAGGCTTCCAGCACCTGCACTTCGACGGGTTGCGGCGCCTGGTCATCGTCTTCAACCACTTGCAGTGCGTGCGCGTCTTCCACATGCGCCGGAAAGTAAGCCCTGTCGCCCAGGTGCCGCCCACCACGCACCATGGCCAGGTTGACGCAGGCCCGTCCGCCCTGGACCCGCACGGCCAGGATGTCCACATCGGTGTCGGTGCCCGTGTCCACAGACTGCTGGTGCAGCACGCGGGACAAGGCCGACATCTGGTTGCGCACCTCAGCGGCCTGCTCAAACGCCAGCGTCTCGGCGTGCTGCATCATCCGCGCTTCCATCTCTTGCAGCAGCGCCTGCGTCTCGCCCTTCAAAAAGCGCTCGGCATGTTTCACATCCTCTGCATAGGCCTGCGGGCTGATCAAGTTCACACAAGGTCCAGAGCAGCGCTTGATCTGGTAGAGCAAACACGGGCGAGTGCGGTTGGCAAACACGGTGTCTTCACAGGTGCGCAAGCGAAACACCTTTTGCAACAGCTGAATCGACTCCTTGACCGCCCAGGCGCTGGGGAAGGGGCCGAAGTAACGGTGCTTTTTTTCAACCGATCCCCGGTAATAGGCCACCCGAGGAAAGGTCTGCGGCTCGGGTGCACCGTCCAGCGCCTTCAAGAAAAGTGTGCCGTTGCCCGTCAACTTCAAATACGGGTAAGTTTTGTCGTCCCGAAACAGGATGTTGAAACGCGGACTCAACGACTTGATGAGGTTGTTTTCGAGCAGCAGCGCTTCGGCTTCGGAGCGCACCACCGTGGTTTCCAGTCGGGCAATTTTGCTCACCATGTGGCCAATGCGCGTGCCACCGTGGTCTTTTTGAAAATAGCTCGACACCCGCTTTTTAAGCTGCTTGGCCTTGCCCACATACAAAACATGGCCCTGCGCATCAAAGTAGCGATACACCCCGGGCAAAGCCGGAAGCGCAGCCACCTGGGCCAGCAAGGTTTCATCGTGTTCGGCAATCATGGCGCGTATTGTGCCGCCGAGTGAAGCTGAAAACCGAGGGGCAAGCGACAATCACCTCATGAATTCGCCAAGACTTTGGGACATTTTTTGCGCTGTCATCGACAACCACGGTGACCTGGGCGTTTGCTGGCGACTGACCCGGCAACTGGCCGAGGCCGGGCAATGGGTGCGCTTGTGGGTGGACGATGACGCTGCCTTGCGCTGGATGGCCCCGCCGGAATCGCTCGCCCTTCTGCACGGCGTTCAGGTGCTGCCTTGGGCCCACGCCAGTGACAAAATCAAACTGGCCAACCTGCCCCCGGCGGATGTCTGGATCGAAGCCTTTGGCTGCACCTTGCCCGAAGCCTTTGTGGCACACGGCGTGGCCACGCACAAACACCCGCCCGCCTGGATCAACCTCGAATACCTGAGCGCCGAAGACTGGGTGCCCCGCCTGCACGGTCTGCCCTCACCCGTGATGTCTGGGCCAGCCAAGGGCTGGACCAAGCACTTCTTCTACCCAGGCTTCACGCCGGGCACCGGTGGCCTGCTGCGCGAGTCCGATCTGCTGACACGACAGCAAGCCTTTATGAACAGTGGCCAACGCGCTGCATGGCGAGAGCAACACGCCCCAGACTTGACGGCAGAAGCTTTGCTGATCAGCCTGTTTTGTTACGAACCTGCTGCCCTGCCCCAACTGCTGACACAACTGGCAGGCACGCCGCACCAGTTGCTGGTCACGCCGGGCCGCCCGCTGAGCGCCGTGCAAAGGGGCTTGCTCAAGCTGAATGTTCAGCCCCACTGGTGCGCCCTGCCCTACACCGACCAAAGCGGCTTTGACGAAATGCTCTGGGCTTGTGACCTCAACTTTGTGCGCGGGGAAGACTCGCTGGTTCGGGCGCTGTGGGCTGGAAACCCCTTCATCTGGCAGGTCTACCCCCAGGACGACAATGCCCACCACGCCAAGCTGGAAGCCCTGCTGGATGGGCTGCAAGCACCGGAAAGCCTGCGGCGCTTTCACCGGGTTTGGAACGGGGTGGAAGGCGGACAGTTGCCCGAACTGACCACCCACGTTTTGCAAGAGTGGCGCCATTGCGCTCAGGCTGCACGAGCCCGTTTCTTGACACAAGACGGCTTGCTGACACAACTCATGACTTTTACCAAGCATTGACCTGCTGCAGCTGACTTTCAGAGCAGGGATAATCTTTTCCATGTCCTTTTTCAACACCCTCTTCCCCCTCGGCTGGCAGCACTACCTATTGGGCGGCCTGACCATTGGCGCTGGCGTGGCGCTGCTTTATTTGTTCAACGGCTGGGTCGGCGGCATGAGTACCGTCTTTTCGAGCAGCTGGTCGTACTTGTCCAAACGGTCGTTTTTTCAGCAAGCGCGCTTCATCCATACCCGCAGTTGGCGGCTGGTC
>NZ_JBIKHV010000191.1:0-2645 GCF_044361985.1 Limnohabitans sp. | reverse complement strand
ATCAGAAGCATCAGGGGCAACAAGGCCGACCAGGCCAGCATCCACACGCAATGCCGCCGGGTGCGATGCACCGGCCTCAACAAGCGCGAGATGCAGACAAACAAGGAATGCACAAAAGTCACCCGACAGTGCATCCACACATGCAGCACATGCCGTCGCCTGCTCCAGTGGTGAAGATTTCGATCGGTCGGTATTTTCAGGCCCCCCAGATGGCTGCAGCCATAAACTATTACAGCCTGCCAGAAAACAGGGGCTATTGCCCGCCGGGCTTGGCCAAGAAAGGAACGGGTTGTTTACCCCCAGGCCAGGCCAAACTGTGGCGCAAGGGTGAACCCCTGCCGCGTGGCGTGATTTATTACGACGTGCCAAGGGCCGTGGTGTTGGCTTTGGGGGTGCCACCCTTCGGCTACAAATACGTTCGGATGGCATCCGACATATTGCTGATCGCCATAGGCACCGGCATGGTCATTGATGCGATGGAAGACTTGGTTCACTAGACCATTGGCCCATTGGTACAGGATGCAATGATCGGCTTGTTCGCGAAGCATGGTAAAAAAACCGCTCCAACTGAAGTGACCGACAATCACCTTCTTTGACTTTCGGTTGGCAGTGGTTTTTTTATGGCGATTCAATGGTTTCCCGGACACATGCACCTCACGCGCAAGGCGATTGGGGAGCGCATCAAAGACATTGACGTTGTCATTGAGATGCTCGATGCCCGCTTGCCCGGCTCCAGCGCCAACCCAATGCTGGCTGAGCTGATTCAGGGCAAACCGGGTCTGAAAATTTTGAGCAAACAAGACCTGGCTGATCCGGTGCAAACCACTGCGTGGCTGCAGCATTACAACGCCCTCCCCGATGTGCGCGCGTTGGGGCTGGACACCAGCATGGTCTCGCCCGCCAAGGCATTGATTGAAGCCTGCCAACAACTTGCACCCCACCGGGGCGGCATGGTTAAACCCATGCGTGTGCTCATTTGCGGCATCCCCAACGTCGGCAAATCCACCCTCATCAACACGCTCAAGGGCAAACGCGCGGCCAAAACAGGTGACGAAGCGGGCGTGACCAAACTGGAGCAACGCATCACACTGGCCGATGATTTTTACCTCTACGACACGCCCGGTGTTTTGTGGCCGCGCATCATCGTGGAACAAAGCGGCTACAACCTGGCCGCCAGCGGGGCCATCGGTGTGAACGCTTTTGACGAAGAAGTGGTGGCACTGGAATTGCTGAACTACCTGATACCCAACTATCCGCAGGCCTTGACGGCACGCTACAAGATCGCAGAGGTGGCCAGCCACACCGATGAAAGCATGCTCGAAGCAATAGCCCGCCAACGCGGTGCCATTCAAAGCGGCGGGCGTGTCAACACCATCAAAGCAGCGGAGCTCGTGATCCACGATTTTCGCTCTGCCGCACTTGGGCGCGTGACGCTGGAAACACCCGAAGAATTTGCCCAATGGCTGGCCGAAGGCAAAAGAGCCGACGCGGAACGCAGCTTGCGCAAAGAAGGCGCAAAAAAAGCCAAAAAACAGGCCCGCGAATGACCACTGGAACTGCCTTGCAAGACAACAACACGCACCGGGCCACACCCGACAAAGAGGCCATCGCCCTCCTCCCTGTATTCGAGCGCCTCGGCCTGGACCGGATCACCCTGGTGAGCACGGGTGCGCAGGCGGGCAAGGCCTACGATCAACTGGTGGCCGCTCGGGCTTGGGGCTTTGATACCGAATCCAAACCCACTTTCAAGGTGGGCGAACAATCTGATGGGCCGCACATCCTGCAGTTGTCCACCTCGGAGCGGGCTTGGGTGTTTCAGCTGCATGAACCCGAATGCCGTGCTGTGGCAGCCGAATTGCTGGCGCTCGGTGGCGGCATTGCCAAAGCCGGATTTGGTCTGGGCGATGACCGCAAACGCATCATCCATAAATTGGGCGTGGAGCCCCAAGGCATCCTGGAGCTGAACACCGTGTTCCACCAGCGTGGCTACCGAAAAGACATGGGCGTGAAAGGCGCTGTGGCCGTGCTGTTCAAGCAGCGCTTCATGAAGTCCAAAAAAGCTGCCACCAGCAACTGGGCCAATGCTCAACTGACCGAATCTCAGCTGGTCTATGCCGCAAACGATGCTTATGCAGCGATTCGGGTGTGGGAAGCGCTGGGGCTCTGAAAGTTTGCACAGCCCAATTTTCGACAAAAAGCCGTCAAGCCCGCATTACGGCGTTTTCTGAGACCCAGCTTTTGCCGCAACGACCAAGCATTCAAATGCGTTTTCGTCAAGAACCTCTGTTCCAGCGTGCCAGGCAATATGCCTTCAAAATCAAGACCATTCATTTGCTAACTGCAGACAAACCAGTAGCGTCCCGGTGTTTTCAAAAGAGCGCGCGCTGTTGAGGTTTAAATTCAAAATTTTTGCCGGTGTCTGGTAGCGAAGGAAGTTAATAAGAGCCATCGAAGCTCCAAGGGCAGTGTGCGGCATGGCACCTACAATGCAAAACATAAGCAAGGCAGCTGGAGATAAATTTTGAGTGCCCAAACAGACAATTTAGCGGCTTTATTTCGCACCATGGTGCGCATTCGCGCATTCGAAAACGCTGCCGAGATCGCCAGCCAAGGCGGCGTCAGTGCTTACGGGAAAGCCGCTGACG
>NZ_JBIKHV010000190.1:0-2647 GCF_044361985.1 Limnohabitans sp. | reverse complement strand
TGCGTGAATGGGCTGAACAAGGCCTCGGTGCGCTCAGGGTCAAAACCGATGCCAGTATCAATGACGCTGATGCGCAGCAGCACCGTCTGGTCGTCCATCGCGGGCAACAACTCGGTTTTGACAATGACCGAGCCCTGGTCTGTGAACTTGATGGCATTGCCGAGCAGATTGGTCAAGACCTGTCGCATGCGCACAGGGTCCATCCAGACCAGCTCCGGCATGTTGTCTGCCATTTCCAACTGAAGATCCACCCCTTTGACCCGGGCCAACTGCTCTAGAGACCACACCGTGTGGCGAATTAACTGAGCTGGGTTGACCTCGAGCAATTCCAGTTCCAGTGCCTTGGCCTCGATTTTAGAAAAATCCAGAATTTCGTTGATGATTTGGAGAAGATGGTTGGACGAGTCACGCGCCAGCGTCAAGTAACCCTTTTGAATCTCTGCAGAGGGCGTGTCAAGCGCCAACTCGATCATGCCCACAACGCCGTTCATGGGCGTGCGAATTTCATGACTCATGTTGGCCAAAAACTCTCCGCGCATGCGATTGGCTTGCTCAGCCTTTTCCTTGGCCTCAACCAACAGGTCTTGCGCGTTCTGGATGGCGGTGAAATCCTGCATCACTCCCACAAAAAAATGCTCATCGTCCAGGTGGGTTTCACTGACCGTCAGACGCACAGGAAAAACACTGCCATCACGTCTTTGGCCGGGCATGATGGTCGGCTGGTCAGCAAATTTTTCTCGCCACTTAGTCAGGTTGACTTGCGTTTCATTGTTGTGCGGTCTGCCCACTTCTGGGGGCATCAGCAGACTGATGCGTTGTCCTATCAACTCTTCCATGGTGTATCCAAAGTTGATACACGTGGCATCGTTGCACTGCACGATCGTTCCCAATGAATCGGCGACAACAATCGCCTCTGGAACCGATTTAAAAATGCTTTGGAGCTTGCCCTCACTCAACAGTAGATGGCCTTCGACCAGCTTGCGCTCGGCAATTTCATTGCTCAACTGACGAATGGCTTTTTGCCTTTGATCCGACAACTGGTGTGAGGTCATCAAGGCTAAACGAATCCGCTTGACGGAAAACCAGATCAGCAGCAAACCGAGAAAAAGCAATACCAGCAACACCACAAAAGTGCGGTTGAGCACCCCTGTGCTGGCCAACTGCCACTGAGAGACCGGCAACACCACCTCCAGCGCACCGCGTACATCGCCCACTTTCCAGTCTGTGCGGGGGGAACCAGGGTAGCTGTTGTGGCAGGCCACACAATTGGGCAGCATCCGGTCCGCCTGCGCAAAACGCAAAACACGTTGCCCGTTCATGACTTCTTCGCGTACAAAAGGGATGTTTGGCTGATCTTTCAGGTGCTGCAGTGCCTGCGTCTGAAAGTCATCGAGCGAACGCGCGCTGAGCCGCCAGGGAAAAGGCTGGTCACTGTACAACCTCACCTGGGTGCCTCCATCCACTTTTGACAGATAGTGCCCCAGGTCAATGGTCAGTGTGGCAGGCAGGGGCAAAGCGTTGTCACGCGATTTGTAGTCATGCGTGACCTCCAGGCCACCCTTCACGGCCCGAGGCACCAGTTCCTCGGTGTAAAAGTTGCGAAATTGCGTCACCGAATCGGCATGAGTTTGGGCGCTTTCGGTGGCGTATTGCTGCACCACAGCCTCACTTGACTGGTAGGTATAAAAGACAACCCACAAGCCCATGACCATCAGCAGCCCACCCAGCCACTCCATGGGCCAGCGCAGTAACAACACACGAATCGGTGAAACCAGACGCTTTAATACATTCAATTTGTAATCCTGAGTACAAAGAGAATGATACCAATCAATACAAAGTTGACACCTTCGGCCGCGAGTCTTCAACAGACCGTTTGAATAAACTCGAAACACCCAGTGCCCGCAATGCCAGCCCTTGGCCGGTCAGGGCAACCAGAAAATGCGGCCGCCTGCCCGATCAGGTGTCCTTGCTGACCTTGATGGTTGGAAATTTGGCTGAAAAATCCTTGGCCTTGGCCGCAATCTTGACGGCCACTTGGCGGGCCACCGCCTTGTAGATTTGGGCCACTTCACCATCGGGGTCGAACACCACCGTGGGTTTGCCGCTGTCTGCCTGCAGGCGAATTTGCATGTCCAGGGGCAAGGCGCCCAAGTAATCCATGCCGTATTCAGCCGCCATCTTCTTGCCGCCATCGGCACCAAAAATGTGCTCCACATGACCACAGTTCGTGCACACATGCACGGCCATGTTTTCCACCAGGCCCAAGATTGGCACGCCGACTTTCTCGAACATTTTCACGCCTTTTTTGGCGTCAAGCAGGGCGATGTCTTGCGGCGTGGTCACGATGACAGCGCCCGTCATGGGCACGCGCTGGCTCAAGGTGAGCTGGATGTCACCGGTGCCCGGCGGCATGTCGACGATCAAATAGTCCAACTCTTTCCAGTTGGTCTGGCGCAAAAGCTGCTCCAGTGCCTGGGTGGCCATCGGGCCGCGCCAGATCATGGCCTCGTCCTGATTGACCAAAAAACCGATTGACATGACCTGCACGCCGTAGTTTTCCATCGGCTCCATGGTCTGGCCATCTTCGCTTTCAGGGCGACCTTCGATGCCCATCATCATGGGCTGGCTGGGACCGTAAATATCGGCA
>NZ_JBIKHV010000022.1:0-31737 GCF_044361985.1 Limnohabitans sp. | reverse complement strand
GCCAACCGCCCCGACATCGTGGGCATGACCGCTGACCTGGGCAAGTACACCGACATGCACCTGTTCTCGCAGGCTTATCCTGAGCGGTTTTTCCAGATGGGTATGGCCGAGCAGTTGCTCATGGCCGCGGCAGGGGGAATGGCCAAGGAAGGGCTGACCCCGTTTGCCACCACCTACGCTGTGTTCGGCACGCGCCGCGCCTATGACTTCATCCACCAGGTCATTGCCGAAGAAAACCTGAACGTGAAGATCTGTTGTGCCTTGCCAGGCCTGACCACCGGCTATGGCCCCAGCCACCAGGCCACAGAAGATCTGGCCATGATGCGTGCCATTCCCGGCATGACCATCGTGGACCCTTGTGATGCCCTGGACATCGAGCAGGCCGTACCGCAAATCGCGGAACACAAAGGCCCGGTCTACATGCGCCTGCTGCGCGGCAATGTGCCGATGGTGCTTGATGAATACGACTACAAATTTGAGTTGGGCAAGGCCAAGCGCCTGCGTGACGGCCACGATGTGCTGGTGATCTCCAGCGGCTTCATGACCATGCGTTCTTTGGAGGTGGCCAAAAAACTGGAAGCCGACAACGTGGGCGTGGCCGTGTTGCATTGCCCGACCATCAAACCGCTGGATGAATCCACGATTTTGGCGGAAGCGCGCAAGCCCGGCCGCCTGGTGGTGGTGGCCGAAAACCATTCGGTGATCGGCGGCTTGGGCGAAGCGGTGGCGGGCTTGTTGATGCGCGAAGGCGTGCTGCCCGCCAGGTTCCGCATGCTGGGCCTGCCCGATGCTTTTCTGGATGCGGGTGCCTTGCCCACTTTGCACGACCGTTACGGCATCTCGGTAGAAAAAATGGCCGGGACACTCAAGCAGTGGCTGAGTTGATGCGCTGAAAATTTCATACCCGTCTTCACGGGAATGACAGTCAGGCAGCCAAACGCGCTTGCAGCGCTGCCTTGGTGTCCAGCAGTGCCTTGGGCAGGTGGTAGCTCAGTTGTGCAAAGTGCGCATCGTGCAGCTTGAACTCGGCTTGCCAGGCGGCTTGGTCGATGCTGGTGACGGCCGTGAACTGCTCCGCGCTGAAGTCCAAACCGGTCCAGGTGATCTCGGCGTAAGTCGGGGCGATGCCGAACATGGTTTCAACGCCTTGGGCCTTGCCCTCGAGGCGGTCGATCATCCACTTCAGCACGCGCATGTTGTCGCCGTAACCAGGCCAGACAAAAGAGCCGTCTGCACCTTTGCGGAACCAGTTGACGCAGTACATGGCGGGCAGCTTGTGGCCAGCCGATTGCAGCTTGGCGCCGGTGTCGAGCCAGTGCTGAAAGTAGTCACTCATGTTGTAGCCGCAAAACGGCAGCATGGCGAAGGGGTCGCGGCGCACCACGCCTTGCGCGCCAGAGGCGGCGGCGGTGGTCTCAGAGCCCATGGTCGCCGCCATGTAAACGCCCTCGGTCCAGTTGCGCGCTTCAGTCACCAGGGGCACGGTGGTTGAGCGGCGACCGCCGAACATGAAGGCGTCGATCGGCACGCCTGCTGCGTCGTCCCAGGCGGGGTCGAGGGCGGGGTTGTTGGTTGCGGCCACGGTGAAGCGGGCATTTGGGTGGGCCGCCTTGGCCCCGGTTTCCTTGGCAATCTGGGGTGTCCAGTCCTTGCCTTGCCAGTCGATCAAATGGTCGGGCAATTTGCCGGTGTCTTTTTCCATGCCTTCCCACCACACATCGCCGTCGTCGGTCAGGGCCACGTTGGTGAAGATCACGTCCTTGTGCAGGCTCAGCATGCAGTTGGGGTTGGTCTTCATGTTGGTGCCGGGGGCCACGCCAAAGTAACCGGCTTCGGGGTTGATGGCGTACATCTTGCCGTCGTCGTGTGGCTTGATCCAGGCGATGTCGTCACCAATGGTGGTGACTTTCCAGCCGGCAAACGTGGCGGGTGGCACCAGCATCGAAAAGTTGGTCTTGCCGCAGGCGCTGGGGAAAGCGGCGGCCACGTGGTACTTCTTGCCTTGCGGGCTGGTCAAGCCCAAGATCAGCATGTGCTCAGCCAGCCAGCCTTGGTTACCGGAGGGACCGTTGGCTGCCACACGGCCCATGTTGGAGGCGATGCGCAGCGCAAAACACTTCTTGCCCAGCAAGGCGTTGCCGCCATAGCCTGAACCGTAAGACCAGATTTCGTGGGTTTCGGGGAAATGCACGATGTATTTGGTCGTGGGGTTGCAGGGCCAGGGCGTGGTGTCCTTCTGGCCAGCAGGCAAAGGCGCACCCACGGTGTGCATGCAAGGTACAAAGTCGCCTTGTGTACCCAGCACGTCGTACACGGCCTGGCCCATGCGGGTCATGATCTTCTGGTTGACGGCCACGTAGGCGCTGTCGCTCAGCTCGATGCCGATGTGGCTGATGTGCGAGCCCAGTGGACCCATGGAAAAAGGCACCACGTACATCGTGCGGCCCGCCATGCAGCCGTCAAACAGCGGGTTCAGGGTGGCGCGCATTTGCGCGGGTTCCATCCAATTGTTGGTGGGGCCGGCATCTTCTTTTTTGGCCGAGCAGATGAAGGTGCGGTCTTCCACGCGGGCCACGTCGGACGGGTCCGAGCAGGCCAGGAATGAATTGGCGCGCTTGGCCGGGTTCAGTTTTTTGAAGGTGCCCGCAGCGACCAGTTCGGCGCACAAGCGGTCGTATTCTTCTTGCGAACCATCGCACCAGTAAATGTCGGCGGGTTTGCACAGGGCGGCCATTTCGGCGACCCAGGCGATCAGCTTGGCGTTTTTGACGTAAGCCGGCGTGTTCAGGTTCAGGCCCTGCATCGCGGGTGAGTTCATGGGAAAGCTCCAAAGTTTGAAAATCGTCTTTTCAAAACCGCCGGCTCAGGGGCTTTGAAAAAACGGCTCGGGTGCTGAGATACTGCGCGCTGGGGTCGTCAAAAATGCCTGTTCGTAACCGCTTGGTAACCTGCGGGCCTTGATTTTAGGGAGGCTGCCCCTTGCGCGCTTGTCAATCCAGCCCAAAACACCTTTTAATCTATGCAAAAAAAGCATCGTGTTATGCGGACAAATCTCTTTCGAGGTGACGGAGTGGCTCGCCGCGCTGTGATGCTGGCGGCCTGGGCCTGGGCCATCGCCCCACAACGAATGGCACGGGCGCAAACATCCACGCGCATCAAAATTGCAGCCGCCAGCAATCTGAAGTTTGTACTTGCTGACCTGAAAAGCCTGTTCCAGCAAGCGACAGGCATTCAAGTCGATGTCAATTTGGGCGCCTCGGGCAATCTGGCACGGCAGATTTTGCAAGGCCTGCCGGTCGAGCAATTCATATCGGCTGACGAAGATCGTGTGGCCGAACTGTTCAAGGCCGGCCGCACGCTGGATGCCGGGCAGCGCTATGCCACCGGCCGTTTGGCCTTGATCGTGCCTTCCAATTCAGCACTGCCCCTGGCCCAAGGCCTGGCCGCCGTGGTGCGCAGCCTGAAGCCGGGCGATAAATTCGCCATCGCCAACCCCGCGCTGGCCCCTTACGGCGTGGCTGCTGAAGAGGCCTTGCAGCGCTCGGGCGTGGGGCCGCTGGTGGCGCGGCACAAAGTTCTGGGGGACAACGTCGGCCAGGCCACGCAGTTTGTGGCCACGGGAGCAGCGCAAGCGGGCATCACCGCCCTGGCCTTGGCCATGGTTCCTGAAATGGCCAACAAGTTGCAGGTCTTGGCCTTGACCGAGAAGTTGCATGCCCCCTTGCACCAGCGCATGGTCTTGTTGCAGGGCGCCAGTCCGGCGGCGCAGGCTTGGCAACTTTTCTTGGCCAGCCCGCAGGCCCAGGCCGTGTTTATTCGGCATGGTTATGGCTTGCCGCAATAATCAAGGCCCGCACCCCAATCGCGCACGCCCCATCAAAAAGAACCCTTAAACCATGGATTGGTCTGCCCTACACGTTTCGCTGACCCTGGCGGCCCTGACCACTTTGGTGTTGCTGCCGCTGGGCTTGGCGCTGGCCCGCTGGCTGGCGGTGACCGCCTGGATCGGGCGGCCTTTTGTGGAAGCTTTGCTGTTGCTGCCCTTGCTGCTGCCGCCCACGGTCATTGGCTTTTACTTTCTGATGGCCTTTGGCCAAGGCAGCCCTTTGGGTGCCTGGCTGGCGGCATCAGGCTGGCGCCTGGTGTTCACCCTCGAAGGCTTGCTGCTGGTCAGCGTGCTGGTCAATCTGCCCTTCATGGTGCAACCCATACAGCGTGCTTTTGCCGCTGTGCCCCATAGCCTGCGTGAGGCGGCCTGGGTGTCCGGCCTGTCCACTTGGCAAACCTTTTGGCGCATTGAGCTGCCGCTGGCCTGGCCCGGCTTGTTGGCCGGCATGGCGCTCACGGTGGCGCACACCTTGGGTGAGTTTGGCGTGGTGCTCATGGTGGGGGGCAACATCGAAGGTGAAACCCGCACCCTGTCGGTGTCGCTTTACGACAAAGTGCAAGGCATGGACTTGCAATCCGCCCATGTGATGGCGCTGGCCTTGGTGGGGGTGTCCTTGCTGGCGCTGAGCCTGGTGCTGGCTTTTGACCGGGTGGGCCAACGCGGCCGCGCCCTGCAGGAGCGCTGATGCACGGCTTGCAAGTGCAACTGCGCTCGGCCAGCCCGATCCGGCTGGCGGCCGAGTTTGACTGCGGTGCGGGTGAACTGGTGGCCTTGGTCGGGCCATCGGGCAGCGGCAAAACCAGCATGTTGCGTGCGATTGCCGGTTTGTGGACACCGGCCGATCTGCAAGGCCATATTCGCGTGGCTGGACAGGCCTGGCTCGACTCGGCGGCGGGGGTTCAGTGGAGCCCCCAGCAGCGCCGTGCGGGCCTGGTGTTCCAGCAATACGCCTTGTTTCCGCACATGACGGCGCATGCCAATGTGGCGTTGGCCGCTGGCCCTGGCTGGACCGTGGCCGATGTACAGGCCTTGCTCAGTCGCCTTGGCTTGGATGCGCTCAGCCAGCGTCGCCCGGCGCAGCTGTCGGGTGGCCAACAACAACGCGTGGCCTTGGCGCGGGCGCTGGTGCGGGTCATGCCGGCACCGCAAAAGGTTTCAGGCGCCGCAGAGCTGGAGCATTTCCCCGGTGTTTTGCTCCTTGATGAACCTTTTTCTGCCGTTGATGCCCCCACGCGGCAGGCCTTGTACCGTGAATTGGCCGCTTTGCGCCAAAAGGTCTCTGTGCCCATGGTGCTGGTCACGCACGACTTGGCCGAAGCCCGCCGCCTGGCCGACCGGGTGGTGATCGTGGATGCCGGACAAACCCTGCAAACGGGCGAGCCCGCACGCGTTTTTGCCAGCCCCCGCAATGCCCGTGTGGCCGAGCTGGTGGGCATTCAAAACCATTTTGAGGGGCGTTTTTTCAAGGACCAGCCTGGCTGGGGTCGTTTGCGCTGGACCGATGTAGCCCAGCCCGAAAAATGCATTGATTTGATGGTGATCGACAAGAACAAGATCGGCGACGGTACGCCCGTGACCTGGGTGATGAACGGAGAACAGGTGGATGTGCTGGAAGATGTGCTGGGTGATGTGCCGGGAGATGTGCCTAGGGGTGGCGATGCGGTGAGCACGGTCGCTGGACAAACCCGCTTGCGCTGCCAATTGCTGGAGGTCTTGTCACTGGGCGAAATCAGCCTGTGCACGCTGTCTCCGCAAGACTTGCCCGGTCAGACCCTCACCTTGAACCTGACCACTCGCCTGCTGGGGCGGCTTCAAGTGGATGCGGGTGGCTGGGTTCAGTTGCTCATCGCGCCGCAGGCCTTGCACATCATGCCGGTGCGCGAAGGGGTGATCTGAAGCACGGGCCTGATCCAGCGCCCAAAACAAAAAACCCGCAAAGCCAAAGCTGTTGCGGGTTTTTTGCTGAAAGGTGCTGCCCAAAGGCGGGCACCTCAGAGTGCAAAAGCCTCAGGCCATGAACACGGCAATGAAGGCCAGCAAAAAAATCAGCACGGCGCCAGCGGCCGGAATGACCACGGGAATGTGCTTGACCACGTTTTCAACGGGATCGTCAGATGTGTGTGTGTCGTCGTGAGCAGACATGGGGAACCTCAAAACAAGAATGGGCGTATTGTAGCCAAGGGCAGCGGGCACCGGCCTGACGGCCCCGAATCACATCAAGGCGTAGGTGGTACTGGCCCTGAAAACACTCTTGCCATCGTCGGCCCCAGCCAGGTCGATTTCGCCAAAGGCCATGGCTTTGCCCACCCGCAGCACTCGTGCCGTGACAAGTGCATCCTGACCCGACAGCGGTTTCATGAAGGTGCTGGACAGTTGCACCGTGCTGCAAGGCCTGAACTGGCCGAAGTGCTGGATCAGCGCCAGCACCATGGCCGTGTCGGCGGCGGCCATCATGGCCTGTCCGCACAACATGCCGCCCACGCGCGAGAGCTGATCGCTTTGCGGCAGGCGCAGGGTCACGCTGTCGGCGCCAATGCGCTCGACCTGCAGGTTCAGCGCTTGCACCCAGGGGGCGAACAGGTCGGACAGTGATTGCTGCAGGGTTTCAGTGGTGATGCTCATGCAAACAGTTTAAACAGATGAAAAAGTCCAAGTTGCAACCCCCTTCAACCGGCCCATCTGCAGACCTTGCATCCTCTCTATACTGGTTCTGTTCAAGGCTTGCCTTGTCTTGCATGCACCTTTTGATTGACACCCGCAACACGGTTTGAAACGCCATGACTTCTTCCATCATCGTTCTGGGTGCCGGCATGGTCGGCACTTGCACTGCTTTGCATTTGCAGCAGCGCGGCCTGGATGTGGTGCTGGTGGACCGGCGCGCGCCAGGGCAAGAGACCTCCTTTGGCAATGCCGGCCTGATCCAGCGTGAAGCGGTCGAGCCCTATGCCTTTCCGCGTGAGCCGGGCTTCTTGTTGAACGCGGCCTTGGGCCGGGGTGCAGAGGTCCATTGGCATGCGCGTGGTCTGTGGCAAATGGCCGGATCGCTGTGGCGGTATTTCAATCACTCGCGCCCGCAGTCGCACGCCCATGCCACCGAGGCTTACAGCCGCCTGATTGCCCATGCCACGGATGAACATGCCGTGCTGATGACGGCTGCGGGTGCCCATGATTTGGTGAAGCGAGAGGGTTTTCGCCTCGTGTTCCGCACGCCCCGCGCGCTTGATGAAGCGCTGCAGCGAGCATCCACCCTGCACGACCGTTTTGGGGTGCTTTACCAGGCAGAAAACAGCACTCAGCTGGCGCAGGCCGAGCCCGCCTTGCGCCTGCCCTTGGCTGGTGCTGTGCACTGGCTCGACCCCTGGGCGGTGCATGATCCGGGCGCTTTGGTGCAGCGCTATGCCGATCTTTTTAGCGCCCGTGGCGGGCGTTTTTTGACGGGTGACGCCACCAGTTTGCAGTCGCAAGGCGCTGGCTGGTCGGTGCAAACCAGCGAAGGCCGCGTGGCAGCCGAGCAGGCGGTAGTCGCGCTGGGCCCTTGGGCGGATGGTCTGATTCGCACTCTGGGTTACCGTTTCCCCTTGTTCGTTAAACGCGGCTACCACCAGCACTACCGCTCGCCTGCGCAGTTGCGTCAGCCGTTGCTCGATGCTGAACGCGGCTATGTGCTGGCCCCCATGCAGCGCGGCATGCGGCTGACCACGGGTGCGGAATTCGCGCCCATCGATGCACCGCCCACGCCTGTGCAACTGGTCAAGGCCGAGGTGCTGGCTCGCGAACTGCTTAACTTGGGTGAGCCACTGCCCGAGCCGCCCTGGCTGGGCGCACGCCCCTGCACCGCCGACATGCTGCCCGTGATGGGGCCCGCACCACGCCACAAAGGCCTGTGGTTCAACTTCGGTCATGCCCACCAGGGCTTCACGCTGGGACCCGTGGCGGGCCGATTGCTCGCCGAGATGGTGCATGGCCAGCACACCTGGATCGACCCTGCGCCTTACGCGCCTGCGCGATGGGTATGAAAGCGGCTCTGGTGAGACAGAGGGTCCGATTCAGACCCTGTCACAGCACCCGGTAAAAACTCAAAAACACCCCATCGGGCGCGCGCCGCCCGGTGCCGACGAACTGGCTCTCGCTCAGCCAGGCCCATTGCGGCGCGGTGGCTTCTAGCTTCGGTTGGCAGCGGAAGTAGATGTCGTTGGGGTTGACCGGCTCGCCGTTCATGATGCGCTGGGAGTTTTCCAGCGAGGCCACGCGCAAGGCGGTGTTTTGCACAAACACCCGGCTGCCGTCATCGAGCTCGATCACATAACGCGCGTCCAGATGCGCCTGCGTGCCGCCGCCCAGAATCAGCTGGAAGTCGGCGCCACCCGCCAGCACTTTGCCATTCACCCGGGAGCCGGTCACGCTGCCGCCTGTGATCGGGATCATGCGGCGCAGACCGGCCGGCGTCTGGCCGACTTCAACGGGTGCAGCGATGGTCACGGCCAAGTCGCACAGGTGTTCGAGTTGGGGTGGAGGTAGCGTCATGAAGGATCCCTTTAAACTGGGTCTGAATTATCAGGTGACTTTACAAATGCTTTCGACCCAAGACAAAACCCGCATCGACGACACCCGCATTGCTTCGGTGCGTCCCCTCATGACACCTGCTTTGCTCGAAGAGCAGCTGCCCGCATTGCCTGCGCATCTGGCGTTGGTCGAGCGTTCGCGGCAAGACATCTCGAACGTCTTGCAGGGCAAAGACGACCGCCTGGTTGTGGTGGTCGGGCCTTGCTCGATCCATGACCACGACCAGGCCATCGCCTACGCCAAGCTGCTCAAGGCCGAGGCCGATCGGCACGCCCAGGATTTGCAGATCGTGATGCGCGTGTATTTTGAAAAACCCCGCACCACCGTGGGCTGGAAGGGCTACATCAACGACCCGCACCTGGACGGCAGCTTTGCCATGAACCAAGGGCTGGAGATGGCGCGCAAACTCTTGCTCGACATCATCGACCTGGGCGTGCCCGTGGCCACTGAATTTCTGGACTTGCTCAGCCCCCAGTACATCAGCGACTTGGTCACCTGGGGGGCCATCGGCGCCCGCACCACCGAAAGCCAAAGCCACCGCCAGCTGGCCAGCGGCCTGTCGTGCCCGGTGGGTTTTAAGAACGGCACGGACGGTGGCGTCAAGGTCGCGGCCGATGCGGTGGTGGCCGCCAAGGCCCCGCACGCCTTCATCGGCATGACCAAAATGGGCCAGGCGGCGATTTTCGAGACGCGCGGTAACCAGGACGTGCACATCATCCTGCGCGGCGGCAAAGCGCCCAACTATTCGGCCGCCGATGTGGACGCTGCGTGCCAGGCGCTGCAAGCCTCGGGCATTGCACCGCAAGTGATGGTGGACGTGTCGCACGCCAACAGCAGCAAGCAGCACAGCAAACAGATCGATGTGGCGCACGATGTGGCCGCACAGGTGGCAGCAGGCGACCGCCGCATCATGGGGCTGATGATCGAGAGCCACTTGAACGAGGGCCGGCAAGACCTGAAAGAAGGCCAGCCGCTGGCGCATGGCGTGTCGGTCACCGACGCTTGCATCAGCTTTGCGCAGACAGTGCCGGTGCTGCAGGCGCTGGCCAAGGCGGTGCAAGAGCGGCGCAGCCACGCCTGATTTTTTAAGTAGCTTGTGCGGCGCGCTTGCCGCGTCAGGGTTCGTGTTGTGCCAGGTACATGCTGCCGGCTTCGGCTGGGCTGAACATTGGCGAGGTTCGACTGCTTTCCAGGTCAATGCCCATGCGCAATGCCTGCGACAAGCCACTCAGCTCATCGGACAGGGTGGCCAGCAAATCGTCGATCGACAACAAGCCCATTAGCCGGCCGTTGGGCGCAGTGATGAATACGCGCCGCACGCCATATTGGTTCATGGCCTTGACCGCTTCGTGCACGGTGGCCGTGCCGGGCACCCGAATCAAATGAACGGTGCTGAACGCGCCGATGTTTTGTTCTTGCGGTGTGCGGTCTTGCGCCAGCAAATGGATGACCAGATCACGGTCGGTCACCACCCCCACCACCCGCGTCGGGTCTTCGGGGTCCGTCAAAGCCAGTGCGCCTACATGGTGGGTGCGCATCATCTCAGCGGCTTTGCGCACAGAGGCCTCAGCGCTCACGGTGAGGATGTCGCGCTGGCAAAGTTGGGACAGGTTCATGAAAAACGCTCCTGAAAACGAAACCAGCCCACCTTAGTCGGGCGGGCGGTTGGTTTCAGTGCGTTGTTTCACCTGGCAGACAGACCCAGGTCAGCCCGCCAGCCCCACAAAAACGTTTTGAACATCGTCGTTGTTGTCGACAGCACCCAGAAAGCTCTCGACTTCTTCCAGGTGCTCCGGGCTCAGGCTGGTGGGGTCGACCGGATTTTTGGGTTTGTAGCCCAGCTTGGCCGACACCACCGTGAAGCCGTGCGCAGGCAGGGCTCGGCTGACCAAATCCAAGTCGGTCGTCTCGGTGATGAACACCGTCATGCCGTCTTCATCGGCAGGTTCGAAATCTTGCGCCCCCGCTTCGATGGCGGCCAGCTCCGGATCGGCGCCCGCTACGGCGGGCTCAGCTTCGATCATGCCCACATGGTCAAAGTCCCAGGACACCGAGCCCGAGGTGCCTTGCTGGCCCTTGCGGAACAAAACACGCATCTCGGATGCACTGCGGTTCACGTTGTCGGTCAGCACCTCGATCATCACGGGCACCTGGTGTGGCGCAAACCCTTCGTAAATGACCCGCTCAAAGCTGACGGCATCGCCCAAAAGGCCAGCGCCCTTCTTGATGGCACGCTCCAGCGTTTCTTTGGGCATGGACACCTTGCGGGCCTGCTCGACCACCAGACGCAGGCGCGAGTTGGCGGCCGGGTCAGCGCCATTGCGGGCGGCGATCATGATGTCCTTGGCCAGTCGGCCAAACAGCTTGCCTCTGGCGTCTGCTGCCTGTGCCTTGCCTTTTGCTTTCCATTGGGCGCCCATGGGGGTCTTCCTTGGTGAGGGTCTGACGCCAAAGGCGCAGACCCGGTGAAAGGGGCGCCCAGCACAGAGCTGGGCGCGGTTCAGAACGGGTGCCAGTTTAATCGCCCAGGTGTTCAAGCGCCTGACGGCAATCCCCATGAGGCGGCAGCCTAAGCGCCGAGTCAGCTAAATGGGAGTTTATTTGAGCTAAAGTGACGGGCTAAACCGCCTTATAAGGGCGATTTTTGAATCGGTTCGACATACCGTCGAACGTCGGGTTCACTTCACAACACAGACAACGAGAGTAAACATGGCCGCAGAAAAATCCAAAATCATCTACACGCTGACCGATGAAGCCCCCTTGCTGGCCACGGCGGCGTTTTTGCCCATCGTTCGCACGTTCACGGCCCCTGCGGGCATCGAAGTGGCCGAAAGCGACATTTCGCTGGCTGGGCGAGTTTTGGGCGAGTTTTCGGACATGTTGCCGCCTGAGCAGCGTGCACCGAACAACCTGCTTGAGCTGGGCAAACTGACGCTCAACCCGTCTGCGAACATCATCAAGCTGCCCAACATCAGTGCCTCTGTGGGCCAATTGGTCGCTGCCATCAAGGAACTGCAGGCCAAAGGTTATGCCTTGCCAGACTATCCAGAAAATGCCAAGACCGATGAAGAAAAGGCCCTGAAGGCCCGCTACGCCAAATGCACCGGCTCGGCCGTCAACCCGGTGCTGCGTGAAGGCAACTCAGACCGCCGCGCGCCCCGCGCTGTGAAAGAGTTTGCGCGCAAGAACCCGCACAGCATGGCCGAGTGGAGCCAGGCCTCGCGCTCGCACGTTTCACACATGCACGCCGGCGACTTCTACCATGGCGAAAAGTCCATGACCCTGGACCGCCCCCGTGACGTGAGGATGGAGCTGATCACCAAGAGCGGCAAAAACATCATCCTCAAACCCAAGGTGTCCTTGCTGGACCGTGAAGTCATCGACAGCATGTTCATGAGCAAGAAAGCCCTGGAAGAGTTTTACGAAAAAGAAATTGAAGACGCGCGCAAAACCGGCGTCATGTTCTCGCTGCACGTCAAAGCCACCATGATGAAGGTTTCCCACCCCATCGTGTTCGGTCACTGCGTGAAGATCTTCTACAAGGAAGCCTTCGCCAAGCACGCTAAATTGTTCGAAGAGTTGGGCGTGAATGTGAACAACGGCATGGCCGATCTGTACAGCAAGATCACCACCCTGCCCCAGTCTAAGCAAGACGAAATCAAGCGCGACTTGCACGCCTGCCATGAGCACCGCCCCGAGCTGGCCATGGTGGACTCGGCCAAGGGCATCACCAACTTCCACTCGCCCAACGACATCATCGTGGACGCCTCCATGCCCGCCATGATCCGCAACGGCGGCAAGATGTGGGACGCCAACGGCCGACTTAAAGACGTCAAGGCGGTGATGCCCGAGTCGACCTTTGCCCGCATTTACCAAGAGATCATCAACTTCTGCAAATGGCATGGCGCCTTCGATCCCAGGACCATGGGCACCGTGCCCAACGTCGGCCTGATGGCACAGCAAGCCGAAGAATATGGCTCGCATGACAAGACCTTCGAAATCTCTGAAGACGGCGTGGCCAACATCACCGACATCAACACCGGCGAAGTGCTGCTGTCCGAAAACGTGGAAGCCGGTGACATCTGGCGCATGTGCCAGGTCAAGGACGCTGCGATTCGCGACTGGGTCAAGCTGGCCGTAACGCGCGCCCGCAATTCCGGCATGCCCGTGGTCTTCTGGCTTGACCAGTACCGCCCTCACGAAGCGCAGCTGATCACCAAGGTCAAGATGTACCTGCACGAGCACAACACGGTCGGTCTGGAAATCCAGATCATGAGCCAAGTGCGTGCCATGCGTTACACCCTGGAGCGCGTGGTGCGCGGCCTGGACACGATCAGCGCCACCGGCAACATCCTGCGCGATTACCTGACCGACCTGTTCCCCATCATGGAGTTGGGCACCTCGGCCAAGATGCTGTCGGTCGTGCCCTTGATGGCGGGCGGCGGCATGTACGAAACCGGTGCGGGTGGCTCTGCGCCCAAGCACGTTCAGCAGTTGGTAGAAGAAAACCACTTGCGCTGGGATTCTTTGGGCGAGTTCTTGGCGCTGGCCGTATCGCTGGAAGACCTGGGCCTGAAAACCGGCAACAAAAAAGCGGTTGTTTTGTCCAAGACACTGGATGCCGCCACCGGCAAACTTTTGGACAACAACAAGAACCCCTCGCCCAAGACTGGCCAGCTGGACAACCGCGGCAGCCAGTTTTATCTGGCCATGTACTGGGCGCAAGAGTTGGCAGCGCAAACCGAAGACGCCGAGTTGGCGGCCCAGTTCGCGCCCTTGGCCAAAGCGCTGACGGAACATGAACAAAAAATTGTGACCGAGCTCAATGCGGTTCAGGGCAAGCCCGTGGACATCGGTGGGTACTTCATGCCCGACAAGGCCAAACTGGCCGAGATCATGCGCCCCAGCGTGACCTTCAACACGGACTTGGCCAGCATGAAGGGCTGATCGACTGCGCTCACATCCAGGCCACTCGGGTTGTCACGACCCGAGTGGTTTTTTTTGTCTTTTGATGGCCCCATGAAGGTGGCAAAAAGACACGCATAACGCAGGACCGGGCAACGGTCTTGGCGCTTCAGCTGGGGCGCGTTGCATGACGCCGCTACTTATGCCCCCGCAGGCGCGCCAACTCAAAATGGCGTGGGCATGACGCATGTCAAAAACACTTTTTTGTCGCCTGATACAAGGAAAGCATGTTCATTTTATTGACGCCTGCCTTTCGTGAATGCGCTGCACTTTATCTGGTTTGAATTCATTTTCTGCGCTGCCTTGATTGGCAGCGCGGGCTATCAACTTTCACGCCACGGCGATGCCATTTCCCGGCGCACCGGTTTATCGGGGAGCTGGATAGGCTTGGCCTTGCTTGCCACCGTGACGTCGCTTCCCGAGTTGGCCACCGGTATCACCAGTGTCACGCTGGCGCAGGCGCCGAATTTGGCTGTTGGCGACGCGCTGGGGAGTTGTGTGGTGAACCTCCTGATTTTGGTGCTGGTTGACTTTTTCTATCGCAAAGAGCCGATCTGGCATCGGGCCGATCGGGGCCACGTGCTGGCTGCCGCGTTTGGGGTCGTCATGCTTGGCTTTGTGTTGGTCGGATTGCTCATAGGACAGACCACGCCCTCACAAGGAAAAATGATGGCAGCCAGTGCGGCGCAATGGGGCTTTGGCCTGACCACACCCGTCTTGCTGGTGTTGTATCTGGTAGCCATGCGCACTGTCTTTAAGTATGAACGTGAAAATGTGCGACAGGCAGCGCAACAGCTATCGCCTCAGCCAGAACGGCAGACAGGTGATCCATTGCCAACGCTTCGCCATGCAGTCACCCGCTTCACCTTGGCGGCGGCTGTAGTGGCTGGTGCGGGTGTGTGGCTGCCTTTTGTAGCAACGGACCTGGCCCAGGTCATGGCTTGGAATAAGTCCTTTGTCGGTAGTCTGTTTGTGGCGCTGGCCACATCCCTGCCTGAGCTTGCAGTCACCCTGTCTGCATTGCGCATGGGTGCCCTGGACATGGCCATTGGCAGCTTACTGGGGAGCAATCTGTTCAATGTGGCAATCATTGCCGTGGACGATATGTTTTACCGCCCAGGCATGCTGCTGGCAGAGGTTTCACCCGTGCACGCTGTCACAGCTGCATCGGCTATCACCATGACCGGTCTGGCAATGGTGGGACTGTTTTTTAAGCCCGTCGGTCGAGTGTTGCGTGCGATCAGCTGGGTCAGTCTGGGTATGGTGGGCATGTACTTGCTCAATACCTACGTGCTCTATTTGTATGGCCAATAAGACGCCCATCGCACAGACCCCGGGTGCGTGGCATCTGCATGAAGCCCATGCATTGGCCAAGGCGCATCAGGTGGACCCGTCACAAGGCTTGCAAGCGCACCAAGTGACCCATCGCATGCTTCAGTTCGGTGCCAATGCCTTGCCCGCAGCCGAACGCCGAAGCCTGGGTTCCCTGGTGTTGGAGCAGTTCAGCGACTTCATGATTCTGGTGCTTTTGGCCGCAGCCGTGGTGTCTGGCCTGCTCGGTGATCTGGTCGACACCTTGGTGATTGTGTCCATCGTGTTGCTCAATGCGGCCATTGGGCTGGTGCAGTCCTGGCGGGCAGACCAGGCCCTGGCGGCCCTGAAAAAGCTCTCTGCAGCCCAGGCCACGGTGTTGCGTGGTGGCCAGGTGCAGCAGGTACCCGCACAGGGGCTGGTGCCTGGCGATATCGTGCTGTTGGAGGCCGGCAATCAGGTGCCTGCCGATCTGCGGCTGTTCATGACGGCGCAACTCAAGGTGGATGAGTCGGCATTGACGGGCGAATCGGTCACGGTGGACAAACATGAGCAGGTGCTAGAAAGCGCGGGTCACGCCCTGGGTGACCGCCTGAACATGGCGTTTAAGGGCACCACTGCCACCTATGGGCGTGGCCAAGGCTTGGTGGTGGCCACCGGCTTGGCCACGGAGTTGGGCAAGGTGGCAGGCCTGCTGAAGCACGATAACCAGCGCAGCACCCCCTTGCAGTTGCGCCTGGCCGCCTTTGGCAAACGCGTCGCCTTGGCTGTTTTGGCTATCTGTGCTTTGGTTTTTGGTGTGGGTGTGCTGCGGGGCGAAGCCCCTTTGCTGATGGCCATGACGGCCATCAGCCTGGCCGTGGCTGCTATTCCAGAGGCGCTGCCAGCCATCGTCACGGTGTTGTTGGCCTTGGGCGCACGCAAGATGGTTGGCATCCATGCACTGATTCGCCGCCTGCCTTCGGTGGAGACCTTGGGCTCGGTCACCACCATCTGCTCCGACAAAACCGGCACACTCACGCAAAACCGGATGCAAGCCCAATGCCTGGTGGCTGGTCAAGCGGACGATGCCTCAGGCTGGATGCCATCTCAGGCCCCTTGTGATACAGCGAATGCGGCCAAGGTGTCCCTTTCAGCCGATTCGCGCTATGCCTTGTTGCAGGCTGCTGGTCTGTGCAACGATGCCACGGCAGGAAGCGACGGCGCCTGGCTGGGTGACCCCACCGAGACGGCGCTGGCCGATTTGGCCGCGCTGGCGGGTTTGCACAAAACGGCGCTGGAGGAACGTTGGCCGCGGGTGATGGAGCTGCCGTTTGACTCGGTGCGCAAGCGCATGAGCACGGTTCACCGCGAGGGTCAGGGTTTTGTCGCCTACACCAAGGGCGCGCCCGAGTCGGTGATCGCTTGCTGCACCCGTCAATGGTTGGGCAATGGCCACGCGGTACACGCCGAGTTTGACCCGGTCGCCTGGCTGGCCCGCGCTGATGCGCTGGCCGCACAGGGCCTGCGCGTGTTGGCTCTGGCCGGGCGCCAGCATGACAACTTGCCGGACCCAACGACGCTAGAGAGTGACCTGTATCTGATGGGCTTGGTTGGGCTGATTGATCCGCCGCGCCCGGAGGCTGCGCCAGCCGTGCGTGAATGCTTGCAAGCCGGTATGACGCCAGTGATGATCACGGGTGACCACCCAGCCACAGCGCGCGCTATTGCGTTTAGCCTGGGTATCGTGAACACGCCAGACGCCGCGGTGCTGACCGGCGTGGACTTGGCCGTTTTGGACGATGACGCCTTGCAGGCGCAGGTGCGGCGGGTGCGCATTTATGCCCGGGTAGACCCAGCGCAAAAAATTCGAATTGTCCAAGCGCTCCAGCAGCTGGGTGAGTTTGTGGCCATGACCGGAGATGGTGTCAATGATGCCCCGGCGCTCAAGCAGGCCGACATTGGCATTGCCATGGGACTGAGCGGCACTGACGTGGCGCGCGAGGCGGCCAGCCTGGTGCTGCTGGATGACAACTTTGCCACCATCGTGAAGGCGGTGCGGGAGGGCCGCCGCATTTACGACAACATCCGCAAGTTTGTCCGCTACGCAATGACCGGTAACTCAGGCGAGATATGGACCATTGCCTTGGCCCCCTTGCTGATGCTGCCCATACCCTTGCTGCCGATCCATATTCTTTGGGTCAACCTGGTCACAGACGGCCTGCCGGGTTTGGCACTGGCCGCAGAACCGGCTGAGCGAGGCATCATGCAACGCCCCCCGCGCCCACCTTCAGAGAGCATCTTTGCACACGGCATGTGGCAACACATTCTGGGTGTGGGGTTGTTGTTGGGCGGTCTGTGCCTGGGCATTCAGGCCTGGGCGCTGACGACCGGCCACGCCCATTGGCAAACCATGGTGTTCACCGTGCTTACCCTGGGGCAGATGGCGCACGTCATGGCGATCCGGTCCGAGTCTGAGCCCCTGTGGCGCCTGGGCTTGGGCAGTAACCGGCCCCTGCTGGGCGCTGTGCTGCTGACCTTTGCATTGCAGATGGCCACCATTTACGTGCCTTGGCTGAACCCTATTTTCAAGACGCAGCCGCTCAGCCTGTCAGAACTGGCCCTGTGCATGGCCGCTGCTGGGGTCGTCTGGGTGGCAGTCGAGTTTGAGAAAGCATGGCGCAGATCGCGCCGCCGCGAAAGCGCAGATGAAGCCATGGACAGCCCTTAAGCCGGGTGATTTATTGCGTTGAGTGACAGCTGAAACCTGCGCGGCACCAACGTCGGCAAGCTGTTCGTTCAGCGGCTGTAGGTCAGTCCCAAGGCCACGCCGCCAAACAAGTCACCTTCAATCAGGCGCACGCCTGGAAACTCGGCCTGCAAGGCGAGCTGAAAAGTGCGCAAGGCCGATGAGCCTCCCGTGAGGTAAATGGCATCGAGTGATGCATCGTTCAGGCCTGCCCGCCGGACACATTCACGCGCGCAGGCCACTGTGCGGGCCATCAACCCTTGCAGGTGATCGCGCATGTCGACCACTCCCAAAGTGGCTTGCAGACCGCGCTCGATGACCGTGAGGTCAATCACCGCATCGGCATCGTGCACCGAGCAATCAATTTTTGCCTGCTCGACGCTGTGTGCCATGTGGTGGCCGTGGCGCTCGGTCAGCACCTGCATCAGCCGATCGTGCAGCCGCAGGTCGCTGTAGTTGCTGCGCAAGGTTTGGGCGTGGCTGATGGCTTTGGGCGGGTATTGCCAGTGGATCAGGTGCCAGGTGGCGAGGTCAAAAAACACGCGGCTGGGCACTTCGCGCTGCTCAAAGCCAAGGTGCTTGTAGCCCAGCAAGGGCATGACCTTGGCCAGGTTGAGCTGGCGGTCGTAGTCGGTGCCGCCAATGTGCACGCCGGTGGTGGCCAGGATGTCCCGGCTCCGATCGGTGTTTTTCATGCGGTCTGGCCCCAGGCGAACCACGGTGAAGTCCGAGGTGCCACCACCCAAGTCGACCACCAGCACGGTGCGCTCTGTCGTCAGGCGCTGTTCGTAATCCAGCGCAGCGGCGATCGGCTCCAACTGAAAGGATACTTCTTCAAAGCCCACCGACTGCACGGCCTGCATCAGCGAGGCCTCGGCTTGTGCATCGCGCTCGGGGTCGTCGTCTACGAAATGCACGGGTCGGCCCATCACCACGCGCTGGGGCGCTGCGCCCAGGCTTTGCGTGGCACGCTCGCGCAGGCTGGCCAAAAAAGTGCCGATGATCTCCTGAAAGCTGATCTGCTGATGCCCGATTTGGGTGGTTTCCATCAACAGCGGGCTGCCCAGCAGGCTTTTGAGTGAGCGCATCAAGCGGCCTTCGGTGCCTTCCAGGTAGTGCTTGACGGCATCGCGCCCAAAGTGGGTGCTGTGGTCTTCGGCGTTGTAGAACACCGCCGTGGGCATGGCCAGTGCCTCACCCTCCAGTGCAATCAGCCGCGCGCCGCCTTGCGCACCTGCCCAGGCCATGGCCGAGTTGGAGGTGCCGAAATCAATGCCGAGCGTGCCGGAGGGGGAAGACATCATGGATGGCGTGTGTGGACAAGGCCTGAGCCTGAAGGTGAAAAGGCATGTCGTGCAGCGACACGGTTTGAGGAGCGGGCATTTTGCCACTTGGTGTTTTTCGGCAAGGTCTTTTCTGACATTTGGCAAGGGGCCGCGCTATTGACTGGCGCATGCGTAACAAATTAATCTGGGCATTGCATTCAGCGCCAGATTCAGCAACGCCGAGTTTCGCGATGTTTTTGTGCATGGGCAATTCGATGCGGGCCAAGACAAAACGCTGGGTCTGCGATTTGGCCGCCAGGTGCTTGAATGGAGCGGCTCGGTGTTGCATATGGGCGGCATCAATGCAGGCACTCACCCTTTTGACGCCCCGTCGTTTTTGCGCCCTGATCAATTTTGTGCATTGAGGCCAGTCCGGCGGGGCTGACTGCACAAAACGCGAACCTGCGCCGCTTTTTGGGTTAGATTCGTAGGCTTTAAAAAGCCTAATGCCATGACCGATACACAGCCTGCCGCCGCTCGCCCCGAATTGCCCGACCACTTGTCGATCGATGCCCGCAGCCCGCACCACGTGCGCGCCGTGTTCGAGCACGACATCGGCATTCGCTTCAATGGCAAGGACCGCACGGATGTGGAGGAATACTGCATCAGCGAAGGATGGGTCAAGGTGCCGGCAGGCAAGACGCTGGACCGCAAAGGCCAGCCGCTGCTTATCAAGCTCAAGGGCAAGGTCGAGGCGTTTTACCGCTGAGCTGTTGCAGTTTTATCCACCTGTGATTTGGCCATGACCGTGGCTGACCATGTTGCTTTTGATGGGATGGGCGCTTGGTAGCATGCTGCGGGTGAGCGCCACACAACGATTGGGCAACTCTGAGACAAGGACATTCGGCATGAACGCATTTCAATGGCCCCAAAGCGTCACGGTCCGCGAAGTGGGCCTGCGCGATGGTTTGCAAAGCATCGCCCGCACGCTGCCCACCGCGCAAAAGCTGCAGTGGATTCAGGGCGCTTACGGCGCAGGCATCCGTGAAATCGAAGTGGGCTCGTTCGTGCCCCCCAAACTGTTGCCGCAACTGGCCGACACGGCCGAGCTCGTGGCCTTTGCCAAAACCCTGCCCGGCCTGTGCGTGTCGGTGTTGGTGCCCAACCTCAAAGGGGCCGAGCGGGCCATGGACAGTGGCGCCGACTGGATGCTGCTGCCCTTGTCGGTCAGCCACGCGCACAGCCTGGCGAATTTGCGCAAGGCGCCCGACGACGTGGTGGCTGAAATTGGCGCCATCATCGAAGCCCGTCGGGCGCGTGGCTCGGCCATCCGCATCGAAGTGGGCATGAGCACCGCATTTGGCTGCACGATTCAGGGCCATGTCGAGGTGGACGAGGTGTTGCGCCTGCTGCAGGCCGTGTTGGCGCTGGGGCATGGGCATGGGGTTGACCGCGTGGGCCTGGCCGACACGGTGGGCTATGCCGACCCGCGCCAGGTCGGGGAGCTGTTTACCCGGGCGCGTGAAGTGGCGGGCGACAAGCTCGGCTGTGGGCACTTTCACGATACGCGCGGTCTGGGTCTGGCCAATGTCATGGCCGCATTGCAAGCCGGAGAAACGCGATTTGACGCCTGCCTGGCGGGCATTGGCGGCTGCCCACACGCGCCAGGCGCCAGCGGCAACGTGGCCACCGAAGACCTGGCGTACCTGATGGGCAGCATGGGCATCGCGACAGGCATCGACTGGGATGCCCTGATGACACTGCGTGCCCAAGTGGCCCAGTGGCTTGCGGGAGAATGTCTGCATGGCAGCATTGCCCAAGCGGGCTTGCCCAAAACGCATTTGAAATCACCCCAGGGTTTGCAGGCAGCATGAATTCCACAGTCAAAAAACTCCCACTCGAAGGCCTTCGCGTCGTCGAGTTCACCCACATGGTCATGGGCCCCACCTGCGGCATGGTGCTGGCTGACATGGGGGCTGAGGTCATCAAGGTGGAGCCGATTGAGGGCGACCGCACGCGCCATTTGCTGGGTTCGGGCGCGGGCTTCTTCCCGATGTTCAACCGCAATAAAAAAAGCATCCAGTTGAACCTGCAGTCACCTGAAGGCGCCGAAATGGCACGCAGACTGTGCGCCACGGCCGATGTGGTGGCCGAGAACTTCAAGCCTGGCTCGATGGCCAAGTACGGCCTGGACTACGCCAGCCTGTCGGCCCAGGACCCCAAGATCATTTATGCCAGCCTCAAGGGCTTTTTGCCCGGCCCGTACGACCATCGCACGGCTTTGGACGAAGTGGTGCAGATGATGGGCGGCCTGGCCTACATGACCGGCCGCCCCGGCGACCCGCTGCGCGCAGGCACCAGCGTGAACGACATCATGGGCGGCATGTTCGGCGCCATCGGCGTGTTGGGCGCGCTCATTCAGCGCGGCATCACCGGGCGCGGGCAAGAGATCCAGTCGGCCTTGTTTGAAAACAACGTGTTTTTGGTGGGCCAGCACATGCTGCAATACGCCATCACCGGTGTGGCGGCCGAGCCCATGCCGAACCGCATTTCGGCCTGGGCGGTCTACGACGTGTTCACCGTCAAGCACAACGAACAAATTTTTCTGGCCGCCGTGAGCGATGCGCAATGGGCCACCTTCTGTGACGTGCTGGGCTATGCCGATCTCAAGGCCGATCCCCGGTACTTCGACAACAACGCCCGTGTGTCGCTGCGTACCGAGTTGATTCCTGAACTGCGCCGCCGTCTGGCGGTATTCACCGCGGCCGAATTGACAACCATTTTTGAAAAAGCCGGTTTGCCTTTTGCGCCCATTGTCAAACCCGAAGAACTGTTCGACGATCCGCACCTGCAGGCCACGGGCGGCCTGGCCGATGTGCGCCTGACCGATGGCCCCAAGGCGGGGCAAACCGCGCGCGCTGCGCTGTTTCCTTTCACCATGGACGGGCAGCGCCTGGGTGTGCGCCACCAGCCTCCCAAGCAAGGCGAAAACACCGACGAGTTGTTGCAAAGTCTGGGCCTGAGCACCGCCGAAATTGAGCGCCTGCGCGCACTCAAAGCCGTGGCCTGAACGGTTAAACCACTTTCCTTAAAATGATACAACCCCACTTACAAAGAGAAAGAGACAAACCATGAAACACCCCATCACACGACGCACGGCTTTGTCGGCATTGGCATCGGCTGCGGCAATGGCTGTGCCCGGATTGGCCCTGGCGCAGGCTGACCGGCCCGTCAAGTTCATCTTGCCCAACGCCACTGGCTCGGGCGTGGACACCATCACCCGCACTGCGGCACCGGCACTGGGCCGTGCACTGGGTACCAGCGTGGTGGTTGAAAACCAGGCAGGTGCCAGCGGCATCATTGGCTTGCAGGCCATGGCTAAAAATGCACCCGATGGCTTCACCTTGTCGGTGGTCTCGAACAACGTGGTGATCTTTCCGAGCGTGATCAAGAACCTGCCGTTCGAGATGCCGGGCGATTTCACGCCCATCGCTTTGGTGGGTGCAACGCCCCTGGTGCTGGTGGCCAATCCGCAGCGCGTGCCTTCGACCAGTGGCCGTGAATTCATCGCTGCACTCAAGGCCAAACCCGATGGTTTCAACTTTGGCTCGGGCGGCACTGGCACCATCTTGCACCTGGCGGCCGAGATGTTTGTCGACGAAGCCGGGGTCAAAGCCCGCCACATTCCCTACAAAGGCGTGGGCCCGATGGTCGCCGATCTGCTGGGCGGCCAGATTGATTTCGCGGTGGTGGCCCTGCCCAGTGTGCAGCAGCACATCAAGAGCGGCGCGCTCAAGGCGGTGGGCATGTGCGGCGACAAGCGCAACGCCGCCGCGCCCGATGTCCCGACTTTTGTCGAACAAGGCTTGCCCGGTTACGTGATCGACGCCTGGTTTGGCGTGCTTGGCCCCAAGGGCATGAGTGCACCCGTGGTGAAAAAAGTCCACGATGCGCTGGTCACCGCCTTCAATGACCCGGCCGTCAAGGAGGCCATGGCCAAACAGGGCAACACCATTGCCATCAGCTCGGTCGAGCAGGCGCAGAAAGCTTTCCGCTCTGAGATGGAGCGCTTTGCCGCCTTGGTTAAAAAGGTCGGTATCGAGCCGCAATAAAGCTTGTGTTCGTCGCTTGACATTTGGTGGTCAGGCGACGACCATGCGTTCATGGCCATCCAGGTTTTGATTTTCGGTATCCACCTCGCGCGCAGCACGCGGGGCAAGCCCTGCGCACCGCCGCGGGCTTTTTAAGCATTCCTCCCCTTTTTGCTTGACCGATTTCATGTCGGGCCCCGCTGATATAGCAGCGTGGCCCGGTTCATGACTGGAGATTTTCATGACCGATCTGTTTGACAACCCCATGGGTTTGTGTGGTTTTGAGTTCGTCGAATTCGCATCCCCTGTCCCCAACACGCTGGAACCCCTGTTCGAGAAAATGGGCTTCACGCTGGTGGCCAAACACCGCTCCAAAGACGTTGTGCTTTACCGTCAGGGCGACATCAATTTCATCGTCAACCGAGAACCCAAAAGCCTGGCGGGCTATTTCGCGGCCGAGCATGGGCCCTGCGCCTGTGCGCTGGCGTTTCGGGTGAAGGACTCGCACCTGGCGTATTCCCGTGCGATCGAATTGGGCGCACAACCGGTGGAAATTCCGACCGGCCCCATGGAATTGCGTCTGCCCGCCATCAAGGGCATTGGCGGTGCGCCGCTTTATCTGATCGATCGTTTCGAAGACGGCAAGAGCATCTACGACATCGATTTTGAATTCATCGAAGGGGTGGACCGGCACCCACCCGGACATGGCCTGAAGATCATCGACCACCTGACGCACAACGTGTACAAGGGCCGCATGGCTTTCTGGGGCCAGTTCTACGAAAAGATTTTTAACTTCCGCGAGATTCGGTACTTCGACATCCAGGGCACACACACCGGCCTCACCAGCCGCGCCATGACCGCACCCGACGGCATGATCCGCATCCCGTTGAACGAAGAGTCAGGCAAGACAGGCGGGCAGATTGAAGAGTTCCTGATGCAGTTCAACGGCGAAGGCATCCAGCACATTGCCCTCTTGACCGACGACATTTTGAAGAGCGTGGACGCTTTGCAGATGGCGGGGATTCCGCTCATGACCGCACCCAATGACATCTACTATGCAATGCTCGAAGAGCGCCTCAAAGGCCATGGCGAACCGGTGCCCGAATTGCAGGCACGCGGCATTTTGATGGATGGCTCGACCGCGAATGGTGAAAAGCGTTTGCTGCTGCAAATTTTTAGCCAGACGCTGCTCGGCCCCGTGTTCTTTGAGTTCATTCAGCGCAAGGCCGATGAGGGCTTTGGCGAAGGCAACTTCAAGGCGCTGTTTGAAAGCCTGGAACGCGATCAGATCCGGCGTGGGGCGATTCAGGTGGATTGAGCAACTGGCGCTATAGCCATTGCTGTGTAAAATCGTCCCAGGTAGTCACTTTTGACTACCGAAAGAAACGGAGTTTGCCATGACCGCCACTTCTGCCGCTATTTCGGCCAGCATCCCCACCAGCCTCAAGCTGCCCAGCGCGCTCAAGCTGCAGCTTGAAGAGGATGCCAAGCAAATGGGCATGAGCCTGCACGCTTTCATGCTGAGCACGCTGGCCGATGCCGCGCAGCGCAAGCGCTTGCGGCAAACATTTGCACAAGACTCGGCGGATGCGCTGGCCAACATGAAGGCCAGCGGTACAGGTCATGCGCTGGACGATGTCCGACACTATTTTTCTCAACTCAAAGCGCATCGTCAGGGACAGAGCGCGCCGCCTGCACCCTTGCAACCGAAAAAAATGGGCTGAGGTGTGAGCACCGTATTTCTAAGCCCGGCAGCATTTCAGGATTTGGTGCGGCTGGAAAATTTTTTGCACGAGTCAGAAGACCCCTTGGCTGGGGAACTGCTCGATTTCATCTTGGACGCTTTGCAAGTGTTGACCCACCAATCCGGTATTGGTCGCCCGGTGGAAGGTGGTTTGCGTGAGCTGATCATTTCTCGCAGGCGCAGCGGTTATTTGGCGCGCTATGCCTGGGACGATGCCTTGGACCGGGTCATGGTGGCCCGTATTCGTCACCAGCGAGAAGCTGGCTATCAAGACGGAGAGGTTTGAAGCGGCTCAGCTTGCTTTCAGACGCGCTCGAAGCAAAAGTCTCGGATGTGACTTGGTAAGGGCTGTTTCGCAAGCTTTGGGTTGTTTCCCGGTTGCACAAAAGGGGTCTTCTCGCCACAGTGCAAAGCTGTTGCTGAGCACAAGGAGTCACTCTTTATGAAACTGAACGTCAACGGTAAAAATCACGCGCTGGATGTTGAACCTGAAATGCCTTTGCTTTGGGCTTTGCGCGATGAGCTGGACATCAAGGGGCCCAAATTTGGCTGTGGTATCGCGCAATGCGGCTCCTGCACGGTGCTGGTCAACGGGGAGCCGGTCCGCTCTTGTGCCTACCCGGTGTCGGGAGCGGCAGGGCAAAAGGTCATCACCATTGAAGGCCTGGCCGACAAAGGCAAGCTGCATGCCGTCCAGCAGGCCTGGATCGACCACCAAGTGCCTCAGTGCGGGTACTGCCAGGGTGGGCAGATGCTCGCTGCGGTGGCCCTGCTCAAGAAAAAGCCCAAGCCCACCGATGAAGACATCGATGCGGCCATGAGCAACATCTGCCGCTGTGGCACTTATGCCCGCATCCGTACCGCCATCCACGCTGCCGCCAAGAAAGGGACCCGCGCATGAGCACCCCAGACCTGAACGCCGGCATGGACCGCCGCCATTTCCTGAAAGTCACCAGCACTGCTGCGGCGGGTTTGTCGGTGGGATTCTTTGTGCCGCAGTCAGCGCAGGCGGCCGATACGCCGCAGCTGAATGTGTGGGTTGAAATTGAGCCCAACGACACCATCGTCATCCGTTACGCCCGTGCAGAAATGGGCCAGGGCAGCATGACCTCGGCGCCCATGATCATTGCCGAAGAACTTGAAGCCGACTGGAAAAAAGTCCGCGTTGAATACGCCACAGCGCATGAAAACCTGCGCACCAAGCGGGCCTATGGCGACATGGCGTCGGTGGGCAGCCGAACGATCCGCAATTCTCAGGAATACCTGCGCAAGGCAGGCGCCACGGGGCGCGAGATGCTGGTTGCAGCGGCGGCCCAGCAGTGGGGCGTGCCCGCCAGCGAATGCAAGGCCGCATTGAGCAAAGTCACCCACATGCCCAGCAAGCGCAGCCTGAGCTACGGCAAGCTGGCCGCTGCGGCCGCCAAACTGGAAGCCCCCAAAGACGTCAAACTCAAAGACCCGAAAGACTGGACGCTGATCGGCAAGCCCATTCCGCGTGTGGACATTCCCGACATTGTCACGGGGCGCACCCGCTATGGCATTGATGCACAAGTTCCCGGCATGTTGCATGCGGCAATCGCCGCCTGCCCTGTCTTCAATGGCACGGTCAAGACCATGGATGCCTCCAAGGTTGAAAACCGGCGGGGCATCGTCAAGGTGCTCAATCTGGGCACCTTTGTGGCTGTGGTGGCCGACAACTGGTGGCGCGCCAAGGAAGCTTTGCGCGAAGTCGCTGTGGATTGGGATGTGGGCGAGCACGGCACGCTGAGCAGTGCGGCCATCATGGCCCATTTCAAGGCGGGCATGGCACAGACCGAACTGGCTGTGGCCCGCAACGATGGCCAAACCATCGAGGCGATGGGCAAAGCCGCCAAAGTGGTCGAGGCCGAGTACTTCACGCCCTACCTGGCCCACGCCACCATGGAGCCCATGGTCTGCACTGCTTGGTTGCAGGGCGACAAGCTGGACATCTGGTGCTCGACCCAAAACCCCGAGGCCACCCTGGCCGTGGGTGCGGCCACCGCAGGTGTGCCGCAAGCCAACGTTAAAGTGCACCCGATGCAGCTGGGCGGCGGTTTGGGTCGCAAGAGCCCGCAAGACTTCACGCGCCAGGCCGTCACGATCGCCAAGGCCATGCCAGGCAAAGCCATCAAGATGCTGTGGTCCCGTGAAGAAGAAATCCAGCATGGCCTGTACCGGCCCGCCAGCCTGATGCGTTTCAAGGCGGGGCTGAACGCCAGTGGCAAGGTGGATGCGTTGCACATTCGGGTCAGCGCCCCCTCCATTCTGGCCACGTTGCTCAAGCTGCCCTTGCCCAAGGGGGTGGATGGCCAGGCGGTCGCCTGCTTCAATGACCACCCTTACGACATTCCCAACACCTTGGTGGACTATGCCCAGCGCAACACCAATGTGCCGGTGGGTTTCTGGCGCACGGTGGGGCATTCACAAAACCCTTACGGACGCGAATGTTTCATTGACGAGTTGGCCCAGACCGCAGGGCAGGACCCGGTGGCCTATCGCCTCGCCATGTTGCCCAACAACGAAAAAGCCAACCGTGACCGGGCCATCTTGTTGGCCGTGACCCAAGCTGCGGGCTGGGATAAAAAGCCGGTGGCCGGGATGTCCCGTGGCGTGGCCGTCACCGATGGCTATGGCAGCTGGACGGCGTGTGTGTGCGAGGTCTCGGTCAATGCCAAGAACGAAGTCAAGATTCATCGGGTGGTGATCGGCATCGACCCGGGTTATGCCGTCAACCCCGACAACATCGTGGCCCAGTTTCAGGGCAGCGTGGTGCATGGGCTCACGGCCATTTTCTGGGGCGAAAACACCATCAAGGAAGGGCGTGTCGAGCAATCGAACTTTCACGACTACCGCATGATGCGTTTGAACGAAATGCCCAAGGTGGAGGTGGTGATTGCGCCCACAGGCGGATTCTGGGGCGGCGTGGGCGAACCTGCACAGGCGCCTTTGGCGCCTGCTTTGGTCAATGCGATTTCGGCCGCTTTGGGCAAACGCATTCGTTCTTTGCCGCTGAAAAACCATGGGCTGAGTTTGGCACGTGCATGAAGCTGTCTGCAGCCGCACTGGCCTGGAGCCTGGCGGGCTGTGCCGGGCTCGCACAGGCTTGGGCGCAAGCGCCGGTGACCACAGAAAGGGCGGCCGCCTCGGTAGAGCGGGGGCGCGCCTTGCTTTTGCAAAGGCAGGACACGGGTTGCGTGCTGTGTCACCAGATTCCAGGCTTGCCCGCAGGTGGGGCACTCGGACCCTCTTTGCACGGCCTGGCCGAGCGCAGCACACTCTCGCAAGCCCGCTTGCACATCGCTGATGCACGGCGCTTCAACCCGCAAACCATCATGCCCGCCTACCTCAGCACCGAAGGCCTGCACAATGTTGCAGTGGGCCTGCAGGGGCAAACCGTCTTGACCCCGCAGGCCCTGGAAGACATCCTCAGTTACCTGTTTCAACCGACAGTCCGAACCCCAGTGATCGCCCCATGAAATTTGTGCAAACTTCGCGCCGAATCTGGCTGCAGCACAGTGCGCGCCTGGGCCTGGCCTGGGCGGCTTTGCAGGCTTGGCCCGCACAGGCCCAGAAGATGGAATCCGGACAATTGATGAGCTTGGCGCAAATGCTCGAGCCGATCACGCAAGGCGGCAAACTGCTGGAGCGTGATGTGCGCATCATCGCCCCGATCCTGGCCGACAACGGTTCTCTGGTGCCACTGGGCGTCCAGGTGCAAAGCCCCATGACCGCGCAAGACCATGTGACCCATGTGCATTTGTTGTCGCAACGCAACCCGGTCACGCGCATGGCCGTTTTTCAGCTGGGGCCCTGGAATGGCCGTGCCGAGGTGTCGACGCGTGTGCGCCTGGCCGGTTCACAAACCGTGGTCGCGCTGGCGCGTTTGTCCAGTGGTGAGTTCCGTTTCGGGCAGATGGACATCATCGTCACCGAGTCGGCCTGCGTGGACGCGTCATGAACCTGGCGCGGATCCATTGGCCTGAGCGCATCACTGCAGGTGAGGTGGTGAAGGTACGCCTGCTGGTGCAGCACCCCATGGACACAGGTTATTTGTACGACCTGTTGGGCAAGTTGGTGCCGCGCAACGTGGTCATTTTGCTGACTTGCACATTGGGTCAACAAGAAGTGTTTCGGGTCGAGCCCTCTTCGGGAATTGCCGCCAACCCTCTTTTCGAATTTTTCGTGCGTGCATCAGAAACGGCTGAAATGCGCGTTCAATGGGAGGATGACCGCGGCAAACGAGGCGAGTTTCGGCAGACCATGACGGTCCTGCCATCGCCTTCGAGGTGAGTGCGATGACTGGCCGTCTAAGGTTGGCGCTGGTGGCGCTGGTGGCGCTGGCGGCAATGGCGGTCATGGCGCTACAGGTCGTCATGGCCCAGCCCCTTCCTTTCAGCCGTGCTTTGCCTTTGTCAGACTTGAAATCGGGGCTGTATTTTTCGGGCAAGGATGTTCAAGCCCTGCAGGCCGATGAATTTGCCAACCCGGCCCAGTTGTGGCTAAGCCAGGGCGCCGCGCTGTGGGGCCGCGCCAGTGCCGTCAACGGTAAAGCCTGCTTGAGTTGTCATGGCAATGTGAGCAGCATGAAAGGCGTGGCCACGCGTTACCCCGCCATTGACCCTGCGAGCGGCCGATTGTTTAACCTGGAAGACCGCATCAACCACTGCAGCACCCGGCACCAGCAGGCTGCGCCCATGCCGCCCGAATCCGATGCTTTGCTGGGCCTGAGCTTGCTCGTCACCCAAGCCTCCAAGGGCTTGCCATTGCGCGTGGACATTGACGGGGCAGCGCGTGCCCATTTTCAGGCGGGTGCGAGCTTGTTCGTGCAGCGCCAGGGGCAACTCAATTTGTCTTGTGCGCAATGCCACGACCAGCATTTTGGCCAACGCCTGTACACCGATATTTTGAGCCAGGGCCAACCCAATGCGCACCCGGTGTACCGCCTGGAATGGCAAAAACCGGGTTCACTGGAGCGGCGTCTGCGCAGTTGTTACGCTGGTGTTCGCGCTGAAATCCCCCCTTGGGGCGCCACTGAAATGAGGCAACTGGCGCTTTACCTGATGTGGCGTGCCGAGGGCCTGCCGGTTGAAGTGCCTGCCGTGCGCAAGTGATCAGGCCGCTCCGTTGCACACCCGCAGCACCTGCGCGCCATAAGCCTCGAGTTTCTTCACACCCAGACCGCTGATGCCTTGCAGGTCACCCAGACTTTGCGGGGCGTGTTCGGCAATCGCGGCCAGTGTGGCGTCGTGGAAGATCACATACGCAGGCAGGTTGTGCTCCTTGGCCACTTCGCCACGCCAGGCCTTGAGGTTGATGTAGCGCACCAATGCGTCTTGCCCCAGATTGGCCGCAGCCGGGCTCTGGGCGCGAGGGCGTGTGCGCTTGTCGGCGCGCTGGCTGGTGGATTCGCGCAATTGCACGGGCACATCGCCTTTGAGAACAGCGCGCGAAGCGTCGGTCAGGTGCAGTGTGCTGAAGCCGTCTTCGGTGTGTACCTGCAAAGCGCCCACCGCGATCAATTGCCGCATCACCGCGCGCAGTTGCTGTTCGCTGTACTCGGCCCCCAAGCCAAAGGTGCTGATGCTTTCGTGGCCGCGCTGGACCACCTTGTCGGTTTTCTTGCCGCGCACGATGTCCATGGTGTGGCCTGCGCCAAAGCTGTGGCCACTCGACTGATGGGTGCGGTAAACGGTGGACAACAATTTGCGCGCCGCATCGGTGCCATCCCACACGTCGGGGGGGTGAAGGCAGTTGTCGCAGTTGCCGCAATACGGCATGTACACGCCCTGGCTGCTCTCGGTTTGGCCTTTGTAGGTTTCGTCAAAGTAGCTCAGCAGGCGCACGCGGCGGCAGTCGGTCGCTTCGGCCAGGGCCAGCAGTGCGTCGAGCTTGCCGCGCATGGCTTGTTTGAACTCTTCGCCCGCCGGGCTTTCGTCGATCATGCGACGCTGGTTCACCACGTCTTGCAGGCCATAAGCCATCCAGGCATCGGACGCTAGACCATCGCGCCCGGCACGGCCGGTCTCTTGGTAGTAGCCTTCGATGTTTTTGGGCATGTCCAGGTGCGCCACAAAGCGCACATCAGGTTTGTCGATGCCCATGCCGAACGCGATGGTGGCCACCATCACCACACCTTCCTCGCGCAAAAATTCGTTCTGGTGGCGCTGGCGCATGTCGGCGGGCAGTCCCGCGTGGTAGGGCAGCGCATGGACGCCCGCCTCGCACAGCATCGCCGCGATCTCTTCGACCCGTTTGCGCGACTGGCAATAGACGACGCCCGCCTCCTCGGTGTGTTCGCGCTCGATGAAGCGCAGCAGTTGGGTGCTGGCCTCTTTTTTTTCGACGATGGTGTAGCGGATGTTGGGGCGGTCAAAGCTGCTGATGAACAGCTCGGCGCTTTCGAGTTGCAGGCGCTCGACGATGTCGGCGCGTGTCAGCGCATCGGCAGTCGCTGTGAGCGCTACACGGGGCACGCCGGGGTAGCGCTCGTGCAGCACCGAAAGGCCGCGGTATTCGGGCCGGAAGTCGTGGCCCCACTGGCTCACGCAATGTGCCTCGTCAATCGCAAAAAGGCTCAGCAGACCGCGTTCTTGCAGCGAATCCATCTGCGCCAGAAAGCGGCCGTTGGTCACCCGCTCGGGTGCGGCATACAACAGCGTGATGTCGCCACGCAGCAAGCGCCGCTCGATGTCGCTGGCTTCTTCGCTGGTCAGGGTGGAATTGAGAAACGCGGCGCTCACACCCGCTTCGTGCAGCGCGCCCACCTGGTCATGCATCAGCGCAATCAGGGGTGAGACCACCACCGTGATGCCATGGCCTGCACGCTGGCGTGCAATGGCGGGAATCTGGTAACACAGCGACTTGCCCCCGCCCGTGGGCATGAGCACCAGCGCATCGCCCCCAGCGGCCACATGGTCAATGATGGCTTGCTGCGGGCCACGAAAAGCGTCGTAACCAAAAATTTCGCGCAGGATGGGGAGATGGGGGGACACGGGGGGTTAGGCAGCTTTTTAAGGGGTGATTGTCCGCTATTGGTGGGTTGGGTTTTTGGTGGTTGTCGTTTGGGTTTTGCGTGGGTTTTGGCGGGTGTAGTGTGGGGGGGGGGGGGGGGGGGCCGGGGGGCGCCGGAGGGGGGGGGGGGGCCCAAAACGAAACCCCCC